>NZ_JBKGXT010000001.1:0-438750 GCF_046546495.1 Pseudonocardia nantongensis | reverse complement strand
CATCGGTCAACGACGAGTCATAAGCCGGGCGGCACGAACACGGGCACACCCGAACTGATGATCAACACCTCGTCCGGGCTACCAGCACCGCCGCGCCGGACGATCACCGGGTTTCACAACACGTTCTGAGGGGCATGATCGGCCCGGGATCCGAGAGCCGGATCGATCACGAGAAGGTCCCATGCGTGCGATGCAGGTGCGGCAGACCGGTGGGCCCGAGGTGCTGGAGGTCGTCGACCTCGACGCCCCGGCGCCGGGCCCGGGCGAGGTGCTGGTCGAGGTGGCCGCGGCCGGCGTCAACTACATCGACACCTACCAGCGTGCGGGCATCTACCCGATGCCGCTGCCCTACGTCGCCGGGATGGAGGGCGCCGGCCGGGTGACCGCGCTGGGCGAGGGTGTCGACGGCGTCGCGGTCGGCGACCGCATCGCCTGGTCGGAGACCCAGGGCAGCTACGCCGAGCAGGTCGCGGTGCCCTGGGAGAAGGCCGTCCCGGTGCCGGACGGGGTGGCCGACGACGTCGCCGTCGGGGCGCTGCTGCAGGGTATGACCGCGCACTTCCTGGTCACCGACACCATCCCGCTGCGCGGTGGCGAGACGGTGCTGGTGCACGCCGCGGCCGGCGGCGTCGGTCTGCTGCTGACCCAGCTGGCCGCCGCGCGCGGCGCCCGGGTGATCGCGACGGTGTCCACGCCGGCGAAGGAGGAGCTGGCCCGCGGAGCCGGAGCGGCCGAGGTGATCCGCTACAGCGAGGTCGACGACCTGGCCGCCGCCGTCCGCGCGCACGCACCGGACGGCGTCGACGCCGCCTTCGACAGCGTCGGGCGGACGACGTTCGACGCCAGCCTGGCGAGCCTGCGCCGGCGCGGGGTCCTGGTGCTCTACGGCGCCGCGTCCGGCCCGGTCCCCGCCGTCGACCCGCAGCGGCTCAACACCGCAGGCTCGGTGTTCCTCACCCGGCCCAAGCTCTTCGACCACATCGTCGGCACCGCCGCGCTGCGCGAACGCGCCGCCGCCGTCTACGACGAGGTGCGCGCGGGCCGACTCGACGTCCGGATCGGGCACCGCTACCCGCTCGCCGACGCCCGGGCCGCGCACGAGGACCTGCAGGGCAGGCGGACCACGGGCAAGCTGCTCCTCCTGCCGTCCTGATTGCCATAACTGCTCTGCTTGCTATAACTCCTCGGGTGGCGACCGATCCCGAGCAGACCAGCCCGTTCCGTGACCTCGACGCCTACGTCGCGCTACCCCGGGTGTCCGGGCTCGCGCTGTCCCCGGACGGCGCCCGGCTGGTCACCGCGGTGGCCGAGCTGGAGCCCGACGGCACCCGCTACCGGACGGCGTTGTGGGAGCTCGACCCGGACGGGCACCGGCCGGCGCGACGGCTGACCCGGGGCGCGGCCGGCGAGTCCGGGCCGGTGTTCACGCCCGGCGGCGACCTGCTGTTCCGTTCGGCCCGCCCGGATCCGGACACCGCGTCCGACTCCGAGCCCCCGGCCGGGCTCTGGCTGCTACCCGCAGGCGGCGGTGAGGCCCGCCCGGCCGGCACCCGCCCCGGCGGGATCGATGCCGTCGCGGTCGCCGCCGACGCGGGCACCGTCGTCGCGTCGTCGCCGACGCTGCCCGGCTCGGCCGACACCGCCGACGACGAGTCCCGCCGGGCCGCCCGGACCGAGGCCAGGGTGAGCGCGGTGCTGCACACCGGCTACCCCGTGCGGCACTGGGACCACGACCTCGGGCCGGCCGAGAACCGGCTGATTCGCCAGGGGCCGGACGGCTGGACCGATCTCACCCCGGCACCCGGGCGGGCCCTGGACGAGACCGCGTTCGACGTCTCCCCGGACGGGACGACGCTGGTGACCGGCTGGCACCGGGCGTACCCGCACGCCGCGTGGCGGCCAGGACTGGTGGCGATCGACGTCGCCACCGGCGAGCGCCGGGACCTGCTCGTCGATCCCGGGCACGAGTACTCCGCGCCCCGGATCAGCCCGGACGGGACCCGCGTCGTCGCGGTCCGGGAGGCGCTGTCCACGCCCGAGTCCGCCCCGCGGACCGACCTGGTCGTGGTGCCGCTGACCGGTGGCGAGCCGGAACCGGTCGCGCCCGGCTGGGACCGCTGGCCGACCTCGGTGCGCTGGACCCGGGACGGCACCGCCCTGATCGTCACCGCCGACGACGACGGCCGTGGACCGCTGTTCCGGATCGACCTCGCTTCCGGTGGGGTCACCCGGCTGACCGGCGACCGCGGCTGCTACACCGACCCGTGCCCGTCCCCGGACGGGCGGTGGGTCTACGCGCTGCGCAACGCCGTCGACGCCGCGCCGACCCCGGTCCGGGTGGACGCGCACGCCCCGGACTCCGCGCCCGAACCGCTCGCGGGCCCGGTCGAGCCGCACCCGCTGCCCGGCACGCTCACCGAGGTCGAGGCCACCGCCGGCGACGGCACCCGGCTGCGGGCCTGGCTGGTGCTGCCCGACGGCGCCGGCCCCGACTCCCCCGCCCCGCTGCTGCTGTGGATCCACGGCGGCCCGCTGGCCAGCTGGAACGCCTGGGCCTGGCGGTGGAACCCGTGGCTGATGGCCGCCCGCGGCTACGCCGTGCTGCTGCCCGACCCGGCGCTGTCCACCGGCTACGGGCAGGACTTCGTGCAGCGCGGCTGGGGGAGCTGGGGCGGCGCCCCCTACACCGATCTGATGGCCGTCACCGACGCCGCGACCGCCCGCCCGGAGATCGACGCCGGCCGGACCGCGGCGATGGGCGGCTCGTTCGGCGGCTACATGGCGAACTGGGTCGCCGGGCACACCGACCGGTTCGCGGCGATCGTCACGCACGCGAGCCTGTGGGCGCTGGACCAGTTCGGCCCGACGACCGACCACGCCGACTACTGGCTCACCGAGATGACGCCGGAGATGGCCCGGGAGAACAGCCCGCACCGGCACGCGGACGCGATCCGCACCCCGATGCTGGTGATCCACGGCGACCGGGACTACCGGGTACCCATCGGCGAGGGACTGCGGCTGTGGTGGGACCTGGTGTCCCGGCAGGCCGACCCGGCCGCCAACCCGCACCGGTTCCTGTACTTCCCGGACGAGAACCACTGGGTGCTGGCGCCGAAGCACGCGATCCTCTGGTACGAGACGGTGCACGCGTTCCTGGCCGTGCACGTGCTCGGCGAGGACTGGACGACCCCGGGGCTGCTCCGCTGAGCGATCCCCGACCGGACGGCGGCCTCCCGCCGCCCCGGCCTCCCGCCCACCGGACCGGCCGCCGTCGCCGCGGCCCGTGCGCGCCGGACCGCCTCGACGACCGGCTGCGCGCCTTCGTCGCCCCCGACGGGCGGCAGGGCGCACCGCCGCGATCCGCACGGGTTCGCGCCGTTCACACGAGGTCGGATCCGGTGTGAACGCAGCGAACCCGTGCGGATCCCCGCTACCGCGGCACACCGGCGGGCGGGCGCCGGCTGCGGGCCGGGGAGGCCCGCCACCTGGGCGCGTCAGAACAGAAGGGGCAGGCCCAGCGCGGCGTCGACCGCGATCCCGGCGAACAACACGCACAGGTAGAGGTTCGACAGGTGGAACAGCGGCATCGGGGAGACCTCGCCGCCGGCCTTCACCGCGGCGTGCAGGCGGTGCGCCCGGAACACGAAGACCGCACCGCCGGCGAGCGCGACGGCCAGGTAGACCCAGGACGTCACGGGCAGCAGCAGCAGGCTCCAGCCCGCCATCACCCAGCTGTAGATCACGATCCGGACCGACACCGCGGTCGGGGCGGCGACCACCGGCAGCATCGGGACGCCGGCGGCGGCGTAGTCGTCGCGGTAGCGCATGGCCAGCGCCCAGAAGTGCGGCGGCGTCCAGAAGAAGATCACGCCGAACATCACCAGGGCGGGCCAGCCGACGTCGCCGGTCACCGCCGCCCAGCCGATCACCACCGGCATGCAGCCCGCGGCGCCGCCCCAGACGATGTTCTGCGAGGTCCGCCGCTTCAGCACCAGCGTGTAGACCAGCACGTAGAACGCGATGGCGGCCAGCGACAGCACCGCGGCCAGCCAGTTGGTCGTCAGCCCCAGCCAGGTCGAGCTCAGCGCGGCGAGCACCAGCCCGAAGATCAGCGCGTGCCGGGACGGCACCTGGCCGCGGGCCAGCGGGCGCCGCGCGGTACGGGCCATCTTCTGGTCGATGTCGGCGTCGGCCACACAGTTCAGCGCGTGCGCCGCGGCGGCGGCCATCGCCCCGCCGATCAGAGTGGCCACGATCAGCCGGACCGAGGGGATGCCGCGCTCGGCGAGGAACATCGCCGGGACCGTGACCACGAGCAGCTGCTCGATGATCCGGGTCTTGGTGAGCCCGAGGTAAGCCGTCAGGGTGGCCCGGATCCGGGCCCGGCGCCCGGTGGGCGCGGCGGATGCGGCCGGGGCCGGCTCCGTCGTCGTCGGCGGGGCCTCGGCGGGTCCCGCTCCGGGCGGTGTCGCCGTCCCCGCCCGAGCCGGCCGGGCGGTGTCGACGGCCCGGCTCCGACGGGACGCGGGAGCGCTCACCTGTTCGTACCTCGCTCGGCTCGGCGTTCGGACAGTGCTGGAGAGGAGGTCGGCGAGGGTGCTCCGGGCCGACGTTCTACAACGCGTCGATGCTAACCCCTGGCATGGCATCCGGGCCGGGCGGGTACGTCCGGCGTAGCCCCCTCGTCCCGGCACCCACCCGGACGGCAAACCCGCAGGCACCGGCCCCGCACAGTAGGGTGGAGGGCGCCGGGACGGCGAGGACGCCGCCGGGTGATCCGGCTCGCATCACGGTGCCGTCCGGCGCGACGAGATGTGGGCCCGGTACCTGCCGTGCAGCGCGCGGCGGGTCCGCCCCGCGCCGTCGTCGATCACCGTCCGGCCGGTGGTGCGGACCCGTCCGAGCCAGCCGACGACCAGACACCGTCCGACAACCAGACGCCGACGCGAGTACAGGAGCCGCCGCCTTGTCCGAGACCGCCACGTCCCCCCACGCCGGGGACAGCGCCGTCGCCGCGCTCACCCGGGCCCACGTGCCCGACGACTGGACCGACCTCGACCGCCGCGCCGTGGACACGGTCCGCGTGCTGGCCGCGGACGCGGTCCAGAAGTGCGGCAGCGGTCATCCGGGCACCGCGATGAGCCTGGCCCCGCTCGCCTACCTGCTGTTCCAGCGGGTGATGAACCACGACCCGGCCGACCCCGACTGGATGGGCCGGGACCGGTTCGTGCTCTCCGCCGGGCACTCCAGCCTGACCCTCTACATCCAGCTGTTCCTGGCCGGCTACGGCCTGGAACGGGAGGATCTCGAGCAGCTCCGGAAGTGGGGCTCGCTCACCCCGGGCCACCCGGAGTACGGCCACACCCGCGGCGTCGAGATGACCACCGGGCCGCTGGGCCAGGGCCTGTCGTCCGCGGTCGGCATGGCGATCGCCGCCCGCCGCGAGCGCGGCCTGTTCGACCCGGCCTCCCCCGAGGGTGCGAGCCCGTTCGACCACCAAGTCTACGTGATCGCCTCGGACGGCGACATCGAGGAGGGCGTCACCTCCGAGGCGTCCTCGCTGGCCGGCCGCCAGGAGCTCGGCAACCTCACGGTGATCTACGACGCGAACGAGATCTCGATCGAGGACGACACCACCATCGCCCTCAACGAGGACACCGCGAAGCGCTACGAGGCCTACGGCTGGCACGTCCAGACCGTCGCGGGCGGGGAGAACGTCACCGGCATCCTCGACGCGCTGCAGGCCGCGAAGGCCGAGACGTCCCGGCCGTCGATGATCGTGCTGCGGACCGTGATCGGCTACCCGGCGCCGAACAAGATGAACACCGGTGCCGCGCACGGCGCCGCGCTGGGCGACGAGGAGGTCCGGGAGGTCAAGAAGGTCCTGGGCTTCGACCCGGACCAGGACTTCGAGGTCGACGACGACGTCCTGAAACACACCCGTGCGGTCGGCGAGCGGTCCCGGATCGCGCACGACGCCTGGCAGGGCACCTTCGACGAGTGGGCGCAGCGCGAGCCGGAGCGCAAGCAGCTGCTCGACCGCCTCGTCGCGCAGCAGCTGCCGGACGGCTGGACCGAGGCGCTCCCCCGCTGGGACGCCGACGACAAGGGCATGGCCACCCGCAAGGCGTCGGGCGCCGTGCTGGCCGCCGTCGCGGACGTGCTGCCCGAGCTGTGGGGCGGCTCGGCCGACCTGGCCGAGTCCAACAACACCACGATGAAGGGCGCCGACTCGTTCGGCCCGCGCTCCGCCGCCACCGGCATGTGGGACGCCACCCCGTACGGCCGCACGCTGCACTTCGGTGTCCGCGAGCACGCGATGGGTGCGGTGCTCAACGGCATCGCGCTGCACGGCCCGACCCGGGCCTACGGCGGCACCTTCCTGATCTTCTCCGACTACATGCGCCCGGCCGTGCGGCTGGCCGCGCTGATGCAGACCAACCCGATCTACGTGTGGACGCACGACTCGATCGGGCTCGGCGAGGACGGCCCGACCCACCAGCCGATCGAGCACCTGGCCGCGCTGCGCGCGATCCCCGGCCTGTCGGTGCTCCGGCCCGGGGACGCCAACGAGACCGTGTACGCCTGGCAGGCCGCGCTGGAGCGTCCGTCCGACGGCCCGATCGGCCTGGCGCTGACCCGGCAGAACGTCCCGACGCTGACCGGCACCTCCGCCGAGGGCGTCGCGCGCGGCGGTTACGTGCTGGAGGAGGCGTCCTCGGGCGTCCCGCAGGTCGTGCTCGTCGCCACCGGCTCCGAGCTGCACCTCGCGGTGCAGGCGCGCAAGACGCTGGAGGCCGAGGGCGTCGGCACCCGCGTGGTGTCGATGCCGTGCGTGGAGTGGTTCGACGCGCAGGACGAGGACTACCGCGAGTCGGTGCTCCCGTCGGCGCTGCGGGCCCGGGTCTCGGTCGAGGCGGGCGTCGCCATGCCGTGGCAGCGCTTCGTCGGCGACGCCGGGCGCTCGGTCTCGATCGAGCACTTCGGTGCCAGCGCCGACCAGGCCACCCTCTTCGAGAAGTTCGGCTTCACCGCCGACACCGTCGCCGCCGCCGCGCGCGAGACCCTCGCCGCGGTCGAGAAGAGTTCCTGAACTCGACGGCACCCGATCGCAAGGAGAGAACCATGAGCAACGATCGTCTGGCCGCACTGTCCGCGGCCGGGGTGTCCATCTGGCTCGACGACCTGTCCCGCGAGCGCCTGAACAGCGGCAACCTCGCCGAGCTGATCAACGACAAGCACGTCGTCGGGGTCACCACCAACCCGACGATCTTCGCGGGGGCGCTGGCCGACGGCGCCGCCTACGACCAGCAGGTCCGCGAGCTCGCCGACCGCGGTGCCGGGGTCGACGACGCGATCCGCGAGATCACCGTCGCCGACGTCCAGCAGGCCTGCGACATCTTCTCCGGCACCTGGGAGCACACCGGCGGCGTCGACGGGCGGGTGTCGCTCGAGGTCGACCCGAACCTGGCGCACGACACCGAGAAGACCGTCGCGCAGGCACTCGACCTGTGGAAGACGGTCGACCGGCCGAACCTGCTGGTCAAGATCCCGGCCACCGAGGCGGGCCTGCCGGCGATCACCCGCGCCACCGCGGAGGGCGTCAGCGTGAACGTGACGCTGATCTTCTCGGTGGAGCGGTACAAGGCCGTGATGGACGCCTACATGACCGGCCTGGAGCAGGCGCTGGCCAACGGACAGGACCTGGCCCGGATCCACTCGGTCGGCTCGTTCTTCGTGTCCCGGGTGGACTCCGAGATCGACACCCGGCTGGAGAGGGTCGGCGGCGAGGAGGCGCTGGCACTGCGCGGCAAGGCCGCCATCGCCAACTCCCGGCTGGCCTACGCCGCCTACCGCAACGCGTTCTCCGGTGCCCGCTGGGACGCGCTCGCGGCGAAGGGCGCGCACGCCCAGCGGCCGCTGTGGGCCTCCACCGGGGTGAAGAACCCGGACTACCCGGACACCATGTACGTCACCGAGCTGGTCGTCGACAACACCGTCAACACCATGCCGGAGAAGACGCTGCACGCCTTCGCCGACCACGGCGAGGTGCACGGTGACCGGGTCACCGACACCGCCGGGGCCGCCCAGCAGGTCTTCACCGACCTGGAGGGCGTCGGGCTCGACCTCGACGACGTCTACCGGGTCCTGGAGGACGAGGGCGTCGAGAAGTTCGCGAAGTCCTGGACCGAGCTGCAGGACACGGTCCGCTCGCAGCTCGACGCCGCGAAGTAGGACCGCCGGTGTCCGACGAGACCGTCGGGTCCGCGCCGTCCCCGGTGCGCGTGCTCCTCTCCGGGGAGCCGTTCGCCGGGGCCGCGCGCCGGCTCGCCGCCGAGCTGGCCTCGGACACCGTGGCGTCCCGGCTCGCCGAGGGCGATCCGAGCGTCTGGCCGCACGTCGTGTGGCCGGCCACGGGGTGGGCCGGACTGGCCCGCGCGTCCCGCCCGCTGGCCGGTCAGCTGGCCGCCCTGCGCGAGCGGTTCGTCGTCGGCGGGGCGCACCGGGTGCTGCTCGTCGGCACCCCGGACGCGGTGGCCGCCGCCCGGCTGCTGGCCGGCAGCCCGGCCACCGCCGGCCCGGTACGGCTCACCGCGCTCGACTCGGCGGACCCGGTCCAGGTCGCCGAGGCGCTCTCCGGGGAACTGGAGGAGACCGTCCTGGTGGTCGCCGACCCCGCCGGGGACGACCCGGTGGTCGGCGCGGTGCACCGGGCCGTGCGGACGGTGCTGGCCGACGAGGTCGGCCCGGACACCCTGGCCACCCGCACCGTGCACGTCACCGAGCCCGGGTCGGCACTGGACACCCCCGCCGCGGACGGCATCACCGTGATCACCTCCGACGCCGGCGTCCCCGGCCGGTTCGGCGCGCTCGGTCCGCTCGGGCTGGTGCCGGCCGGGCTGGCCGGCGCCGACGTCGCCGGGATCCTCGCTACGGCGGGCGAGGCGTCCGGCACGCTCGCCGCCGACGACCCGGACAACCCCGCCCTGCTGCTGGCCGGGGCCCTGGTCGCGGCCCGCGGCTCGGTGCTGGCACTGCGCGACGCCGAGCGGGCACCCGGCCTCACCGGCTGGCTCGCGCCGCTGCTCACCGCCGCCGGGCTCGTGGCCGCGCCCGCGGGGGCCGAGGCCGGGCGGGCCGGTGACGGCACCGATCCGGCGGCCCCGGCGGGCGGGCCGGTGGACGGCCCGGGCACCGCCGCGCTCGGCGGGCCGCCCGCGGTCGTCGAGGTGCACGCGGCCGGAACCGGGCCGGTGCCCGAGTTCGGCGGCGGGGCGGTCCGGACCAGCGCCGACCCGGGTGCGACGGTCGTGCTCTGGCAGGCCGCCGCGGCGCTCGCCGCCCGGGCGCTGGAGACCGACCCGTTCGCGCCGGCACCGCCGGTCGCCGACCCCGCGTCGGCCGCCGAGTCACCCTCCTTCGTGGACGGTGGGGTCGCGGTGCACGCCGCCGGGGACTGGCTGCCCGCCGGCGTCACCAGCGTGGCCGGGGCGCTCGACGCGCTGGCCGGCGCGGCCGGACCGGGCGGGCACCTCGCCGTCTCGGCCTGGCTGGACCCGGAGTCGGACGCCTCGATCGCGGTGCTCAGCGGCCCGCTGGCCGCCCGGGCCGGGATGCCGGTGGCGTTCGGCTGGGCACCCGGCTGCCGCAGCGGGGATACCGGCGGGCCGGACCGCGCGGCGCACTGTCACCTGACCGGTGGATCCTCCGGCGCGGACGTCGACACCGATCCCGTGCCGCCCGGCGCGGGCAACGCGCCGGAACCGTCCGGACTGGATAACCTGCACGCGGCGCAGGCCCGCGCGGTCGTCGCCGACCAGCGACGCCGGGGGCGCCCGGTGCTGCGCCTGCACCTGACCGACCGGGTGTCCGGTCTGGTCACCCTGGCCCGGGCCGTGCAGGGCTGAACGGGCACCCGGGTCCGGGGAGCCGGGCCCGGAACCACAGCGATCGGAGAGGCGGAGCCACAGCGATGTCCACCGCGAACGGCGGCCACGTCAACCCGCTCCGGGACCCACGGGACAAGCGGCTCCCGCGGATCGCGGGCCCCTGCGGCCTGGTGATCTTCGGTGTGACCGGTGACCTGTCCCGCAAGAAGCTGATGCCCGCGATCTACGACCTGGCCAATCGCGGCCTGCTGCCGCCGGGCTTCGCGCTCACCGGCTTCGCCCGCCGCAACTGGGCGGACGAGGACTTCGGGCAGGTCGTCTACGACGCCGTCCGCGAGCACGCCCGGACCCCGTTCCGCCAGGAGGTCTGGGACCGGCTCGCCGAGGGCCTGCGGTTCGTCCAGGGCGCCTTCGACGACGACGCCGCCTTCGACGAGCTGGAGCGCACCGTCCGCGAGCTGGACGAGAAGCGCGGCACCGGCGGCAACCACGCGTTCTACCTGTCGATCCCGCCGAGCGCGTTCCCGGTGGTCTGCAAGCAGCTGGCCCGGTCGGGCCTGTCCGCGCAGGAGGACCCGGACGTCTGGCGCCGGGTGGTGATCGAGAAACCGTTCGGGCACGACCTCGAGTCGGCCAAGGAGCTCAACGCGATCGTCAACGAGGTCTTCCCCGAGGACGCGGTGTTCCGCATCGACCACTACCTCGGCAAGGAGACCGTGCAGAACGTGCTGGCGCTCCGGTTCGCCAACCAGCTGTTCGAGCCGATCTGGAACGCCAACTACGTCGACCACGTCCAGATCACGATGGCCGAGGACATCGGCCTGGGCGGGCGCGCCGGGTACTACGACGGCATCGGCGCGGCCCGGGACGTGATCCAGAACCACCTGCTGCAGCTGCTCGCGTTCACCGCGATGGAGGAGCCGACGTCGTTCTCCTCGGACGAGCTGCGCGCCGAGAAGACCAAGGTCCTCAAGGCGGTCAAGCTCCTCCAGCCGCTCGACGAGACCACCGCCCGCGGCCAGTACGAGGGCGGCTGGCAGGGCGGCGAGGACGTCCCGGGCCTGAAGGAGGAGGAGGGGTTCAACCCCGAGTCCACCACCGAGACCTTCGCCGCGATCACCTGCGAGGTGGAGAACCGGCGCTGGGCCGGGGTGCCGTTCTACCTGCGCACCGGCAAGCGGCTGGGCCGGCGGGTCACCGAGATCGCGGTGCTGTTCAAGCGCGCCCCGCACCTGCCCTTCGACGCCACGATGACCGAGGAGCTGGGGCAGAACGCGCTGGTCATCCGGGTGCAGCCGGACGAGGGGGTGACGATGCGGTTCGGCTCCAAGGTGCCCGGCAACCAGATGGAGGTCCGCGACGTCACGATGGACTTCGGCTACGGCAACGCCTTCACCGAGTCCTCACCGGAGGCCTACGAGCGGCTCATCCTGGACGTGCTGCTCGGCGAGCCGTCGCTGTTCCCGGTGAACGAGGAGGTCGAGCGGTCCTGGGAGATCCTCGACCCGGTGATCGAGGACTGGGCGGCGCGGTCCACCGGCCCGGACGGCTACCCGGCCGGCTCGTGGGGCCCCGAGTCGTCCGCGGCGATGCTGGCCCGCACCGGCCGGCACTGGCGACGCCCGTGAGTGGTTTTCACGGTCAGGGCCACGATAACCACTCACGGGAGATTTCATGATCATTGATCTGCCGTCGAGCAACACCTCGGCGGTCAACCGCAAGCTCGTCGAGCTGCGCGAGTCCGGTGGGGTGTTCGCGCTCGGCCGGGTGCTCACCCTGGTCGTCGTCACCGACGACGGCCCGGACCTGGAGCGCGCGATCGACGCCGGCAACGCCGCGAGCCGCGAGCACCCGTGCCGGGTGATCGTGCTGGCCCGCGGGCAGCGCCGGGCCTCGCCGCGCCTGGACGCCCAGATCCGGGTCGGCGGCGACGCCGGCGCCAGCGAGGTGATCGTGCTGCGCGGCTACGGCGCGCTGGCCGCCGAGGACGCCGGCGCCGGCATGGTGATGCCGCTGCTGCTGCCGGACGCCCCGGTCGTCGCGTGGTGGCCGGGCGAGGCCCCGGCGAAGCCGTCCGAGGACGCCGTGGGCCGGCTGGCCCAGCGGCGGATCACCGACGCGCTCGCCTCGAAGAGCCCGAACAAGGCCTTCGAGCAGCGCCGCAGGGACTACGCCGACGGCGACACCGACCTGACCTGGACCCGGCTCACGCATTGGCGGGCCCAGCTGGCAGCGGCGCTGGACGTGCCGCCGTTCGAGGAGGTGACCTCGGTCGTCGTCGCCGGCGAGACGGTCTCGCCCTCCACCGAGCTGGCGGCCGGCTGGCTGGCCGCCGCGCTGGGCGTGAAGGTGAAGCGCTCGCCCTCGGACATCGAGAACGGGTTGTCGCTGGTCCGCCTGGTCCGGGCGTCCGGGAACGTCGAGCTGGCCCGCCCGGACGGCAAGACCGCCCGGCTCACCCAGCCCGGCCAGCCGGAACGGCTGATCGCGCTGGCCCGGCGCGCCGTGTCCGACTGCCTCGCCGAGGAGCTGCGCCGGCTCGACCCGGACGAGGTGTACCGCGAGGCCCTCGCCGGGGTGTCCCTGGTGACCCGCGGACGTACCCCGGTGAAGGTGTGACCGTGGGCCTGCCCGAACGGGACCTGCCCGAGCGGACCCGGGTCGCGGTCCATCCGGACAAGGACGCGCTGGCCGGTGCCACGGCCGAGCTGCTGATCACCACCCTGAACGGCCTGCAGACCGGTGGCCGGGTGCCGCGGGTGGTGCTCACCGGTGGCGGCGTCGGGATCCAGTTGCTGGCCGACGTCGCCGCGTCGCCGGCCCGCGACACCGTCGACTGGGCCCGGGTCGAGCTGTTCTGGGGCGACGAGCGCTTCGTCCCGGCCGACGACGGCGAGCGCAACGACAAGCAGGCCCGCCAGGCCCTGCTCGACCACGTCGGCGTCGACCCGGCCCGGGTGCACCCGATGCCCGCGGCCCCGGCCGGCGGCGGCACCCGGGACGACGCCGCGGCCGCCGCCGACGACTACGCCCGGCTGCTCGGCTCGCTCGCCGACGACGGGGAGATCCCCGCGTTCGACGTGACCCTGGTCGGGATGGGCGAGGAGGGGCACACCCTGTCGGTGTTCCCGGACTCCCCCGCCGTGCACGAGCAGGCCGCGACCGTCGTCCCGGTGTTCGACTGCCCGAAGCCGCCGCCGACCCGGGTCTCGTTGACCCTGGCCGCCGCCCGCCGCTCCCGGGAGGTGTGGGTGGTCGCCGCCGGCGGCGGGAAGGCCCCCGCGATCGCCGGTGCGCTGACCGGTACTTCGGAGACCGCACTGCCGGTCGGTGGGGCCCGGGGCACGGAGCTGACCCGCTGGCTGCTCGACACCGACGCGGCCTCCCACCTCCCCGACGGGCTCCGCCCGCCCGGCTGACCGCCGCGCCCCCTCGGCTCCTCGGCGTCCCGAGGGGCACCCTCGCCTCAGCCATGGCCCCGAGGGTGCCCCTGGGGCGCGCGTGGGACGCACCTCCGGGGCGGGTGTGACGCCGCGCCCGTTGCCGGGATCGGCCGGGGGCGCAGCGGTTAGGGTCCGCCCCATGCGAATCGGCACCCCGCTCGGCCCGGACCCCACGCGCGTGCTGCTGCTCGGCTCCGGCGAGCTGGGCAAGGAGGTCGCGATCGCGTTCCAGCGCCTCGGCGTCGAGGTCGTCGCGGTGGACCGTTACCCGCACGCACCCGCGCACCAGGTGGCGCACCGCTGGCACGCGATCGACATGACCGACCCGGTCACGCTCGCGACGCTGATCGAGCAGGAGTCCCCGGACCTGGTCGTCCCGGAGATCGAGGCGATCGCGACGAACGCGCTGACCGAGATCGAGGCCGCGGGCACCACGGTCGTGCCGACCGCGCGGGCGACCAGGCTGACCATGGACCGGGAGGGCATCCGGCGCCTGGCCGCCGAGGAGCTCGGGCTGCCGACCTCGCCGTACGCCTTCGCCGACACCCTCGACGAGGTGCACGCCGCGGTCACCCGGATCGGGCTGCCGTGCGTGCTGAAGCCGGTGATCTCGTCGTCGGGCAAGGGCCAGTCGGTGCTCAAGTCCCCCGACGACGTCGAGGCCGCATGGGATCATGCGCGGACCGCCGGCCGGGTGGCGGACCCGCGGGTGATCGTCGAGGGCTTCGTCGAGTTCGACTACGAGGTCACCCAGCTCACCGTGCGGCACGCCGGGGGCACGTCGTTCTGCGCGCCGATCGGGCACCTGCAGGCGCACGGCGACTACATCGAGTCCTGGCAGCCGCAGCCGATGTCGGACGCCGCCGCGGCCGCGTCCCGGGACGTCGCCGGACGGCTCACCGAGTCGCTCGGCGGGTACGGCGTCTTCGGCGTGGAGCTGTTCGTCCGCGGTGACGAGGTGCTGTTCTCCGAGGTCAGCCCGCGTCCGCACGACACCGGCCTGGTCACCCTGGCCACCCAGCGGCTCTCGGAGTTCGAGCTGCACGCCCGCGCCGTGCTCGGCCTTCCGGTGGACACCGCGCTGCACTCGCCCGGCGCGTCGGCGGTCGTCTACGGCGGCGGGGACATGGTCGCCCCCGCGTACGAGGGCGTCGCCGATGCCCTCACGGTGCCGGGGGCGGACCTGCGGCTGTTCGGCAAGCCGGACGCCACCGAGCGGCGCCGGATGGGGGTCGCCGTCGCGCACGCCGACGACGTCGACACCGCCCGGTCGCGCGCCCGCGAGGCCGCCGCGCACGTCCGGCCCGTACCGGCTCCACAACGCGCGGGTAGGGCGCGATGAGTTCCCGGTCCTGACGCGGTCTCCCCCGCGACGGACCCCGGTGCTCGGGGCCCGCGAGCAGAGAGGACCCGCCATGAAGACGATCACCCCGTGCCTCTGGTTCGACGGGCTCGCCGAGGAGGCCGCCCAGCATTACACGTCGATCTTCCCGGACTCCGGCATCGACGACGTCTCCCACTACGGGCCGGAGTGGCCGGAGAAGCAGGGCCAGATCCTCACCGTGTCCTTCCGGATCAACGGGCAGCCCTACACCGCGCTCAACGGCGGACCCGAGTTCACCTTCAGCGAGGCGGTCTCGATGGAGGTGCACTGCGAGTCCGCCGAGGAGGTCGACCGGATCTACGACGCACTGGTCGACGGCGGGTCGCCGCAACCCTGCGGCTGGCTCAAGGGACCGCTACGGCGCGTCCTGGCAGATCATCCCGCCGGGCCTGCTGGAGTGGCTGGGCTCGGACGACGCCGAGGCCCGGCAGCGGGTCGCGAAGCTCCTGTTCGCCACCCACGGCAAGCTGGACACAGCTGCGTTGCGGGCCGCCTACGAGGGGTGACCCGCGGGTAGCCTCGGCGCCGGAGGTGGAGCCGATGGCGGCGCGGACGGGCCTGGTCGTCGCGGGCGCGGGTGCCCGCGGCGCCTACGAGGCGGGCGCGCTGACCGAGCTGCTGCCCCGGATGACCCGCACCTGGTCCCGGCCGTCGGTGCTGGTCGGCACCAGCGCGGGGGCGCTGAACGTCGCCGCGCTCGCCGGGCTGAGCCACCTCGATCCCGCCGACGCGGCCGCCGAGGTCGTGGACCGCTGGCGCTCGGTGCGTACCGACGAGGTGGTCGCGCTGCCGTCGTCGGCGGTGCGCGGCGCGGGCGCCTACGTCGGCGACCTGCTCGGCGTGCCGGCCGGGCTGCGCCGCGCCCTCGGGCTCCCGGACCGGCTCACCCGCCTGCTCGACGCCGATCGGTTGCGCCCGGTGCTCGACCGGGTCGTCGACTGGGACGGGCTGCACGACGCCGTCACCCGCGGCGCGGTCGACGCCGTCGGCGTGGCCACCACCTCGGCCGACACCGGCGGCACGGTCGTGTTCGTGGAGTGCGGCGACGACACCCGGCTGCCGCCCTACGACGCAGGACGCGACATCCGCTACGTCCGCACCCGGCTCAGCCCGGAGCACCTGCTCGCCTCCGCCGCGGTGCCGGTGCTGTTCTCCCCGGTGCACCTGGATCCGGCGTACCTCGATCCGGCGGACGGGACGGACCTCGCCGGCTGGTACCTCGACGGTGGCGTCCGGATGAACACCCCGCTCAAGCCGGCGTTGCGGCTCGGCGCCGACCGGATCGGCGTCGTCGCGACGACGCCGGCGGTGCCGGACCGCCCGCTCCGGCGGGATACCGACGGCGCCGGGCCGGAGCACGTCCCGGACGTCTACGCCGTCGCGGCGCTGACCCTGAGGATCGTGCTGGGTGCCGACGTCACCGAGGACCTGCGGACCCTGCGCGCGGTCAACGATCTGGTGTTCCACGGCACGGACACCCGGCACCAGCGGGTCGGCACCTGGTTCGCCGGGCCGCCGGTCGACCGGGCCACCGAACTGGCGGAGCTGGCCCACCGGGTCCGGCGCACCGAGTACGGCGGGCTGCGGGCACTGCGCAACCCGTCGCTGCTGGTGCTGGAACGGCTCGTCGGTGGCGCGGTCCCGGCAGCCGGGGCGGGTGCGGACCGCACCGACCACGCCGAGCTGCTCAGCTTCCTGTTCTTCGACCCGGCCTTCGCGACCGCCGCCGCCGCGCTCGGTGCCGAGCACGCCGCCGGCGCCACCCGGCCGGACACCGCGCCCCGCCGGTCCCGGGCGCGGGCCCGCTGACGCCGCCGGATCGGGCCCCGGCGCAGGCCACCGCGATCGCGGTCGGGCCCGGTGTTCGAATCGCCCGGCCGAGCGCGGCGGGCAGCGGGCCAGGCCGATCGGGTGAGTCGGGCCGGCACCGATGACTCCGTGGCCCCGCCCCGGTCGACACCGGTGAACGCGGCCCGACGGCGGGCCGCACCACGGGAGGAGCCGCCATGACCACCGACGCCACCACCACGACGGCCACCGGACGCGCGCCCCGGCCGGCCGGGAACGTCGCGCTCTGGGTCCTGCAGGTGCTGCTGGCCGCGACGTTCGTGATGGCCGCGCTGCCGAAGGTCTCCGGCGATCCGGTCGCCGTCGGCGGGTTCGACCTGCTCGGCCTGGGGATGCCCGGGATGTACGTGGTGGGCTGGCTGGAGCTCGCCGGCGCCCTCGCGTTGCTGATCCCGCGGCTGTGCGGGCTCGCCGCCACCTGCCAGGTCGCGCTGATGATCGGGGCCGTCGCGACGACCGCGGTGCTGATGCCGGAGATGATCGCGTTCCCGGCCGGCACCCTGGTCGCGGTGTGCGTGGTCGCCTGGTTCCGGCGGGACCGGACCGCCGCGCTGGTCCGGTCGGTGCGCCGCTGAGCGTGACAGCGCACAAGCACGGCTACACCGGACGACGCGGCCCGCCACCCACGAGGGAGGCGGGCCGCCCCACGAGCGGCTCTCAGCCCATCTCGTCGACCAGCCGGCCGTGCGTGTAGTCGTCGTAGGCGGACAGGTCGAGGAACCCGTGTCCGCTGTAGTTGAAGAGGATGACCTTCTCCTCGCCGGTCTCCTTGGCCGCCAGGGCCTCGTCGATCGTCGCGGCGATCGCGTGCCCGCACTCCGGCGCGGCGATCTTGCCCTCGGCCCGGGCGAACTGCACCGCGGCCTCGAACACCTTCCCTTGCGGGTAGGCGGCTGCCTCCATCCGGCCGTCCTTGACCAGCGACGACACCAGCTGCGAGTCGCCGTGGTAGCGCAGCCCGCCGGCGTGGATCGAGGGCGGCACGAAGTCGTGGCCGAGGGTGTACATCGGCATCAGCGGGGTCAGGCCCGCGGTGTCGCCGAAGTCGTAGTCGTAGCGGCCCTGGGTCAGGGTCGGGCAGGACAGCGGCTCGACCGCGAGCAGCCGCACGTCGGCGTCCGGCACGAACGGGAAGGTGATCCCGCCCAGGTTGGAGCCGCCGCCACAGGACGCCACGACGACATCCGGCAACCGCTCACCGGCCACGGTCAGCTGCTCCTTGGCCTCCAGCCCGATCACGGTCTGGTGCAGCAGCACGTGGTTGAGCACCGACCCCAGCGCGTAGTGGGTGTCGTCGCGGCCCACGCAGTCCCGGACCGCATCCGAGATCGCGGCCCCCAGCGAGCCAGGCTGGTCCGGCTCGTCCACCGGGGACGGGACGACCTCGCCGCCCCAGGTCTCGATCGCGACCCGCCGGTAGGGCTTCTGCCCGTACGACGCCCGAACCATGTAGACCTTCAGGTCCAGGTCGAACTGGGCCGCGGCGAACGACAGTGCCGAGCCCCACTGCCCGGCACCGGTCTCGGTGGTGAGCCGGGTGGTGCCCGCCGCCGCGTTGTAGAACGCCTGCGGCACCGCGGTGTTGGTCTTGTGGCTGCCGGATGGGGAGACCGACTCGTCCTTGAAGTAGATCCGCGCCGGGGTGCCGAGCGCCTGCTCCAGCCGGGTCGCCCGCTGCAACGGCGTGGGCCGCCACAGCCGGAGGATGTCCAGCACCTCACCGGGAACGTCGATCCACGGCTCGGCGCTGACCTCCTGCTCGACCAGCGCGTCCGGGAACAGCGGCGCCAGGTCCGCGGGACCGACCGGTTCCCGGGTGCTCGGGTGCAGCGGTGGTTGCAACGGCGTGGGCAGGTGCGGCACGACGTTGAACCATGCGGAGGGGATCCGGTCGGGCGGCAGCGTCCAGCGCGTCATGGCCTCCGAACCTAGCGTGCGCCCGTGGCGCCGGTCACCCGAGGGTGATCGTTCCCGGGTCGTCGATCCGCACGGCGACCTGTTCGTTGTCGTGCGTGTAGCAGACGTGGGTGTAGCGCACGGCGTGCTTGTCGGCGTACTCCCACCAGGCCCTGGCCTCGTACTGCTCCCACTCGGGGAAGTTGAGGAACTCGTCGAACAGCACGATGCTGCCGGCCCGCAGCCGCGGCCCGACCGCCTCCAGCACGGTGACCGCCGACGAGTACAGGTCCGAGTCGACGTGCAGGAAGTCCACCGGCCCCGGGTGCCCGGACAGGAAGGCGTGCACGGTGTCGTCGAACAGGCCGACGACGAGCTCGGCGCCCGGGACGTCCGGGGGTTCCCCGACGTCGTCGAACGCCCCGGTGGTGAACCCGGCCCGCCACGTCTCGGGCAGCCCGGTGAAGGTGTCGAACCCGTACACCCGGCCGTCGGCGCGGTGCGCCGCGATCGTGCGCAGCGTGCTGCCGCGGTAGACGCCGAACTCCAGCGCCAGCCCGCCGGTCGGGGCCAGCCCCAGCGCGTGCTCCAGGGTCGCCACCGGGTTCGGCAGCCGCGCGGCCTCGGCCATCTCGGCCCGGGCGTACCGGGCGGAGCCGAGCACCGCCTCCCGTTCCCCCGCCGCGATCATGTCCCGACGGCCCCGGATCTCCGCAGCACGCAGCTCGGCGACCACCCGGTCGACCTCCCGGCGCACCCGGTCGTCCAGCTCGTCGCGCAGCAGGGCGAGCTCGGCGCGCAGCGTCGCGGTCTGCTCCGCGCCGTGCCGCGCCAGTGCGTCGTCGAGCAGCCGGCCGGCCCGCCTGCGGACACCGCGCAGCACCGACCGTGGACCGCCGGACAGCACGGCCCTCGGGCCGGACGGCATCGGGGCCCTCAGAGCTCGCGGGACGCGCGGAGGCGGCCGAGCGCCTCCTCGAGGATGGCCTCGCCGTCGGCGTCGCTGCGCCGCTCCTTCACGTAGGCCAGGTGTGTCTTGTACGGCTCGGTGCGCCGCGCCGCAGGCGGGTTCGCGGCGTCCCGGCCTCCGGGCAGCCCGCAGCGCGGGCAGTCCCAGGTCTCGGGGACCTCCGCCTCCGCGGAGAACCAGGTGTCGTTGACGTGGCCGTTGGCGCAGTAGAAGGGGATCCGCTCCCGCGCGGCCGTCTCACCGCGCTCGGACTCCCCCATCGGACCGGCACCGATTCGGGTGCCGCGGATCGCGTTGCCGCCTGCCATCTCGTCCCCTCTCCACCGACCGCGCCGGACTCAGCCCGCGGCCAGCAACAGACCGTTGCCCACGACGGCGATGCCCCAGATCAGCGCGACGAACACGGTGTAGCGGGCCACGTTGCGGTCCGCCGCCGCCGAGCCGGACAGGCTCGACTGGACCCCGCCACCGAACAGGCTGGTCAGGCCACCACCCTTGCTGCGCTGCAGGAGGACGAGCGCGATCAGCATCAGGCTCGTCACGATCAGGATGATCTGCAGGGTCAGGACCACGCCGCGTTACCCAATCTCTACTCGCTCGCCGGAGTGGCCCAGGATACTCCGCTCGTGCCTGCGCCCTCCCGCCCGGGGTGCCCGGGGCGGGAGGGCGCGGTGCCGCGGTGCCGGGGCCGCTACGGCAGCGGGCCGCCGGCGGCGATCGCGGAGAGCTTCGCGAACTCCTCGGCGTCCAGGCTGGCGCCGCCGACCAGCGCCCCGTCCACGTCGGACTGGGCGACGATCTCGCCCACGTTCGACGACTTCACCGAGCCGCCGTAGAGGATCCGGGCACCGGCGGCGATGTCATCCCCGTAGAGCTCGGTCAGCGTCTCCCGCAGCGCGGCGCAGACCTCCTGGGCGTCCGACGCGCCGGCCACCTTGCCGGTGCCGATCGCCCAGACCGGCTCGTAGGCGAGCACGATCCCGGCCGCCTGCTCGGCGGTGACGCCTCTCAGCGCGCCGCGCAGCTGGTCGGTGCAGTGCTGCACCTGGCCGCCGGCCTCGCGGACGTCGAGGCCCTCGCCGACGCACAGGATCGGGGTGATCCCGTGCTTCAGCGCGGCGCGGACCTTGACGTTGACCGCCGCGTCGTCCTCGCCGTGGATCTCGCGCCGCTCCGAGTGCCCGACGACGACGTAGCGGCAGCCGAGCTTGGCCAGCATCGGCCCGGACACGTCGCCGGTGTAGGCCCCCGAGTCGTGCGGCGACAGGTCCTGCGCCCCGTGCACGACCTTGAGCTTGTCACCGTCGATCAGCGTCTGGACGCTGCGGATGTGGGTGAACGGCGGCAGGACCGCGACCTCGACCTTGTCGAAGTAGCGCTCCGGCAGCGCGAAGGCGAGCTTCTGCACCACCGCGATGGCCTCGAGGTGGTTGAGGTTCATCTTCCAGTTGCCGGCGATCAGGGGCGTCCTGCTCATGCGTCTCCCTCCAGGACCGCGACCCCCGGCAGCGTGGCGCCCTCGAGGAACTCGAGCGAGGCGCCACCGCCGGTGGAGATGTGTGAGAAGCCGTCCTCGGCGATGCCCAGCGCCCGCACCGCGGCCGCCGAGTCACCGCCACCGACCACGGAGAACGCGCCGGAGTCCGCGACGGCCTGCGCGACCCCGCGGGTGCCCTCGGCGAACGGAGCCATCTCGAACACGCCCATCGGGCCGTTCCAGAAGATCGTCTTCGCGTCCTCGATCCGGGCGGCGAACTCCCGCACCGACGCGGGGCCGATGTCCAGGCCCAGCCAACCGTCCTCGATGCCGTCCACGGGCACCGTGCGGGTGTTCGCGTCGGCGGCGAACGCGTCGGCGACCACCACGTCGGTCGGCAGGACGATCTTGCCGGAGTCCAGGAGCTTCCGGCAGCTGTCGATCTGGTCGGACTCCAGCAGCGACGAGCCGACGCCGTGCCGCCCCGTCTTCTGATGATTCAGCGCGGCGAGGAAGGTGAAGCACATCCCGCCGCCGACCAGCAGGGTGTCGACCTTCGGCAGCAGCGCCTCGATCACGGCCAGCTTGTCCGAGACCTTGGACCCGCCGAGCACGACCGCATACGGCCGCTGCGGCTGCCCGGTCAGGGTGCGCAGCACCTCGACCTCGGAGAGCACCAGGCCGCCGGCGTAGGGCTCGAGCCGCCGCGCGACGTCGTAGACCGACGCCTGCTTGCGGTGCACCACGCCGAACCCGTCGGAGACGAACGCCGCGTCGTCGCCCACCAGCGCGACGAGCTCGTCGGCGAACGCGCCGCGCTCGGCGTCGTCGGAGCTGGTCTCGCGGGCATCGAACCGGATGTTCTCGAGCATCACCACGTCGCCCGCGGCCATGCTCGGGAGCGGCGCGCCGAGCTCGACCAGCCGGACCGGGGCCCCCAGCAGCTCACCGAGCCGCTCGGCCGCCGGTGCCAGCGAGTACCGGGCCTCCGGGCCGTCCTTCGGGCGGCCCAGGTGCGCGGTCACGACGACCTGCGCGCCCGCCCCGGACAGCGCCGAGATGGTCGGCACCGAGGCGCGGACACGACCGTCGTCGGTGATGTTGCGGTGGTCGTCGAGGGGGACGTTGAGGTCGGACCGCACCAGCACGGTCCGGCCCTGCACGCCCTCGTCGACGAGGTCGTCGAGGGTCCTCACAGCTTCGACGCCACCAGCCCGGCGATGTCGACGAGGCGGTTCGAGTAGCCCCACTCGTTGTCGTACCAGCCGAAGATCTTGACCTGGTCGCCGATGACCTTGGTCAGGCTGGCGTCGAAGATGCAGGAGTGCGGGTCGGTCACGATGTCGGAGGACACGATCGGGTCCTCGGTGTACTTCAGGATGCCCTTCAGCGGGCCGTCGGCAGCCGCCTTGAACGCCGCGTTGATCTCCTCGGCGGTGGTCTCCCGCTTGACGTCGGCGACCAGGTCGGTGATCGAGCCGGTCGGCACCGGCACGCGCAGCGAGTAGCCGTCGAGCTTGCCCTGCAGGTGCGGCATGACCAGCCCGATCGCCTTCGCGGCACCGGTGGTGGTCGGGATGACGTTCAGGGCGGCGGCGCGGGCCCGGCGCGGGTCCTTGTGCGGGCCGTCCTGCAGGTTCTGGTCCTGGGTGTAGGCGTGGATCGTGGTCATCAGACCCTTCTCGATCCCGGCCAGGTCGTCGAGCACCTTGGCCATCGGCCCCAGGCAGTTGGTGGTGCAGGAGGCGTTGGAGACGATGGTCTGCGACCCGTCGTAGTCGCCGTCGTTGACGCCCTTGACGATGGTGATGTCCTCGTCGGTCGCCGGGGCGGAGATGACGACCTTCTTGGCCCCGGCGTCCAGGTGCTTGGCCGCGGCGTCGCGCTTGGTGAAGATGCCGGTGGACTCGACGACGATATCGACCCCGAGGTCCTTCCACGGCAGTTCGGCGGGGTCCCGGACGGCGAGGCCCTTGAAGCCCTTGCCGTCGACGAGGATCTCGTCGCCCGAGGTGGTGACCTCGTAGGGCAGCCGGCCGAGGATCGAGTCGTACTTCAGCAGATTGGCGAGCGTCGCGTTGTCGGTGATGTCGTTCACCGCGACGATCTCGATGTCGGTGGTGCCGGCGGCGCGCTGGGCGTCCACCGCCCGCCAGAAGTTCCGGCCGATGCGGCCGAAGCCGTTGACTCCTACGCGGACCGTCACAGTGCCTCCACAGGGCTCGTCATGCGTGTCGTCTCGTCTCCCCGGCGCGCCGGGTCCCGGCGGCGGGGTGGCAGGTCGATCGCGGTACGGGCCCGGGTGGTGCTCGCGCCGCTCGCCGTGCTCGGGCGCCACCCTATCGGCGAGCCGCGGCACGGGCGCCCCGCGTCACCCGTGACCTGCGCCGCGATCAGGACAGCCGGAGCAGGCGGCGCCACGCCGGGCGGGTGTCCGGGACGTCGGCGGCCGCGCGCTCGTCGCCGGAGAAGCCCTCGACCGGCTCCCAGGCCGCGGTGCCGCGGGCCCGCCGCACGAAGCCGGAGGCGGCCTCGAGCCCGGCGGTGACGCCGTCCGCGCCGGGCCCGGAGGTGAGCACGGCTCCGGCCGGGATGCCGAACCGGGCCGCCGGGTCCGGCCGCTCCGGGCGCTCCGCCACGGCGACCGCCCCCTTCCCGGCGCCGTCACCGGTGCCGGCGCGGACCGGCTGCTTCGGCCCCCAGCCCGGCGCCGGGACCGGCCCGGCGGACACGTCCACCAGGACGAACTCCCAGGCATAGGTCGCGCGCTGGTGCTCGATCCGCTCGCGCAGGGCGTCCGCGGTCCCGACGCCGCCCTCCCCCACGAGCAGCACGACGACCCGGTCCGGCCGATCCGCCGCGTCCCGGGACGCCAGCTCGTCCCCGACGGCGTCGAGCAGCCGGCCCGCCGCATTGGGCAGATCCGGACCGGCCAGCGGGCGCAGCCGGGCGGGCAGCGCGGCGCGGGCCTCGGTGGCGGTCGCGGGCACCGGGACCGGGTGCGACCCATCGGACAGCGTCCGGGTCAGGTCGTTACCGGTCGAGAGCACGACCTGCAGGTCGTCCGGCCCGTCGGCCTGGCCCTCGAGCAGGTGGGCCAGTCCCGCCCGCAGCGACGGGAGGACGGGCCGGAGTATGTTGGATCGATCGAGATGAACGGCGAGGAGGGTGCGTCCCGGAGTCGTCACGGCGGCATCATGCCGGACCCCCCGCGACGGCCCGGTGACCGGGGGTGATCGTCGGGATCGTGACCGGACGACCGCGCGGCGGTGCCGTCGTCACGATCCCGGCGATCACCGGTGGCGGGCGGTGCGGATCTGTGTCAGCACCGGTCCGGGGCGCCGTCCAGGTCGTGCCAGGTGAACCGCAACAGGTTCCAGCCGGCCGCCACCAGGGCGTTGCCCTTTCTCCGGTCGGCCCGGAACCGCCCCACGTCGACGTGCCACGCCCAGCCGTCCACCTCGACCGCGACTTGCTCCGCAGGGAAGGCCAGGTCGATCGTCCAGGGCCCGAACGGGTGGCCCAGCACCCAGCCGTCGACCCCGGCCGAGCGCAGCAGGCGGAGCAGCAGCCGTTCTGCCGCGGAGTCAGCCCGGTCGGCGGCCGCCACCAGCAACCGGCCCGCCGCGGCGGCGCCGGCGTGCCCGAGCATCCGGCAGTACGCGCGGTGCACCTCCGGGAAGCGGACGTGGCGTTGCAGCACCCGATCCAGGAACACGGAGCCGTCGTCCCGGGCGGCCGCGACGTCGAGCGCGGTCCGGGCCCGTCCGACGGCGGCGAGCCCACGGTGCCGGCACCGGTCGGCGTCCTCGAGGGCCCGTCGCCGGATCCGCAGGCCGGGTTGGCGACGCGGACTGCACCCCGACGGGACGGTGATCTCGGGGAGGCCGGCGAGCCGCGGGGTGAATCCGTGCCAGAACGCCGCAGCGGGCCCGGACAGCAGGCTCGCGGGGCCGCCCCACAACACGGCGGCCCGCACCCGGACCTCGTCGGAGACCCGGTGCCCGGCGACCAGGTAGACCCCCGGTCTGAGTTCCGACCAGGCACCGGAGGCCACCCGCCGTCGGATCGCGGCCGGGCGGATCCCGCATTCCCGCGCCTGGCTCCGGGTCACCAGCCCGGCCTGCCGCCACAACACCCGGGACAGCTCCACCCCGCCCAGGCTGGCCACCACCGGGAGCTACCGAGGCGGAACCAGCTGATCCGGTCGCACCGGTGAAGATCACCGGGACCGTGACCGGAGCACCGCGGTACGGCGGTTACGTCACGATCGTGACGACCACCGGCGCCACCGGTCAGGCTTGGTCGTTCTCCTCGAGCATCTCGGCCGTGACCGCCGACTCGGTGTCCGGGATGCCCAGTTCGGCGGCCTTCTTGTCGGCCGTCTGCAGCAGCCTGCGGATCCGGCCCGCCACGGCGTCCTTGGTCATCGGCGGGTCCGCGAGCTGGCCCAGCTCCTCCAGCGACGCCTGGGTGTGTTGGGCACGCAGCTTCCCGGCGGCCTGCAGGTGGTCGGGGACCTCCTCGCCGAGGATGTCCAGGGCCCGGGAGACGCGGGCCGCGGCGGCGACGGCGGCGCGCGCCGAACGGCGGAGGTTGGCGTCGTCGAAGTTGGCGAGCCGGTTCGCGGTGGCCCGGACCTCGCGACGCATCCGCCGCTCCTCCCAGGACAGCACGCTCTGGTGCGCGCCCATCCGGGTCAGCAGCGCCCCGATCGCATCCCCGTCCCGGACGACGACGCGGTCCGCCCCGCGCACCTCGCGGGCCTTCGCCGACACCCCCAGCCGGCGCGCCGCACCGACCAGGGCGAGCGCCGCCTCCGGACCGGGGCAGGTGACCTCCAGCGCGGAGCTGCGGCCCGGCTCGGTGAGCGACCCGTGCGCCAGGAACGCGCCGCGCCAGGCCGCCTCGGCGTCGGCCAGGTCGCCGGAGACGACGGGCGGCGGGAGCCCGCGGACGGGGCGCCCGCGGTTGTCCAGCAGACCGGTCTGGCGAGCCAGTCCCTCGCCGTCGCGGATCACCCGGATCACGTACCGGGCGCTGCGGCGCAGCCCGCCCGCGGTGATCACGTGCGCGTCCGCGGTGTGCCCGTACAGCTCGTGGATCTCGCGGCGCAACCGGCGGGCCACCGATCCGGTGTCCACCTCCGCCTCGATCACCACCCGGCCGCCCACGATGTGCAGGCCGCCGGCGAACCGCAGCAGCGATGCCACCTCGGCACGCCGGGAGGACTGCTTGGTGACGGACAACCGGCTGAGCTCGTCCTTCACCGTGGCGGTCATGGCCATTCCGGGCTCCTTCCGGGCTGCGGGCCCCGATGTCCGGTCACGACCCCGCCACGCTGTTCCGATTCCGGGCCCCGCCCCGGCCGTCACCGGGCGCAAGCGCGCCGAACACGTCCGCCAGAGCCCCCGCCAGCGCGTCCGGGTCGTGCCGGGGGGTCGACGCGCCACCGTCCGCGACGTCGGCGAGCCATACCCGCCCGCCGGGGACCAGCAGGTCGGCCGCACCCGCGTGCAAGCCGTCCGGCAGGCTCACCGACCCCGAGTCGGCCAGCACGGCGTGCACCCGCAGGGAGGGGGCGTGCCCGGACAGTACTTCAAGGTGCCGTTCGGGCGAGAAGCCGGCAGTCTCCCCGGGCTCGGGCACCAGGTTGAGCAGCACGATCCGGGCCGCCCGGGTCTCCAGCAGGGCGTCCCGCAGCCCGGGCACCAGCAGGTGCGGCAGCACGCTGGTGAACCAGGAGCCCGGCCCGAGGAGCACGGCGTCGGCCTCGCGCACGGCGCGCACGGCCTCGTCGCAGGCGGGCGGCTCCTCGGGACTCAGCCACACCCGGCGCACCCGCCCCGGGGTGGCGGCCACCGCGACCTGACCGCGGATCCGGTGCGTCCCGCCGACGCCGTCCAGCGCCACCTCGGCCTCGATCTCCAGCGGAACCCGGGCCATCGGCAACACCCGCCCGTGGTTCTGCGGGCAACCCAGCAGCCGTCCGACGGTCTCCAGGGCCTGCACCGGGTCTCCGTCACGCTCCAGCAGGCCGGCGAGCAGCAGGTTCCCGACGGCGTGCCCGGCCAGCGCACCGTTGCCGCCGAAGCGGTGCTGCACCAGACCGGACCAGAACCGGCCGTCGTCGTCGTCGGCGGCCAGCGCGGCCAGGGCCATCCGCAGGTCGCCGGGCGGGAGCAGGCCGAGCTCGCGGCGCAGCCGGCCCGACGACCCGCCGTCGTCGGCGACGGTCACCACGGCCGTGATCTCGCCGACCGACGGGCACCGTCGCAGCGCGGTGAGGGTCGAGTGCAGGCCGTGTCCGCCGCCCAGCGCGACCACGCGCAGCCCGTCGCGAGCAGTCACTCGCGCCCCACGTCGCGGTGCTCGACGTTGACCTGGATACCGTCCCGGTCGGCGAGCCAGCGGCCGATCTCCTCGGCGATCGCCACCGAGCGGTGCTTCCCGCCGGTACAGCCGACCGAGACGGTCAGGTACCGCTTGCCCTCCCGGCGGTATCCGGCGCCGACCAGGTCGAGCAGCCCGAGGTAGCGGTCGACGAACTCCTCGGCCCCCTCCTGGGACAGCACGTAGTCACTGACCTCGTGGTCCCGCCCGGTGTACTCGCGCAGCTCCGGGATCCAGTGCGGGTTGGGCAGGAACCGCACGTCGACGACGAGATCGGAGTCCAGCGGCAGGCCGTACTTGTAGCCGAACGACAGGACCGTCACCCGGGTGGCGGCGCTCGCGCTCTCCTGGGCGAACGACCCCTCGATCCGGCTCCGCAGGTCGTGCACGGACAGGTTCGAGGTGTCGACGAGGAGGTCGGCGTCCTCGCGCAGCGGCCGCAGCACCTCGCGCTCGGCGTTCAGCCCGTCGGTGATCCTCCCCGCCCCCTGCAGCGGGTGTGAGCGCCGGTTGTTCTCGAACCGGCGCACCAGCACCGCGTCCGACGCCTCCAGGAACAGCAGCTTCGGCCGGTAGCCGCGGCTGTCGAGGTCCTTGATGACGGCCCCGAGGTCGTCGGTGAACGCGCGACTGCGGACGTCCATCACGACCGCGATCCGGGTGACGTCGCCGCGGGCCCGGGACCCGAGCTCGACCATCGTCGCGATCAGCTCCGGCGGCAGGTTGTCGACCACGAACCAGCCGAGGTCCTCCAGTACCTTCGCCGCGGTGCTGCGCCCCGCCCCGGACAGGCCGCTGACCACCGCGACCTCGATGCCCGGGCCCGACCCGGCCGATCCCTGACCCGTCACGCGTGCCCCCGTCATCCCTGGTCCCCCTCGGTGCCCCACGTCGCGCCGTTACCGGCCCCGTGCAGGGCGGCGACGACCGTCTCGGCGGTACGCCGCCCGAATCCCGGCACGCCCGCGATGTCGTCCACCGCGGCGGCCCGCAGCTTGCGTACCGATCCGAAGTGCTTGAGCAGCGCCTGCTTGCGGGCCGGGCCGAGGCCCGGGACCCCGTCCAGCGCGGAAGCGGTCATGCCCTGCGAACGACGCTGCCGGTGGTAGGTGATGGCGAAGCGGTGCGCCTCGTCCCGGACCCGCTGGAGGAGGTACAGGCCCTCACTCGTCCGGGACAGGATGACCGGGTCCTCGTCGTCCGGGAGCCAGACCTCCTCCAGCCGCTTCGCCAGCCCGCACACCGCCACGTCGGTGATGCCGAGGTCGGCCAGCTCCGCGGCCGCCGCGTCGACCTGCGGCTTCGCCCCGTCGACGACGAGCAGGTTCGGCGGGTAGGCGAACTTCTTCGGCCGGCCGGTCTCCGGGTCGATGCCGGTACGGACGGATGAGCCTGCGTCGTCGTCCCCGCCCTGCTCGACCGGCCCGGAGACGCCCCCGTGCTCGGCCGCGTCGGCGTTCTCCGCCAGGTAGCGCCTGAACCGGCGGCGCACGACCTCGGCGATCGAGGCCACGTCGCTGTGCTCACCCGCCTCGCCGGCCGCCGTCCCCCGGCGCTGCGCCGCGTCCCTGATCTCGAACCGGCGGTACTCGGATTTGCGGGGCAGCCCGTCCTCGAACACCACCAGCGACGCGACCACGTTCGTGCCCTGCACGTGGCTCACGTCGATGCACTCGACCCGCAGCGGCGCCTGGTCCAGCTCCAGGTTCTCCTGGATCTCCTGCAACGCCGCCGAGCGCGCGGTCAGGTCCCCGGCCCGGCGCAGCTTGTGCTGGGCGAACGCCTCCTTGGCGTTGCGGGCGACGGTGTCGGCCAGCGCCTTCTTGTCCCCGCGCTGCGGCACCCGCAGCGCCACCTTCGACCCGCGCAGCCCGGCCAGCCAGCGCTCCAGCGGAGCGCTGTCCTCGGGCAGCACCGGGACCAGGATCTCCTTCGGCACCGGCTGGACGGCGTCGTCGGCGGAGCCGGCCAGGGCGTGCTGCTCGCCGTAGAACTGGGACACGAAGCGCTCGACGAGCTGCTCGGTGTCGGTCGGCTCGACCTTGTCGATCACCCAGCCACGCTGCCCGCGGACCCGGCCGCCGCGCACGTGGAACACCTGGACGGCGGCCTCCAGCTCGTCCTCGGCGAACGCGACGACGTCGGCGTCGGTGCCGTCGCCGAGCACCACGGCCTGCTTCTCCATCGCCCGGCGCAGCGCACCCAGGTCGTCGCGCATCCGGGCGGCGCGTTCGAACTCGAGGTTCTCCGACGCCTCGGCCATCTGCCGTTCCAGGTGCTTGACCATCCGGTCGGTGCGCCCGGAGAGGAAGTCGGAGAAGTTCTCGACGATGTCCCGGTGCTCCTCGGCGGAGACCTTGCCGACGCACGGCGCGGAGCACTTGTCGATGTAGCCGAGCAGGCAGGGCCTGCCGATCTGGCCGTGCCGCTTGAACACCCCGGCCGAGCAGGTGCGCGCCGGGAACACCCGTAGGAGCAGGTCGAGGGTCTCCCGGATCGCCCAGGCGTGCGCGTACGGGCCGAAGTAGCGGGCGCCCTTCTTCCGCGGGCCGCGGTAGACGTGCAGCCGCGGGTACTCCTCGTTCATCGTCGCCGCGAGCACCGGGTAGGTCTTGTCGTCCCGGTACCGGACGTTGAACCGCGGGTCGTACTCCTTGATCCAGTTGTACTCGAGCTGGAGCGCCTCGACCTCGGTCCCGACGACGGTCCACTCCACCCGGGACGCGGTGGTCACCATCTGCCGGGTGCGCGGGTGCAGGCCGGACAGGTCGGCGAAGTAGGAGTTCAGCCGCTGTCGCAGGCTCTTGGCCTTGCCCACGTAGATCACCCGGCCGCGCGGGTCGGAGAACCGGTAGACCCCCGGCGACTCCGGGATCGTCCCGGTCGCCGGACGGTAGGTGCTCGGGTCGGCCATGGTGCACTCCAGGGTAAGGCGGGCCCCCGACAGCACGGAGCGGGCCCGGGCCCTCCGACGGGCCCGCCGGGGTGTAGGGACGTGCCCGGGACGGAAACCGTCGGTGCTCTCCGGTACACCTTGTCCCGTCGAACAGGAGTTCGACTAACAGCCGCACGACGAGGAGAGTCCGCCATGGGCCCCGGGCACGACCACCCCGCACACGACGACCACATCGGCAGCCACCCGGACGAGGGCGTGCCGGAGGCCAGGCTGGACCGGATCCGCAAGCTGCTGGCCAAGGCCGAGCGGGCCGGGACACCGGACGAGGCCGAGATCTACACGGCGAAGGCCGTCGAGCTGATGGTCCGGCACGGGGTGGACGAGGCGGTGCTGGCGGCCGGGCGCGGGTCCGGGCCACCGGATGCGGATCCGATCGGCGGGGTGCGGATCGCCGTCGACGACCCGTACAGCGCAGGCAAGGCGCGGTTGCTCGGCTGGACGGCGTCGGCGCTGCGCTGCCGGTGGGTGATGCACGACGCGCGCGGCGGCCGGGTCGCCGCGGTGACCGTGTTCGGGCACCGCTCGGACCGGGAGCGCGTGGAGCTGCTGTACACGTCGTTGCTGCTGCAGGCGGCACGCCAGCTGACCGCCCTCCGCCCACCCGACCCGACCGAGTCGGTGGCGGCCTACCGGCGCTCCTGGCTCTACGGCTTCGCCGCCCGGGTGCACGAGCGGTTGCGCGCCGCCGAGGAGGTCGCGGTGCGCGAGTCGGACCGGGCCACGGCCGGCGGGACCTCGGCCGAGCTCGTGCTGGCCGACCGGGGTGATCGGGTCGACCGGGCCTACGCCGCGGAGTTCCCGGACCTGCGCCGGGCGCGGCGCCCGCAGGTGTCCGGGTCGGGTTACCGGCGCGGGGCCGCCGCGGCGGACCGGGCCGACCTCGGCGGCACCCGGCTGAACGGGCGGGACCGTGCCCCGGCGATCGGCGGCTGAGCCGCCCCGCCGGGCCGCGGCCGTTCCCGGCGCTCCCGACCGGTCAGCTCCCGACCACGGCGGCGCGGTGCAGCTCGCGCAGGGTCCGCACGCCGCGCACGGCCAGGCCCCGGTCGACGGACTGCACGGCGAGCACGGCGTGGTACTCGTCGTCGGGCAGCTCGAGGCGGGCCGAGGAAGCCCCATCCGGGAACGAGACGCCGAGCACCTCATCCCAGGCGAACCACCGGGTCGTGATCACGTTGCGGACCTCGATGCCGCTCGCGTCGGCACGCACCCGCGGCCGGGCCATCAGCAGCAGGCCGCCCGCCACGAACCCACCGATGATCATCATCGCCACCTGGTCGACCGGCCGGAAGATCACGCCGGTGTCCTCGGACGGCATCAGGTAGGCGGCGATCACGAAGAACACCATGATGCCGGCAGCGCTGACCCAGGCGGTGATCATCAGGGCCCGGGGGCGCAGTGTCACGGCATCCGGGCCCGGGCCGCCGCGGTCCTGCCCGCCGGGGGCCTGCCCGCCGGGGGCCTGCCCGCCGGGGGCCTGCCCGCCGGGGGGCTGTGGAGCGGTCTCGTCGCGGTCGGTCATCGTCCGTCCTTCCCGGCGCGCAGGTCGCGCAGCACGACCGCCGACTCCAGGGCCGCGTGGCAGGCCTCGGCGCCCTTGTCCTCCGGTGCACCCGGCACCCCGGAGCGGTCCACCGCCTGCTGCACGGTCTCGGTCGTCAGCACCCCGTTGCCGACCGGGGTGGACTCGTCGAGCGCGACCCGGGTCAGGCCGGCGGTCACCGCGTCGCACACGTACTCGAAGTGCGGGGTGCCACCGCGCACCACGACGCCGAGCGCGATCACCGCGTCGTGGTCGCGGGCCAGTTCCTGGGCCACCACGGGCAGCTCCACGGTGCCGGGGACCCGCACGACCGTCGGCTCGGCACCGGCGTCGCGGGCGGTGGCGACGGCGCGTTCCAGCAGCGCGTCCACGATCTCGGCGTGCCACCGGGCCGCGACCACACCCACCCGCAGGCCGCCGGCATCCAGCTGCGTGGCCCCGCCGGGCCGACCCTCACCGCTCATGTCCCGATTCTCGCCCGCCGGGCCGGGTCCGGGAGCACGGGGGTACCCGCCGACCCGGTGCCCGGCGCAACGATCACGACGCGAGCTCCGGTCAGCGGCCCGGGTCGGCGATCCCGCCGAGTTCGGGCAGGTCGTGCCCCATCCGGTCCCGCTTGGTGCGCAGGTAACGCAGGTTCTGCGGGGTCGGCCGGACCGGCATCGGCTCCCGCCCCACGACCCGCAGGCCATAGCCCTCCAGCCCGGCCCGCTTGTCCGGGTTGTTGGTGAGCAGCCGCATCGAGTGGACGCCGAGGTCGGCCAGGATCTGCGCGCCGATGCCGTAGTCGCGGGCGTCCGCGGGCAGGCCCATCGCCAGGTTGGCGTCCACGGTGTCCGCGCCCGCCTCCTGGAGCTGGTAGGCCTGCAGCTTGTGCAGCAGGCCGATCCCCCGGCCCTCGTGCCCGCGCATGTAGAGCACGACACCGCGGCCCTCGTTCGCCACCGCCTCCAGGGCCGCGTCGAGCTGCGGGCCGCAGTCGCAGCGCAGCGAGCCCAGCACGTCGCCGGTCAGGCATTCAGAGTGCACCCGGACCAGGACATTCTCGCCGTCACCGACCGGGGTGGCGACGTCCCCCATCACCATCGCGATGTGCTCGACACCGTCGAGCAGCGAGTCGTAGCCGTAGGCCAGGAACTCGCCGTGCGCGGTCGGGATCCGGGCGGCGGCGATCCGCTCGATGTGCTTCTCGTAACGCCGCCGGTAGGCGATCAGGTCGGCGATGGTGATCAGCGTCAGGTTGTGGTCGGCGGCGAACACGCCCAGCTCGTCGCCGCGGGCCATGTCGCCCTCGTTCTTCTCCGAGACGATCTCGCAGAGCGCCCCGGCCGACGGCAGCCCGGCCATCCGGGCCAGGTCCACCGCGGCCTCGGTGTGACCGGGACGGCGCAGCACGCCGCCGTCGCGGGCCTGCAACGGCAGCACGTGCCCGGGCCGGACCAGCTCGCCCGGCTCGGTCGCCGGGTCGGACAGCAGCTGGATGGTGCGCGCCCGGTCGGCACCGGAGATGCCGGTGGTGATGCCCTCCTTGGCGTCCACGGTGACCGTGTACGCGGTGCGGAAGGAGTCCCGGTTGGTGTGGTGCATGGGCGGCAGGTCGAGCCGCTCGCAGGCCTCGCCGGTGATCGCCACGCAGATGTAGCCGGAGGTGTAGCGGACGGTGAAGGCGAGCAGTTCGGGGGTGGCCTTCGCCGCGGCGAAGATGAGGTCGCCCTCGTTCTCCCGGTCCTCGTCGTCCATCACCACGACCGGCTTGCCCTCGGCCATGTCCGCGATCGCCTTCTCGACCTGCCCGAACCGGTCGGCCCGCTCGGAGGGGCCCATCGCGGTGTGCGGCCCGTCCGGCAGCTTGCCGGCGTCCGGGCTGTCCGGGGTCTTGCCCGGGGTGTTCGACGGCTCGCTCACCGGGCGGCCCCTTCCTGTCCGGACCCGGGTCCCTGCAGGTACCCCGCGGTCATCCGTTCCACGTACTTGGCGATCACGTCGACCTCCAGGTTGACCGGGTCGCCCGGCCCGCGCGCCCCGAGCGTGGTGTCCGCGAGGGTCGTCGGGATCAACGCCACGCCGAACCCGTCCGGGTACACGGCGGCGACCGTCAGCGAGACGCCGTCGACGCAGATCGACCCCTTCTCCACCACGTACCGGGAGAGCTCCGCGGGCAGCCCGAAGCGGACCTCCTCGCTGCGCTCGCCGGGCGTGCGCGAGATCACGGTGCCGACGCCGTCCACGTGGCCCTGCACGATGTGGCCGTCGAGCCGGCCGTCGGCGGGGACCGCGCGCTCCAGGTTCACCGTCGAGCCGGCGGCGACCACCCCCAGCGAGGTCCGTTTCATCGTCTCCGGGACCAGCTCCAGGGTGAGCGGTTGCGCGTCCTCACCGTCGACGACGGCGGTCAGGCAGCAACCGTTCACCGCCACCGACTCGCCGTGCCGTACCTCGCCGGCCAGATCGGCCCGCACGGTCAGCACCACGACGTCGTCGTCCCGCCGGACGTCGGCCACCAGGCCGACCTCCTCCACGATGCCGGTGAACATCGCCAACCCCGTTCCCTTCCGTCACCAGACGCTCCCGCCGACGCCGGGCACGTCCTGCCCGGCCGCCGGTCGCGCGTCGATCACCACGTCTGCGCCGACGCGGCGGACCTCGTCGACGTCCAACCGCACGATGTCCGCGATCGTTCCCACCCCGGCGGCGCCGAGCGCGTGCGGGCCGGCCCCGAGCAGCGCCGGGGCCAGGTGCAGCAGCACCCGGTCCACCAGCCCGGCCGCCACGAAGGCACCGGCCAGGGTCGGCCCGCCCTCCAGCAGCACGTCCACCAGGTCACGTCCGGTGAGCACGTCCATCACCTCGCCCGGATCACGGGTCCTCAGGTGCAGCACAGCGTCCCCGCCGGTGAGCCGGGAGCCGGGCGGGACGTCCCGGTGCCCGACCACCACGCGCAACGGCTGGTGCTCGTGCAGCGAGCCGTCCGGACGGCGGGCGGTCAGTGCCGGGTCGTCGGCGAGAACGGTACCCGTGCCCGCGATGATCGCGTCCATTCTGCGGCGCAGGTCATGCACCTCGGCGCGCGCCTCCGGACCGGTGATCCACCGGCTGGTGCCGTCGGCGGCCGCGACCCGGCCGTCGAGGGTGCCGGCGACCTTCCAGGTGACGTGCGGCCGGCCGGTGCGCTGGCGGTGCAGCCAGCCGCGCAGCGGGCCGCGGGCGACCTCGTCGGCGAGCACCCCGAGCCTGGTCGCGACGCCGGCGGCGCGCAGCCGTTCCCGCCCGCCCGCGGCGACCGGGTTCGGGTCGGCCAGCGCGGCGTGCACCACGGCGATCCCGGCCCCGATCAGGGCGTCCACGCAGGGTGCGGTGCGGCCGTGGTGGTCGCACGGCTCCAGGGTGACCACGGCGGTGCCGCCGTGGGCACGCTCTCCCGCCTCGGCCAGCGCCACCCGCTCGGCGTGCGGTCCACCCGGCGGTGCGGTGGCGCCGACACCCACGACCCGGCCCCCGGCGTCCAGGATCACGCAGCCGACGGCGGGGTTCGGGCTGGTCCGGCCGTGCGCGGCCGCCGACACGGCCAGCGCCCGGCGCATCGCCTCCTCGGCGGTGACCGGGCCCGGGCCGGCCGGCGCGGTCACCGTCCGGGTCCGGTCACGACGACCACCGGTGCGGGTTCGTGCGCCGCACCGAGTCGCGCAGCGCCTCGACCGCACGGCCGGGGTCGTCGGCGCCGTAGACGGCGGAGCCGGCGACGAAGCAGTCGACGCCCGCCTCGGCCGCCTGCTCGATCGTGTCGGCGTTGATCCCGCCGTCGATCTCGACGAGCAGTCGCAGGTGGCCGGTGTCGATCGACCGCCGGGCGGCCCGGACCTTGTCTAGGACCTCGGGGATGAAGCTCTGACCGCCGAAGCCGGGCTCGACGCTCATCACCAGCAGCGTGTCGTAGTGCGCGAGCAGCTCGACGTACGGGTCGAGCGGGGTGTTCGGCTTGATCGACAGCCCGGCGAGCGCGCCGGCCGCGCGCAGGTTCCGGGCGAGCATCACCGGGTCGTGCGCGGCCTCGACGTGCACGGTGACGTTGCGGGCGCCGGCCTCGGCGTAACCGGGGGCCCAGCGGTCCGGATCCTCGATCATCAGGTGGCAGTCGAGCGGGATGTCGGTGGCCGCGCGCAGGCTCTGCACCACCGGCAGGCCGATGGTCAGGTTCGGCACGAAGTGCGCGTCCATGACGTCGACGTGCAGCCAGTCCGCACCGCCCGCGGCGCCGTCGGCGTCGCCACGGGCGACCGCGGCGGCCTCCTCGCCGAGGCGCGCGAAGTCGGCCGACAGGATGCTGGGCGCGATCATCGGGTGCACGTGCGCAGGCTACTTCTCCGACCTGCGCGGCCCCGCACCCGTGGGTGGGTGCGCCGTCACACCCGGCCGGGGTGCGACGGCCGCCGCGGTTCAGCCGCGCGGTCTGCGCAGCAGGGCCAGGTACATCGCGTCGGTGCCGTGCCGGTGCGGCCACAGCTGCAGGGCCGGGCCCTCGCCGAGCCCGGGCATGTCCGGGGGCAGGTAGGCGCGCGCGTCCAGCTGCTCGACGGCGCCGGCCGGTCCTGGCCGACCCTCCCGCCCGACGATACGGCCGACCACGCCCGCGGTCTCCGACACGTGCGGCGAGCAGGTGGCGTAGGCGACGACGCCACCGGGCCGGACGTACCGCAGGGCGGCGACGAGCAGCTCCCGCTGCAGCCGGGTCAGCGCAGCGGTGTCCTCCGGGCGCCGGCGCCAGCGCGCCTCCGGCCTGCGGCGCAGCGCACCCAGTCCGGTGCACGGCGCGTCGACCAGAACCCGGTCGAACCCGCCCTCGGGCAGCGGGGCCTCCCGGCCGTCCGCGACGTGCACGGTCACCGGGAGCTCGCCGGTGGCGCGGCGCACCAGATCGGCGCGGTGCTCGCTGGACTCGACGGCGTCCAGGGTGCCGCCCTCGATCGCGACCAGCCCGCCCAGCAGCGACGCCTTGCCGCCCGGTCCGGCGCACAGGTCCAGCCAGCGGCCGGTGTCCTCGCCGAGCAGCTCGGCCCGGGCCAGCGCGGTGGCGACCAGCTGGCTGCCCTCGTCCTGCACGACGGCGAGTCCCTCCGCGACCGCGTCGAGCTCGCCGACGTCGCCGCCGCCCGGCTCCAGGTGCACGCCGTAGGGCGACCACGGTGCCTCCTCGCCGCCAGTGGCCAGCGCCAGCTCCTCGGCCGAGATCTCGCCGGGGCGGGCGAGCAGGTGCACCTGCGGGCGGGTGTCGTCGGCCGCCAGCGCGGCGACCAGCTCGTCCCCGGTCTCGCCGAGGGCGTCGGCGAACGCCTGCGCGATCCACCGCGGGTGGGCGTGCCGCAGCGCGGCGCTGCCGACCGGGTCCTCCGCCGGGTCCGGGGCGAGCCGGTCCAGCCACTGCGCCTCGTCGTGCTCGCCGATCCGGCGCAGCACGGCGTTGACGAACCCGGCCGACTGCGACCCGTGGTCGCCCCGGACGAGCTCGACGCAGGTCGAGACGGCCGCGTGGTCCGGGACGCGGGTCCGCAGCAGCTGGTAGGCGCCCAGCCGCAGCGCGTCCAGCAGCGGGTGTTCGATCTTGCTGAGCGGTCGGTCGGTGCAGGCGTCGATGACGGCGTCGAGCAGACCCTGGGCGCGCAGCGTGCCGTAACCGAGCTCGGTCGCCAGTGCCGCGTCACGGTCCCGCAACCCGTGCCGGCGCAGGATGCCGGGCAGCGCGAGGTTGGCGTAGGCGTCCCGCTCGCGGACCGCGGTCAGCAGGTCGTAGGCGGCCTGCCGGGGCGGATCGGCCGCCGGGGGCCGGCCAGGGCCGACCCGGCCGCGCGGCGGGCCGGCGTTGCGCGGGCCCGCGGACGCGTGCCGGTCCCGGGAGCGGTCGCCGCCCCGGGGGCCGCGGTCGTGCCGGTCGCCGTCCCGTGGCCGGTCGCGGTGGCCGCCGTCCCGGCGCGGCTCGCGGTCCCGGCGGGGGCGCTCGTCGTCCCGGCCACGGTCCGCACGGTCGTTCCACCCGCCGCCGCGGCGGGGACCGCGCTCACCCGGACCGCCGCGGCGCTCCGGGCGGGCGACGTCACCGCCGGAGCGGGAGTGGCTGGGCCGGTCGCCGTGGTCCGAGCGGTCGTCGCGGCGCGGCCGGTCGTCCCGGCGCCCGCGGCCACCGGCGTGCCGGCCGTCCCGCGGACGACCTCCGGAGCCGCCGTCGCGGTCCCGGCCCGCGCCGCGCCGCTCGTCGTCCGGGCGGGGGTTCTGCTCACTCACGTCGTCTCCTCGGCGGTCCACCCGCCACGGCCCGGTAGCTCCCGGCCGCCTTCGCTCGCCTCGTCGTCCGGCCCGACCGGCTCGCCGATCCGGGTCACGTCAGGTACTCCCCGGCCTCGATCCGGGCGCCGCGGGCCCAGTCCGGCGCCGGAATCAGACGCTTGCCGACCGGCTTCACCTCGCCCAGCTCGACCGGGACCGTCGCCGTGCCGAGCAGCACCCGGCGACGTTCCACTCGCAGCTCGCCGGCGGCCAGCTCGACCTCGCCGGTACGCAGCGGCCGGACCGGCCCCAGCCCGAGCCGTTCCGCACGGAACTCGCACCACGCCCCGGGCTCCGGGGTCACCGACCGAACCAGCCGGTCCAGCGCCGCAGCCGGCGTGCCGGGGTCCACCCGGGCGTCGGCCGGGGTGACCTTCGGTGCCGTCGACACCCCTTCGGCGGGCTGCGGCACGGCCTGCACGGTGCCGTCCTCGATGCCGTCCAGGGTCGCGGAGAGCAGCGCGGCCCCGGAGTCCGCGAGCCGGGCGAGCAACGCGCCCGCGGTGTCGCAGGCCCCGATCGACTCGGTCACGACGCCGTAGGTCGGGCCGGTGTCCATGCCCTCCTCGAGCCGGAAGGTGGTGGCGCCGGTGACGTCGTCGCCGTGCCGGATCGCGGCCTGCACGGGGGCCGCACCGCGCCACGCGGGCAGCAACGAGAAGTGCAGGTTGACCCAGCCGTGCGCGGGCACGTCGAGCACCGGCCGGGGCAGCAGCGCCCCGTACGCGACGACCGGGGCGCAGTCCGGCGCGAGCTCGTGCAGCGCGGCCAGGAAGTCGGGCTCGGAGGGCTTCGCGGGCGTCAGCACCGGCACGCCGGCCTCGTCGGCGAGCGCCCCGACCGGGGAACGGGTGAGCCGGCGACCGCGGCCGGACGGCGCGTCCGGCCGGGTCAGGACCGCGACGACCTCGTGCCGCGGCGAGTCCAGCAACGCGCGCAGCGACGGCACCGCCGGATCCGGGGTGCCGGCGAACAGCAGCCTCATCGGGCCTTGCCGAACAGCGGGTGCGGGCTGACCTTGACCACCGGCTCCGGCTCCCCGAACCAGGCGGCCTCGCGGATCTCGCGCATCGCCTGCTTGCGGGTCTCGGCGTCCAGCCGGTCGACGAACAGCACGCCGTCGAGGTGGTCGGTCTCGTGCTGGATCGCCCGGGCCAGCAGGTCCGAGCCCTCCACGGTGACCGGCTCGCCGTGGGAGTCCCAGCCGCGGGCGACCACCCGCAGCTTGCGCCGGCAGTCCCAGCCGAGCCCGGGGATGGACAGGCAGCCCTCCGGCCCGACCTGGTCCTCCTCTCCCACGGCCTCCCAGGCCGGGTTGACCAGGTGCCCGGAGAAGCCGTCGCAGTCGTAGACGAACACCCGTGCCCCGACGCCGATCTGCGGCGCGGCCAGGCCGGCACCGCCCTCGTCGTGCATGGTGTCGGTGAGATCGGCGACCAGCTTGCGCAGCTCCGCGTCGAAGTCGGTCACCTCGGTGGCGCGGGTGCGGAGCACGGGGTCGCCGAACAGCCGGACGGGCTGGATGGGCACGGGTCTCCTCGCAGATGACGTTCGCCGAACCCCGGTCGGGGCGGGGCGCACCATTGTGCCACCGCGCCACCGGCCCGGACCGGCCCCCGGCGAGCGGCGACGCGCGTGTCCCGCGGCCCGGTCCGGCGTCAGTCGATCTCCTGCGGGTCCAGCCGCACCCGCACGGTCTCCGTGGCCTTGCGCGCGGTCCGCAACGCCTGCGCGTCGTGCAGCGCCGCGGCAAGCCGCCGCCCGGCCGGGCGCGGCACCCGCAGCAGCGCCCGTTCCCGGATCCCGGGGTCGGCGGCACCGGGCCGCTCCGGTGGGTCGATCTCCACCGGTCCGAGCAGCTCGACACCGTCCGGCGGGTAGCGGTCCGGGTCGAGCACGGCGTCGCACAGCTCGGCGACCGCGTCCGGCGGACCTTCCACGGCCGCCATCCGCACGGCCGGCGGGAACCCGACCTCGGCACGCGCGGCCAGCTCGGACTCGGCGTGCCCGGCCGGGTCCCACCGGACCAGCGCCTGCACCGTCGGGATCGCCGAGTCCGCGACGACGACGACCCGGCCGCCCTCGGCGTGCGGGACCACCCCGGCCGCGGCGGCGAACCAGCGGCGCAGTGTCTCCTCGGCGACCCGCAGGTCCGGCCGGGCCAGCATCGCCCAGCCGTCGAGCAGCAGCGCGGCGCCGTAGCCGCCGGCCGCCACCGGTTCCGCGCCGGGCGTGGCGACGACCAGCGCGGGCCCCTCCCCCGCCTCGTCGAGGACCGGCGCACCACCACCGGAGGTGCGCACCGGAACCCCGGGGAACGCGCGGCCCAGCTCCTCCGCGGTGCGCCCGGCCCCGATCACCCCGGCCCGCAACCGCCGGGACCCGCACTGCCCGCAGCGGAACCCGGGCTCGGCCCGGCCGCACCAGCGGCAGGCGGGCAGGCCCGCGGCGGCGTCGTCCGGCCCACCCCCGCGCGCGCCGGAGGGCCCAGCACCGGTGCGGGACGCGGCCGAGCCCGGCCGGGGCAGCCCGAGCGGGCCCGCGCAGTGCCGGCAGCGGGCCGCGTCCCGGCAGGTCGCGCAGGCCAGGAACGGCAGGTAGCCCGAGCGGGGCACCTGCACCAGCACCGGCCGGTCTGCCGCGACGGCCGCCCGGGCCGCCTCGAACGCCACCCCCGGGATCCGGGCCGCGCGCGCCGCCGGGTCGCGCACCAGCTGGGTGTCCGACTCGCCGATGGCGGTGACCCGTGGCGCGCGCTCCCGCACGGTGGCCCGGTCCGCGACGACCGGGCTGGCCCAGCGGGCGTCGACCAGCATCTGCGCCTCGGCGGTCCGGGCGAACCCGGCCACCAGCACCGCCGCGCCCTCCCGGTGCGCCCGCAGCACCAGCACGTCACGGACCTGCGGGTACGGGGCGCGGGGCTCGACGTGCGAGTCGTCACCGTCGTCCCAGACGGCCAGCAGCCCGAGCTCACCGAGCGGTGCGAACGCCGCCGACCGTGTCCCGACCACGACCCGGACACCGCCCCGGCGCACCGCCAGCCAGCGCCGGTAGCGCTCGGCCGGGCCGAGCTCGGCGGTCAGCGCGACGACGGCGTCGTCGCCGAGCAGCGCGGCGCACGCGGTGTGCAACCGGTCGACGTCGCGCTGGTCGGGCACCACCACCAGCGCCGACCGGCCGGCGGTCCGGGTCGCCGCGGCGGCCTCGGCGAGCCGGACCGGCCAGTCCTCGCCGGGCAGCGCCTGCCACACGGCGTGCGCGGCGCGGCCGCCGGCGAGCGCGTCCAGCAGGGCGGCGCCCCGCGGGTAGGCCGCCCAGCCGCTCCGGTCCGGCGCGGACACGTCCTCGTCCGCGCGGTCCCGGGGCTTCTCCGACTCGACCCGGGCGTGCCGCGCCGGGACCGCGAGCCGCAGGACGTCGGCGAGCACGCCGCCGTAGCGGTCCGCGACCGCGCGGGCCAGCCCGGCCACCTCCGCGGTCAGCACCGGCTCGGCGGAGACGACCTTGTCCACCCAGGCGAGCTTCCCGCCGTGCGCGGAGTCCTCGGCGCGCTCCAGCAGGAAGCCGTCGACCATCCGCCCGGCGAACCGGACACGGATCCGCACGCCGGGCACGGCGGCCTCGTCGAGGTGGGTGGGCACCCGGTAGTCGAAGGGCCGGTCCAGGTGCGGCAGCGGCACGTCGACGACGACCCGCGCCACCGGCAGCACCGCGGCCGGCTTCCACTCGCCGCGGTCCCGCGGGGCACGCCGGGCACGGGGCGCGGTGCGGGGGGCCGGGGTGCTCACGCCCAGGGTCTATCAGACGCCACCGACGTACCCCGATGCGACGGCCCGTCCGGTGTCCCGAGGGGCGACCCGGTCTCCGCCGGAGCCCCGAGGGTGCCCCTCGCAGCGAGGGGACCAAGCGGGGAGGCCCGAGGCCGGGAGGACCGGAGCCACGGGGGCGGCCCGGGAGGACGAGCCACGGGGCCGGGGCCGGAGACACCTGTGGCCGGGTCCGTCGCGGGACGGACCCGGCCACAGGGCTGCAGCGAGGGGTCAGTTCGCGGCGAGGGACTTCAGCGCGTCCGCCCGGGAGGTGTCCTCCCACGGCAGGTCGACGTCGGTCCGGCCGAAGTGACCGTAGGCCGCGGTCGGCGCGTAGATCGGCCGCAGCAGCTTCAGGTCGCGGACGATCGCGGCCGGGCGGAGGTCGAAGACCTCGTTGATCGCCGACTGGATCTTGGCCGGGTCCACGTTCTCGGTGCCGAAGGTCTCGACGAACAGCCCGACCGGGGCTGCCTTGCCGATCGCGTAGGCGACCTGGACCTCGGCCCGGCCGGCCAGGCCGGCGGCGACGACGTTCTTCGCCACCCAGCGCATGGCATACGCCGCGGAGCGGTCCACCTTCGACGGGTCCTTGCCGGAGAAGGCGCCGCCGCCGTGCCGGCCCATGCCGCCGTAGGTGTCGACGATGATCTTCCGGCCGGTGAGGCCGGCGTCACCCATCGGCCCGCCCAGCACGAACCGGCCGGTCGGGTTCACCAGCAGCTTCGGCTGCGCCGGGTCCCAGCCGAGCGCCTCCACCTCGGGGGTGACGACGTGCTTGAGGATGTCCGGGGTGAGCATCCCGTCGAGATCGACGTCGGCGGCGTGCTGCGAGGACAGCACGACCGTGTCGAGACGGGCCGGCTTGTCGCCCTCGTAGTCGATGGTGACCTGGGTCTTCCCGTCGGCGCGCAGGTAGGGCAGCGTGCCGTTCTTGCGGACCTCGGTCAGCCGGCGCGACAGCCGGTGCGCGAGCGCGATCGGCAGCGGCATGAGCTCCGGGGTGTCCTCGCAGGCGTACCCGAACATCATGCCCTGGTCGCCTGCACCCTGCTTGGCGATCTCGTCCTCGGCGGACTCGACGCGCTTCTCGTACGCGGTGTCGACGCCCTGGGCGATGTCCGGGGACTGCGCACCGATGGCGACGTTGACGCCACAGGACGCCCCGTCGAAGCCCTTCGCCGACGAGTCGTACCCGATCTCCAGGATCCGCTCGCGGACGATCTTCGGGATCTCCACGTAGGCGTTGGTCGTGACCTCACCGGCGACGTGCACCTGGCCGGTCGTCACCAGCGTCTCGACCGCGACGCGGCTGCTCGGATCCTGCTCGAGCATCGCGTCGAGGATCGAGTCGCTGATCGCGTCGCAGATCTTGTCGGGATGACCCTCGGTCACCGACTCGCTCGTGAACAGGCGTCGGCTCGTGTTCGACACGCGCTGAATCTCCATCCGGTTGACGTCACTGGCTCCGCGCGGGCATTGCTGCGACCGCGCTCGTGCGGGCCGATCCGAGAATCGGTTCGACCTCTGGCTGGCCACCCTAGTCCAGATCGGGGCCCCGTACGGGACGGCACATGACGAAACTCGCACACACAGCGTCATTTCGCCCCGAATCTCGGCTACCGAGCGTCGCTGGATGGGGTGATTGACGCGCCGGTCACGAATCGGTCGCGCCGCCACTCGTTGGGCGGTGCAGGAACCCCCGCCCGTCCGGGCCGGGGGCCACGGACCAGTACGAACGCGGCGGCTTCCCCGGCTGCCACCCCGGCACGGAGGTTGCCCACCATGAAGCCGAACCCCCGGCGGATCACCGCCATCCTCGGCGCCCTGGCGATCGCGGGCGTCACCGCCACCGGTGTGATTGCCGGCACTGCATCGGCGGCCGGAACCGGCACCTGCACCTCGAGCGTCAACGTCCGCTCGGAGCCCAGCGAGACCGCCCCGATCGTCGGCGTCTGCGAGCGCGGCGAGTCCACCTCGGTCGGCTCGACCGACGGCGAGTTCGTGGAGCTCCCCGAGTTCGGCGGCTGGGCCGTCGCGGACTACGTCTCCACCTCGTCGAGCGCGCCGTCGAACACGACCGACGGCACCGAGTCCGACGACGAGCTCTCCCCCAGCAGCTCCGCCCCGAGCACCTCGTCTCCCAGCAGCTCGTCTCCCAGCAGCTCGTCCCCCAGCAGCTCGTCCCCCAGCAGCTCGGAGCCGTCGTCGACCCCGTCCCCGAGCGCCGACGACGAGGGCACCGGCTCGGACCCGTCCTCCTCGCCGTCCGGCGAGGAGAGCGCCGAGCGGTCCGGCAGCTCGACGGCACCGAGCTCGTCGGCCGAGCGCAGCACGACGGAGGACTTCTTCTCCGACGAGGGCTGATTCCGACGACGACGGCGGCGCCCGCCCCGATCCCGGGACGGGCGCCGTTCGCCTGGAGCAGGGGCTCAGGACAGGCGGGCGGCCACCGCGTCCCACACCCGGGACGCGAGCAGTGCCTTGGAGCCGTTCGGGAGTTCTTCCTCACCGCCGTCGGCACCGAGCAGCCAGCCGGCGTTGTCGCCGACCTCGAACGCCTTGCCGTCCCCGACGGCGTTGACGATCAGCAGGTCACAGCCCTTGCGGGCGAGCTTGGCACGGCCGTGGTGCAGCACGTCACCGTCGGCGTCACCGGTCTCGGCGGCGAACCCGACGACGACCTGGTCGGGCCGGGCGCGGTCGCGGACCAAGCCGGCCAGGATGTCCGGGTTCTGGGCGAGCCGCAGCGGTGCGGGCTCGTCGTCCCCACGCTTGATCTTGTCGGCGACCTGCTCCACCGGCCGGAAGTCGGCGACGGCGGCGGCCATCACGACGGCGTCGGCGGTCGCGGCGGCCGCGCGGACGGCGGTCTGCATCCCGGTCGCGGTGCCGGCGGAGACCATCTCCACGCCGGCCGGGACGCCCAGGTCGGCGGTGCTCCCGGCGACCAGGGTCACCCGCGCGCCGCGCTGCGCGGCCACCCGGGCCAGCGCCCAGCCCTGCCGCCCGGACGAGCGGTTGCCCAGGAACCGGACCGGGTCCAGCGGCTCGCGGGTCCCGCCGGCGCTGACGACGACGTGCCGTCCCGCCAGGTCACGGGGCAGCGCGTCCGGGCGTTCCAGCAGCAGCCGGGAGAGGTCGAAGATCTCGGCCGGGTCCGACAGCCGCCCCTTGCCGGTGTCCGAGCCGGTGAGCCGGCCGGACGCGGGCTCCAGGACGACGGTGCCGCGGGAGCGCAGCAGCGCCACGTTGTCCCGGGTGGCGGGGTGCTCCCACATCTCGGTGTGCATCGCCGGGGCCAGCAGCACCGGGCAGCGGGCGGTGAGCAGCGCGGCGGTGAGCAGGTCGTCGGAGCGGCCGTGCGCCATCCGCGCCATCAGGTCCGCGGTGGCCGGCGCCACGACGACCAGGTCGGCCCGCTGACCGAGCGCGACGTGCGGCACGTGCGGCACGTCGTCGAACACCCCGGTGGCCACCGGCCGGCCGGACAGTGCCTCGAAGGTGGCGGCGCCGACGAACTTCAGCGCGGACTCGGTGGGCAGCACCCGCACGGCGTGCCCGGACTCGGTCAGCCGCCGCAGCAGCTCCGCGCTCTTGTAGGCCGCGATCCCGCCGGAGACGCCGAGCAGGACCTCGGGGAGCGTGCTGGGGTCGGGCATCGGTGCCGGTGCTACTCGCCCTCGGTGTGCTCGAGCATGCCGGACTGGATCTCGCGCATGGCGATCGACAGCGGCTTCTCGCGCGGGCCCGGCTCGACCAGCGGCCCCACGTACTCCAGGAGGCCCTCGCCGAGCTGGGAGTAGTAGTCGTTGATCTGGCGGGCGCGCTTGGCCGCGTAGATGACCAGCGCGTACTTCGAGCTGACCTGGCTGAGCAGGTCGTCGATCGGGGGGTAGGTGATGCCCTCGGGGGCGGTGGTGCCGGTCGGTGTGCTCACGTACTCACTCCTGAAGCGGAAGGGGGACCGGGGCCATCAGACGGCGTTGCGGTCGACCGCCAATGCTACCAACCGGCCGATCACGGCCTGCAGGTCGTCGTTGACGACGACCACGTCGAACTCCTGCTGCGCGCCCATCTCCTCGATGGCGGTGCGCAGCCGGCGCTGCCGCTGCTCCGGGGTGTCGGTGCCGCGATCGGTGAGCCGGCGGGCCAGCTCCTCCATCGACGGCGGTGCGACGAACACGGTGACCGCCTCCGGCAGCACCCGCTTCACCGAGCGGGCGCCCTGCAGATCGACCTCCACCAGGACCGGTCGGCCCGCGTCGAGGGCCTCCTCCACGGGGGCACGGGGGGTGCCGGAGCGCTGCAGCCCGGCGTGCACCTCGGCCCACTCCAGCAGCTCGCCGCGCTCGATCAGCGCGTCGAACCCGGCCCGGTCGACGAAGTGGTAGTCCCGGCCGTCGACCTCACCCGGCCGGGCGGGCCGGGTGGTGGCCGACACGCTGAACCGCAGCTCCGGCAACGCCGCGCGCAGCCCCGCGACCACGCTGCTCTTCCCCACCCCGGACGGCCCGGCCAGGACCAGCAGGCGGCCGCGGGCCGGGCGTCCGGTCCCGTCGGTGGGCACAGCGGTGGAAGATCCGGTCACAGGGGCCGCCGGATCAGCTCGGGTAGCGCTCGAGGAGCGCCTTGCGCTGACGCTCGCCGAGACCGCGCAGCCGGCGGCTGGACGCGATCTCCAGCTCCTCCATGATCTGCTGGGCGCGGACCTTGCCGACGTTCGGCAGCGCCTCGAGCAGCGCCGAGACCTTCATCTTGCCGAGCACCTCGTCGGTCTCCGCCTGCTTGAGCACCTCCTCGAGGGTGGTGCCTCCGCGCTTGAGTCGGTCCTTCAGCTCGGCCCGGGCCCGGCGCGCGGCCGCGGCCTTCTCCAACGCTGCGGCGCGCTGTTCCTCGGTCAGCTGGGGAAGGGCCACGGTGTTCCTCCGTACTCTCCGTGTCGTCCCCGCCACCGGATCGGTGGCGGCGGTCGGGTGGGTGGGTCGCACCGACCCGTCCGGGGGACCACCCCCGGCTTCGCGACGAACGTACCCACGACCTGCACGGGCGCGCCAATGGGGGTCCCACCACCGGATTCGTCGCCCGGAAGGTGATCATGGGCACGCCGGGACACGGCGCGTCGGGTGCCACCGGGCGCACCACGATGTGAGGTCGGCGCAGGACCCGACCCGGCGGGCGTTGCGCACCCGTCCGGTACGCGCCCGGCGGCGGTCCCGCTGCGCCCGGGGTCGCCGGCCCGGCGGGGCGACCGCACGGCGCGCGCCGACCCTCCCCCGGCGCCCCGCAGCGAAGCACCGGCGCCCCGGCGCGCGCAGATGCCCCGGGCCCCGACACCGCCGTGCCCACGGCGCCGCCGGTGTCCCGAGGGGCACCCTCGCCTCTACCGGGGCCCCAAGTTGCCCCTCGGAGCCGCTGGGCGGGCCCGGGGGCCGGGAGCCGAGCCCGAGAGGGGCCGGGCGGCCGGGGTCAGCGCGAGCCGGCGTGGGCCGAGGCGAGGGCGTCGGCGAGGGTACGGGCGGCGTCCCGCAGCGCGACCGGGTCCGGCCCGGCTGCGAGCACCGAACGCGCCGCGACCGGTAGCACCGGGCCCGTGGTGCCGGCGAACCGGGCGACGACGTCGGCCGGCGTGGCGCCCTGCGCGCCCAGCCCGGGCACCAGGACCGGCCCGTGCAGCGTGGACAGGTCCAGACCGTGTTCGTGCGTCCCGCCGACGACGACGCCGACGTCCCCGCAGTCCGGCGTCCCGGCGTTGCGGGCTGCCGCGGCATCGACCATCGCCTGCGCCACGGACACCCCGCCGGACTCGGCCAGCTGGACCGGGGCACCCTCCGGATTGGACGTGCGGGCCAGCACGAACACCCCGCGCCCGGCCTCCCGGGCGGCACTGAACGCCGGCTCCAGCGCGCCGAAGCCCAGGTACGGCGACAGGGTCAGCGCATCCGCCCCGAGCGGCGCACCGACCCGCAGGTAGGCGTCCGCGTAGCCGTCCATGGTCGAGCCGATGTCGCCGCGCTTGGCGTCCAGCAGGGTCAGCGTCGAGGACTGCGCGAACCCGGCCAGCAACCGTTCCAGCACCGCGATCCCGGCCGCGCCGTGCCGCTCGAAGAAGGCCGACTGCGGCTTCACGACCGCCACCGAACCGGCGAACCCGGTCAGGCAGGCATCGGCGAACCGGGCCAGGCCGTCGGCGTCGTCGGTCAGGCCCCACTTCGCGAGCAGCGCCGGATGCGGGTCGACGCCGGCGCAGAGCGGGCCCGACTCCCGCACCGCGCCGAGCAGCCGGACCCCGAACCCGGTCACGACCCGGACCGCGGTGCCGCCGGGGCGGTCTCCGACCGCGGTACCGCCGGGGCGGTCTCCGACCGCAGGGCCGCGTGCGCCTGCTGCAGCGACCGGACGCCGAGCCCGCCCGAGGCCAGCGCCTCGATGCCCTGCACGGCGGCCGCGGCGCCCTGCACCGTGGTGATGCACGGCACCCCGCGGGAGACCGCGGCGGCCCGGATCTCGTAGCCGTCCACCCGCGGGCCGGCCTGCCCGACCGGCGTGTTGACGATCAGGTCGACGTCGCCGGCCAGGATCGTGTCCACGATCGTCGGGGTCTCCTTGGACGAGCCCTCGCTGTGCTTGCGCACGATCGTCGCGGGGATCCCGTTGCGGCGCAGCATCTCCGCCGTGCCCTCGGTGGCCAGCACCTCGAACCCGATGTCGGCGAGCCGGCGCACCGGGAACACCATCGCCCGCTTGTCCCGGTCGGCGATCGAGACGAACACCTTGCCCGCCGTCGGCAGCGATCCGTACGCGGCGGCCTGCGACTTCGCGAACGCCGGGCCGAACGCGGCGTCGAAACCCATCACCTCGCCGGTGGACTTCATCTCAGGGCCGAGCAGCGGGTCGACGCCCTGACCGGCGGCGTTGCGGAACCGGTTGAACGGCAGCACCGCCTCCTTGACCGCCACCGGCGCGTCCACCGGCGGTGTGCCGCCGTCCCCGCTCTCCGGCAGCAGGCCCTCGCTCCGCAGGTCCGCGATCGAGGCGCCGAGCATGATCCGGGCGGCGGCCTTGGCCAGCGGGACCGACGTCGCCTTGGACACGAACGGCACCGTCCGGGACGCCCGCGGGTTGGCCTCCAGCACGTAGAGCACGTCGCCGTGCAGCGCGTACTGCACGTTCAGCAGCCCGCGGACCCCGACGCCGTGCGCGATCCCGGCGGTGGCCTCCCGGACCTTGTCGAGCACCGAGCGGCCCAGGGTGATCGGCGGCAGCGCACACGACGAGTCGCCGGAGTGCACCCCGGCCTCCTCGATGTGCTCCATCACGCCGCCGAGGAAGACCTCCTCGCCGTCGCACAGCGCGTCGACGTCGATCTCGATGGCGTCGTCGAGGAACTTGTCGACCAGCACCGGGCGGTCCGGCGAGACGGTCGTCGCGCGGGCGATGTAGCCGGCCAACGTCGCCTCGTCGTAGACGATCTCCATGCCGCGCCCGCCGAGCACGTAGGACGGCCGCACCAGCACCGGGTAGCCGATCCGGGACGCGATCTCCCGGGCCCCGTCGAAGCTGGTGGCCATGCCGAAGTCCGGCGCGGGCAGCCCGGCCTTGCGGAGCACCTCGCCGAACGCGCCGCGGTCCTCGGCCAGGTCGATCGCCGCCGCTGAGGTCCCGACGACCGGCACCCCGGCCTCGGTGAGCCGCTGCGCCAGCCCGAGCGGCGTCTGCCCCCCGAGCTGCACGATGACCCCGGCGACCGTGCCGGACTCCTGCTCCGCGTGCACCACCTCGAGGACGTCCTCGAAGGTCAGCGGCTCGAAGTAGAGCCGGTCCGCGGTGTCGTAGTCGGTGGACACCGTCTCCGGGTTGCAGTTGACCATGACGGTCTCGAAGCCGGCAGTGTCGCTGTCCGGGGCGGAGTCGTCGGGAGCAGAGCGCAGCGCCAGCACCGCGTGCACGCAGGAGTAGTCGAACTCGATGCCCTGCCCGATCCGGTTCGGCCCGGATCCGAGGATGAGCACCTTCGGCTTCTCGGTCTGCGGTGCGATCTCGGACTCGGCCGACGGGTCGGTCTCGTAGGCCGAGTAGTGGTACGGCGTCTTCGCCGCGAACTCGGCGGCGCAGGTGTCGACCGTCTTGTAGACCGGCCGGATCCCGAGCCGGTGGCGCAGCGTGCGGACCCCGTCCTCGCCGGCGAACTCCGGCCGGATGACGGCGAGCTGCCGGTCCGACAGCCCGTACCGCTTCGCCCGCTGCAGCAGGCCGGCGTCGAGCACCGGCGCGGCCTCGATCTCCGCGCGGAGCTCGCCGAGCAGCGCGATCTGGTCGACGAACCACGGGTCGATGCCGGAGGCCTTGGCGACGTCGTCGACCGACTGGCCGCAGCGCAGCGCCCGCTCGACCTCGTAGATGCGACCGTCGACCGGGACGGTGTACTCGGGCTCGCCCTCCGGGTCGGGGGCGGTCCAGAACCCGGCCCGGGCCCGTTCCATCGATCGCAGCGCCTTGCCGAGCGCCTCCGGGAACGACCGGCCCAGCGCCATCGCCTCGCCGACCGACTTCATGGTCGTCGTCAGCTCGGGGTCGGCGCCGGGGAACTTCTCGAACGCGAACCGCGGGATCTTGACGGCGATGTAGTCCAGCGTCGGCTCGAACGCCGCGAGGGTCTCGCCGGTGATGTCGTTGCGGATCTCGTCGAGGGTGTAGCCGACCGCCAGCCGGGCCGCGATCTTCGCGATCGGGAACCCGGTGGCCTTCGACGCCAGCGCGCTCGACCGCGAGACACGCGGGTTCATCTCGATCACGACCAGCCGCCCGGTCTCCGGGTGGACCGCGAACTGGATGTTGCAGCCGCCGGTGTCCACCCCGACCGCGCGCAGCACCGCGACGCCGACGTCACGCATGTGCTGGTACTCGCGGTCGGTCAGCGTCATCGCGGGCGCGACGGTGATCGAGTCACCGGTGTGCACGCCCATCGGGTCGAGGTTCTCGATCGAGCAGACGACGACCACGTTGTCGTGGTGGTCGCGCATCAGCTCGAGCTCGTACTCCTTCCACCCGAGCACCGACTCCTCGATCAGCACCTCGGTGACCGGGGACGCGGCCAGGCCCGCGCCGGCCAGGCGCTCCAGCTCGTCGTCGGAGTGCGCCATGCCAGAGCCGAGCCCGCCCATGGTGAACGAGGGCCGGATGACGACCGGCAGGCCCAGCTCGCCGGTGGCCGCGCGGACCTCGTCCATCGAGTGGCAGACCCGCGAGCGCGGGACGTCGCCGCCCACGCCGGTCACGATGTCCTTGAACTTGAGCCGGTCCTCGCCGCGCTCGATGGCCTCGACGTCGGCCCCGATCAGCTCGACGCCGTAGCGTTCCAGGACCCCGTTCTCGTGCAGCGCGATCGCGGTGTTCAGCGCGGTCTGACCGCCCAGCGTCGCCAGGATCGCGTCCGGACGCTCGGCCGCGATGACCTTCTCGACGAACTCCGGGGTGATCGGCTCGACGTAGGTCGCGTCGGCGTACTCCGGGTCGGTCATGATCGTCGCCGGGTTGGAGTTGACCAGCGAGACCCGGATGCCCTCGGCCTGCAGGACCCGGCAGGCCTGGGTGCCGGAGTAGTCGAACTCGCAGGCCTGGCCGATGACGATCGGCCCGGAGCCGATCACCATCACGTGGCCGATGTCGTCGCGGCGCGGCATCAGTGGTCCTCCTGCCCGGTCCGGGCCTGCTCGTCGGACGGGTTCCGGGACGGGTCCCGCGGTGGGGCCGGTGGCCAGGGCCGGTCGTCGACCGGCCCGGCGCGGCCGGTCACCGGGTCCGCCTCGGGTGCGGCGGCGTCGTCCGCCACGTCCGGGTCGCCGTCGCCGGCGGGGGCCGGGTGCGCGGGCAGCCCGCTGTCCCGGCGCAACGCGTTCTCGATGTCGGAGAACGGCGCGGTCAGCGGGTCCGGCGTGCCCGGACGCCCGACGGCGGCCATCCGCCCGGTCGGTGGCTCGGCCGCCACGGCGGCCGGGCTGCCGCCGGGCGGGGTGACCGGGAGCCGGGTCGTGGCGTCACCCGTGTCGGCCGGCAGCGGCTCCTCGGGGCTGTGCGGCACGATCGGCGCCGCGCCTCCGGAGGACGGCGAGGGCGCCTCCGGGTGCAGGTCGACCGACGGGACCGCCGTCGACGACGGCGGCGCGGTCCCCGAGGGCTGCTCGGTCATCGCCGGCGCGGACGCGGCCGCCGGGAGACCCCCCGGGGCGACCGGCTCCGCCGGGGTCACCGGGGTCGGGGTGGCCGGGGTCGCCGACGGTGCGGCGGGGTCGCCGTCCGGCAGGTCCTCCGGCTGCGGGTAGGGCACCGGGGCCGCGCCCTCCGGACGCTGCCCGGCGACGCCGCCGTAGCCGACCGGGTTGTCGGTCATGAGCGTCACGAACCGGTCGAACAGGTCCGCGGCGTCGTGCGGGCCCGCGGCGGCCTCCGGGTGGTACTGCACGCTGAACGCCGGGAAATCGATCCCGGCCATGCCCTCGACGCAGCCGTCGTTCGGGCAGGTGTGGGTGATCCGCGCGCGGCCGTAGGGGGTGCCGAACTCCTCGCCCGGCTCGCCTGCGACGGCGAAACCGTGGTTCTGCGAGGTGATCGCGACCCGTCCGGTGGCGTGCTCGACGACCGGGATGTTGATGCCCCGGTGCCCGTAGCGGAGCTTGTAGGTGGACCGGCCCAGCGCGCGCCCGAGGATCTGGTTGCCGAAACAGATCCCGAACAGCGGGATCCGCCGCTCCAGCACCTGCCGGGTGAGCGCGACCGGACCGTCCGCGGTGGCCGGGTCGCCGGGGCCGTTGGCCAGGAAGAACCCGTCCGGGCGCAGCGCGTCGATGTCGGAGATCGTGCTCGACGCCGGCAGCACGTGGACCTCGATGCCGCGTGCGGCCATCATCCGCGGGGTGTTGAACTTGATCCCTACGTCCAGCGCGGCGACCACGAACCGGCGCTCCCCCACGGCCGGCACCACGTAGGGCTCCGCGGTGGTGACGGCTCCGTAGAGGTCGGCGCCCTCCATCGGCGGGCTCTGCCGGACCCGCTCGACCAGCGCCTCGTCGGCGGCGAGCGCCTCGCCGGAGAAGATCCCGGCGCGCATCGCGCCGCGCTCCCGCAGGTGCCGGACCGCTGCCCGGGTGTCGATCCCGGCGACGCCGACGACGCCTTGGCCGCGCAGCGCGTCCTCCAGCGATCCGGTCGAGCGCCAGTTCGACGCGCGCCGCGCCGGGTCGCGCACCACGTAGCCTGCGACCTGGATCCCGCCGGACTCGTCGTCCTCGCCGTTCCAGCCGGTGTTGCCGATCTGCGGCGCGGTCGCCAGCACGATCTGGCGGTGGTACGAGGGGTCGGTCAGCGTCTCCTGGTAGCCGGTCATGCCGGTGGTGAACACGGCCTCGCCCAGGGTCTGCCCGACGGCTCCGTACGCCTCGCCGCGGAAGATCCGCCCGTCCTCGAGTACCAGCACCGCGGTCATGGTCGTGCTCATCCCAGTACCTTCCCGTCCCGCGCGGTGATGCGCCCACGCAGCACCGTGGCGACCACCGTTCCGGGCAGTCGCATTCCCTCGTACGGCGTGTTCGCCGCCTTGCTCGCCAGGTTCGCGCCGCGGACCGTCCAGACGTCGTCCGGGTCCACCAGCGCGAACGTCGCCGGTTCGCCCTCCGCGATCGGGCGGCCCTGATCCGGCAGGTTCCCGATCTCGGCCGGGCGCTCGGCGAGCACCCGCGCGACGCCGTGCCAGTCCAGCAGGCCCGGTTCGACCATCGTCTCGACCAGCACCGACAGCGCGGTCTGCAGGCCCAGCATCCCAGGCTTCGCGGCCTGCCACTCGGTGTCCTTGTACTGCGCGGCGTGCGGGGCGTGGTCGGTCGCGACGACGTCGATCACACCCTCGGCCAGCGCCTCGCGCATCGCGCGGGTGTCGTCCGCGGTGCGCAGCGGCGGGTTGACCTTGTTCACCGGGTCGTAGGTGGTCAGCCGGCCGTCGGTGAGCAGCAGGTGGTGCGGGGTGACCTCGGCGGAGACCCGCACGCCCTGGGCCTTCGCGGTCCGCAGGACCTCGATCGTGCGGGCGGTGGAGATGTGGCAGACGTGCAGCTTCGCGCGCGCCTCGCGGGCCAGCGCGCAGTCCCGGGCGACGATCGTCTCCTCGGCGGTGGCGGGCCAGCCGGCCAGCCCGAGCCGGGACGCGACCGCGCCCTCGTGCGCCTGCGCGCCGCCGGTGAGCCGGTGGTCCTCGGCGTGCTGGGCGATCACCGCGTCCAGCGTCGAGGCGTACTCCAGGGACCGGCGCATGAGCAGCGGGTCGTGCACGCAGCGGCCGTCGTCGGAGAACATCCGGACCGCGGCCCGGGAGCCGGCCATCATGCCCAGCTCGGCCAGCCGCTCCCCGCCGAGGCCGACGGTCACGGCGCCGACCGGGTGCACGTCGACCAGGCCGAGCTCGGCCCCACGCCGCCAGACGTGCTCGACGACGACGTCCGAGTCGGCCACCGGGTCGGTGTTCGGCATCGCGAAGACCGCGGTGAACCCGCCCAGCGCGGCGGCCCGCGACCCGGTCTCGATCGTCTCGGACTCCTCGCCACCGGGCTCGCGCAGGTGCACGTGCAGGTCGACGAAGCCGGGCAGCAGCACGGCGCCCCGGGCGTCGAGCACCTCGGCGCCCGCGGGGGCGGTGAGCCCGGTCCCGATGGTCTCGACGACCCCGTCGGTGACCAGGACGTCGACCGGGTCCTCGCCGTAAGGCCGGACGTCGGTGATGAGCAGATCGGTCATGCTGTCTCGATTCACGCTGTCCCGACTCATTCGGCGGCTCCGGCGAGCAGGTGGTAGAGGACGGCCATCCGGACGTGCACGCCGTTGCGCACCTGGGCCAGCACTGCGGAGTTGGGGGCGTCGGCGACCGCCGGGGCGATCTCCATGCCGCGGATCATCGGACCGGGGTGCAGCACGGTGGCGTGCCCGGGCAGCAGCTTCGCGCGGTCCTCGGACAGCCCGTAGCCGATCGCGTACTCGCGTGCGGACGGGAAGAAGCCGCCGTGCATCCGCTCGGCCTGCACGCGCAGCATCATCACCGCGTCGGCGGCGGGCAGCTCGGCGTCCAGGGCGTGCGAGACCCGGCACGGCCACTGCTCCACCCCGGCGGGCAGCAGCGTCGGCGGCGCGACGAGCACCACCTCGGCGCCCAGGGTGGCCAGCAGCAGCACGTTCGAGCGCGCGACCCGGCTGTGCAGGACGTCGCCGACGATCGCGACCCGGCGCCCGGCGATCCCGCCCAGCCGGTCCCGCAGGGTGGCCGCGTCGAGCAGCGCCTGGGTGGGGTGCTCGTGCGTCCCGTCCCCCGCGTTGACGACGGCGGTGCCGGGACCGAGCGCCGGGTCCGAGCCGGAAGCGGAGCCGGTCGCGGTGTCGGGGCCGGTCGCGGTGTCGGTCGAGCGCTGGGCGTCCACCCAGTGCGCCAGCCGGTGCGCCGCACCGGACGCGGGGTGCCGGACGATCACGCAGTCGGCGCCCATCGCGGACAGCGTCAGCGCGGTGTCGCGCAGCGACTCGCCCTTGGACACCGACGAGCCGGAGGCGGACACGTTCACGGTGTCCGCGCTCATCCACTTGCCGGCGATCTCGAACGACACCCGGGTCCGGGTGGAGTTCTCGTAGAACATCGTGATCACGGTGCGGCCACGCAGCGTGGGCAGCTTGCGGACCTCCCGGCCGAGCAGTGCCTGGCGCAGCCGGTCGGAGGTGTCGAGCAGGGCGGTGGCGGCGCTCGCGTCGAGGTCGGCGACCGTGAGCAGGTGCCTCACGCCTCGTCCTCCCCGGTCTCCTGGGTGATCCACACGCCGTCGCTGCCGTCGATCTCGGACAGCGACAGCAGGATCTGCTCGGTGCGCGAGGTGGGGACGTTCTTGCCCACGTAGTCGGCACGGATCGGCAGCTCCCGGTGCCCGCGGTCGACGAGCACGGCCAGCTGCACGATCCGCGGGCGGCCCTCGTCGCGCAGCGCGTCCAGCGCGGCGCGGGTGGTCCGGCCGGACATCAGCACGTCGTCGACGAGCACGACCAGCTTGTCGTCCACCCCGCCCTCGGGCATCGCGGTGGACTCCAGCGCGCGGGCCGGGCCGCGGCGCAGGTCGTCGCGGTAGAGCGTGGCGTCCACCGACCCGACGGCCGGTGCGACACCGGCGAAGTCGGTGATCGCGGCGCCCAGCCGGTGGGCGAGATGGACGCCGCGGGTGGGGACGCCGAGCAGGACGAGCTCGTCCGGGTTGTCGGCACCGAACGCGGTCTTCTCGATGATCTGGTGCGCGATGCGCGCGATGGTGCGGGTGACGTCGGCGGCGGAGAGCAGTTCCCGGCCGGGATGCTGCTCCCGCCCGGAGTGCTGGGCACCGACGTCCCCGCGGCGATTCTGCGCCACGAGGATGTACTCCTTCCCCGCCTCACCGGACGGGTCTTAAAGGACGGTCGAGCGGTTCCCAACCTAGCAACCACGGCGGCCCGGCGATGGCCCGGCCGCGCCGGGTCACACAGCGACCCGGACCACACCGCGATCCCTCACAGGAGATCACGTTACGGTCACGATGCGCAGTCGGGCCGGTCGCAGCGCCCGACTGCTTGCGATACCCGCTTCTGCCCACCGTACCCACAGGGGCGAGTGCCCCGGCCGGTCCCCGGGTACCCAGCGCTACCGCTGACGAGGGATGAGCGCTGCCCCGTTCGTGTGGGAAAGCGCGCGTCAACCCCCCGAGCAGGGGGTCGAACTTGACCGCGCCGGACCGGACCCGGAGGATTACTCTCCGTATCAATCAGGGAACGTGCAGGTGTGCGGTGACGCACAGCGTCGGCCGGACGGACCGGACGGACCGGACGGCGTCGCCCGGACCGGAACCGGTGCCCCGGCCGGGGACCACCCACAGGGGCGACGACCCGGACCACCGGTGAGCAGGTGGCCGCCGGCGACCGGGCCGGCACGGACCGTCAGGAACGAGGGGATCGATGGGCGACTACGCCAAGGCGCTCGGGGGGAAGCTCCGGGCGATCAGGCAGCAGCAGGGGTTGTCGCTGCACGGGGTCGAGCAGAAGTCCGGGGGCCGCTGGAAGGCCGTCGTCGTCGGCTCGTACGAGCGTGGGGACCGTGCCGTGACCGTGCAGAAGCTGGCCGAGCTGGCCGACTTCTACGGGGTCCCGGTGGCGGAGCTCCTCCCCGAGGGGCGCATCCCGTCCGGCAGCGAGCCCGCGACCAAGATCGTGATCAACCTGGAGCGGCTGCAGCAGCTCCCCGCGGACAAGGTGGGCCCGCTGGCCCGCTACGCCGCGGCCATCCAGAGCCAGCGCGGCGACTACAACGGCAAGGTGCTCTCCATCCGCGCCGAGGACCTGCGCTCGCTCGCGATCATCTACGACATGTCCCCGGGTGAGCTGACCGACCAGCTCATCGAGTGGGGGGTGCTCCCGCCCGAGGCGCGGCCCGGCCACGGGGTCGGGTGAGGCGCGGGCGACGCACCGGACGCGTCCCAGGGGAAGGGTGACGCGCCCGGTGCCGAGCCCGGTTGCGCGGTAGCGTCGCCGCGATGGGATCCCCGCCCGGCCGCATCGAGGACTACGCGCTGCTCTCCGACCTGCGCACCGCCGCGCTGGTCGGCCGCGACGGCTCGGTGGACTGGCTCTGCCTGCCGCGGTTCGACAGCCCGTCCTGCCTCGGACGGCTGCTCGGCGACGAGCACGCCGGGTACTGGCGCATCGCCCCCACCGCCGAGATCACGCGGGTACGGCGGCGCTACCGCGCCAGCTCGCTGGTGCTCGAGACCGAGTTCGACACGGCCGACGGCACGGTCCGGCTGGTCGACTCGATGACCCCGCACCCGCACGACGACGACGACAGCCCCGAGCTGGTGCGCGTCGTCGAGGGTGTGTCCGGCACGGTCGAGGTGCGGGTGCGCTGGGTCGTGCGGTTCGCCTACGGCGAGGCGACACCGTGGGTCCGCACCCGGAACGGCGCCGTCACCGCCGTGGCGGGCCCGCACGCGGTGAGCCTGCGCGGCGACCCGCTGCCGGCCAAGGTCCCCGGCGAGCGCGCCCACGAGACCACCGTCGTGGTGCGCGCGGGCGAGCGCTACGCGTGGGTGCTGGAGTGGGCCGGGTCGGTCGACCACCCACCGGCGCCGGTCGACCCGTACGCCACGATCGACGCCACCGAGCGGTACTGGGCCGGGTGGATCTCCCGGGTGGACTACGACGGCCCGCACGCCGAGCTGGTGCGCCGCTCCCTGGTCACGCTCAAGGCCCTGACCTACGACCCGACCGGCGGCATCGTCGCCGCGCCCACCACGTCCCTGCCGGAGGTACCCGGCGGGCAGCGCAACTGGGACTACCGGTACTGCTGGCTGCGCGACGCCACGTTCGCCCTGCTCGCGCTGGACGACTTCGGCGCCCGGGAGGAGGCGGCGGCCTGGCGGCACTGGCTGCTGCGCTCGGTGGCCGGCGACCCCGCCGACGTGCAGATCATGTACGGCGTCGGCGGCGAGCGGCACCTGCACGAGTGGGAGGCCGACTGGCTGCCCGGCTACCACGGCGCCCGCCCCGTCCGGATCGGGAACGGTGCCCACCGGCAGCGCCAGCTCGACGTCTACGGCGAGGTGATGGACGCGCTGCACCTGGCACGGGAACGCGGCCTGGAACCCGACGCCGAGGCGTGGGCGCTGCAGCGCAGCATGGTGACCCACCTGGAGCAGATCTGGCAGCAGCCGGACAAGGGGCTGTGGGAGGTCCGCGGGCCGGACCGGTTCTTCACCCACTCCCGGGTGATGGTCTGGGTCGCCTTCGACCGGGCGGTCCGCGCCGTGCGCGACTACGGGCTGGACGGCCCGGCCGACCGGTGGGAGCAGCTGCGCGACGAGGTGCACGCCGAGGTCCTCGACCAGGGCTTCGACGAGGAGCTGGGCTCCTTCACCCAGTACTACGGCGGGACCGAGCTCGACGCGGCCACGTTGCTGATCCCGTCGGTCGGGTTCCTGCCCGGTGACGACCCGCGCGTCCTCGGCACGCTCGACGCGGTGAGCCGGGCGTTGAAGCGCGACGATCTGGTGGAGCGCTACACCACCGGGGAGGGCCCGTCGTCGGTGGACGGGTTGTCCGGCCGGGAGGGAGCGTTCCTGATCTGCTCGTTCTGGTACGTCGACGCGCTGACCCTGGCCGGGCGCCGGGAGGAGGCCGAGGCGATGTTCGGACGGCTGGCCGGACTGGTCAACGACGTGGGCCTGCTGGCCGAGGAGCACGACGGCGAGCGGTTCCTGGGCAACTTCCCGCAGGCGTTCTCCCATCTCGGGCTGGCCAACAGTGCCGCGCTGCTGTGGGGCAGCCGGTCCGGGGCCGGGCGCGGGCGGCACCAGCGGCACCGGGAGACCCGCTCGGAGGTGGCGTCGTGAAGGCGGCGACGCTGGTTCCCGGCGCGCCCGGGCACTCCCGGGTGTCCGACCGCGACGACCCGGTCCCCGGCGACGGGGAGCTGCTCGTCGAGGGGCTGCTCGTCGGGGTGTGCGGCACCGACCGGGAGGTCGTGCACGGCGGGCACGGTGAGCTGCCGCCGGGGGCCCAGGAGATGGTCGGCTTCCACGAGTCCCTGGGCCGGGTGCTGGACGCGCCGGAGGGCGGTGACCTCTCCCCCGGCGACCTGGTCGTCGGGGTGGTCCGCAGGCCGGACCCGGTGCCGTGCCCGCCGTGCGCGGCGGGCGAGTGGGACTTCTGCCGCAACGGACGGTTCACCGAGCGGGGCATCAAGGGCCTCGACGGGTACGGGGCGCAGCGCTGGACGGTGCCCGCCGCGTTCGCGGTCCGCGCGGACGACCGGCTGGGCGACCTCGCCGTGCTGACCGAACCGGCGTCGGTGCTGGCCAAGGCCTGGGAGCAGGCCGAGCGGGTCGGCTCCCGCGCCGTGTTCGACCCGCGCACCGTGCTGGTGACCGGTGCCGGGCCGGTCGGGCTGCTCGCGGCGCTGCTCGGGGTGCAGCGTGGGCTGGAGGTGCACGTGCTCGACCGGGTCACCAGCGGACCGAAACCCGGTCTGGTCCGTGACCTGGGCGCGACCTACCACAGCTCGCTGCCCGACGACCTCGCTCCGGACGTCGTGCTCGAGTGCACCGGGGCCGGCGCGCTGATCTTCGACGTGCTGGGCCGCACCGGGCCGAACGCGGTCACGGTGCTCACCGGGCTGTCCGGCTCGCACCGCACGGTGTCACTGTCGCCCGGGGCGTTCAACGACGAGCTGGTGCTGGACAACGACGTGGTGGTCGGCAGCGTGAACGCGAACCTGCGGCACTACCGCGCCGCGGCGGACGCGCTGGCCGCCGCCGACCCGTCCTGGCTGGCCCGGATGATCACCCGGCGGGTGCCGCTGGAGCGCTGGACCGAGGCACTCACCCCGGTCGACGACGACGTGAAGGTGGTCGTCGACCTGAGGTAGCGGCAGGGCTCGGGTAGCTACAGGGTGGCGCGCAGGTGCTCGGCGATGTCGGAGATCTGGCCGAGCACGCCGTTGACGTAGCGCGGGGAGTCGTCCGTGGACAGCGTCCGGGCCAGCTCGACCGCCTCGGTGATCGCCACCGGGTCGTCCACGTCGTCCACCCAGAGCAGCTCGTAGACACCGATCCGCAGCAGCCCGCGGTCCACGGCCGGCATCCGGTCCACGGCCCAGCCCTCGGCGTGCTCGGAGAGCAGCTGGTCGATCCGCTCCCGGTGGGTTGCCACGCCCTCCACCAGCCGGCCGGCGTAGTCCTGCACCGGCGGCGCGTCGTCGGTCTCGCGGCGCGCGGTCAGCACCTCCAGCGGTGCCTCGCCGCGCGCCTCCGACTCGAAGAGGATGTCCAGGGCCCGCTTGCGGGCCTTGGTGCGTGCGCGCACGTCAGCTCGTACGGCCGAGGTACCGGCCGTCCCGGGTGTCGACCTTGACCTTGGTGCCGGACTCCAGGAACAGCGGGACCTGGATCTCGGCACCGGTCTCCAGGGTGGCCGGCTTGGTGCCGCCGGTGGAGCGATCGCCCTGCACGCCCGGGTCGGTCTGGGAGATGACCAGCTCGACCGAGGTCGGCAGCTCGACGAACAGCGGCTCCCCCTCGTGCAGCGACACCTGCGCGATGGAGTTCTCCAGCAGGTACTTCGCCGCGTCGCCGACGGCCTTCTCCGAGATCGACAGCTGGTCGAAGGTGTCGCCGTCCATGAACACGAAGTCGGTGCCGTCGCGGTACAGGTAGGTCATGTCCCGCCGGTCGACGGTCGCCGTCTCCACCTTGGTGCCGGCGTTGAACGTCTTGTCGACGACCTTGCCGGACATGACGTTCTTCAGGGTGGTGCGTACGAACGCACCACCCTTGCCCGGCTTGACGTGCTGGAACGACGTCACGGACCACAGCTGGCCCTCGATGTTCAGGACCAGGCCGTTCTTCAGGTCGTTCGTGGTCGCCACGTGCGCGCTCTCCTGATCGGGTCGATGTCGCCGGTCCCCCGCCGGGCCCGTGGGCCCGGCCCCGGGAGGACGGGCGGCGCGGACGGGCACTCCGGTGCGGGTGCGCACCCGCCGCGCAGGGCGGTGCGCAGGTCCGGCTCAGCGTACCGGGCGGGTACCAGCGGTCCGGGCCGGGGCCGCCCGCGTGCCAGGATGGCGGACGTGAGCGTGCGGGTGGTGCTGGCCGACGATCAGGCGGTGGTGCGGGCGGGTCTGCGGACGGTGCTGGCGGCCGCGCCGGACATCGACGTCGTCGGCGAGGCCGCGGACGGCGGCGCGGCCGCCGAGCTGGCCGAGTCGCTGCGCCCGGACGTCGTGCTGATGGACGTGCGGATGCCGGGCACCGACGGGATCGAGGGCACCCGGCGGATCCGGGCCGTGCGCGACCCGGCGATCCGGGTGCTGGTGGTGACCACGTTCGACCTGGACCGGCACGTCTACGACGCGCTGCGCGCCGGAGCCTCCGGGTTCGTGCTGAAGGACGTCGAGCCGGAGGACCTGCAGGTCGCCGTGCGCACCGTGCACGCGGGCCACGAGCTCTTCGCGCCCTCGGTGACCCGCAGGCTGGTCGGCTCCTTCGTGCCCGCCGACCCGGCTCCGGACCACGGGCCGGCCGGCGCGCTGACCGAGCGGGAGCGCGAGGTGCTCGGGCTCGTCGCGGCCGGCCTGTCCAACGCCGAGATCGCCGACCGGCTGGTGCTCGGCCCGACGACGGTGAAGACGCACGTCTCGAACCTGCTCACCAAGCTCGACCTGCGGGACCGGGTCCAGCTGGTGGTGTTCGCCTACGAGCACGGACTGGTCGGGAACCCCGATGGACGCGCCGCCGACGCCGCCGGCGGCTGAGCCGCGCGTCCCCCGGCCCGGCCCGCTGCCCGGGTCGCCGGCCGTGGACGCGGCGCTCGCGGTGACGGTGCTGCTGGCCGCCCTGATGGAGGTCATCGCCGCCCGCGGCGACGGGGTCGCCACCGTCCCGAGCCTGCTCCCCGGCCCGGCCGGCGCGGTGGTCGGGACGCTGCTCGCCACCGCCCAGGCGGCGCTGGTGCTGCTGCGCCGCCGGCGCCCGCGCCGGGCGTTCGCGCTGCTGGCGGTGGTCGCGGTCGGCCAGTACGCGGCCGTCGGCGTCCCCGGGACCTACGTCTGGGCGGTGCTCGCGCACGCGGTCGGTCGCGCGCCGGGACGGGCGGCCGGGTGGCTGCTGGTGCCCTGGCTCGGCTCGCTCGCCGGGTACGCGCTGGTCGGGCTGCAGACGATCGGGGACCCGGGCACCGCCGCCGGTGCCGCGGTCGGCGGCGGAGCCGTGCTCGGGGTGTTCGTGCTGGCCGGCGGGGTCGCCGGGCGCTACACCCGGGCCACCGCCCGGCAGGCCGAGCGGGAACGCCGGGAGGCCGAGCGGGTCCGCCGGTCGGCGGCGCTGCGCACCGAGCGGGCCCGGATCGCCGAGGAGATCGGCCGCGGGGTGCTGACCGGTCTGCACCGGCTGGTGGACCGGACCCGGTGCTACGGCCCGGCCGCGCCCGAGGACGCGTCGCACCGCACCCCGCCGTCCGAGACCGAGCTGCGTGAACTGCGCGAGCAGGCCCGCTCGGTGCTGGCCGCGATGCGCCGGGTGCTCGGGGTCCTCCGCACCCCCGACGACCCGGACGCCCCGCCGAGGGCCACCGCTCCGCCGGATCCGGCCGGCGACCGGCGCAGGTTCGCCCTGCCGCTGCCGGACCGGGCCGGTCTGGTCGCGACGGCGGCGCTCCTCGTCGTCGCGCTGCCGCTCGCCGCGCTGCCGTACCCGACGGTCGGCGATCCGGCGGTCGATCGGGTCTTCGACACCTTCGACCTGCCGCTCGGGTCCGCGCCCGGGCTCCTCGTGGTCGCGTGTCAGTTCGCGCTGGTCGCCTGGTGGCGGACGGCGCCGGTGCCCGCCGTGCTGCTCGCCGGGGTCGGCACCGTGCTCGCCGCCGCGCTGGGTGCCACCAACGCGATCGCCGACGGGTCCTGGTTGCTGCTGGTGTGGGGGGCCTCGACGCAGGCCCGGCCCCGGTGGTCCGGCCCCGCGATCAGCGTCTCCACGCTGACCTGGCTGGCGGGCGCCCTCGTGTTCGGCTACCCGCAGAACACGGTCGGCGGCGCGGGCTTCCTCGCCCTGGCCTGCCTCGGGGCGCTGCCGCTCTGGATCGCCGGGATCCTGCTCCGCCGGCACCGGCGGGACGACGAGCGACGGCACCGGGACCTGGCCGAGGCCGGCAACCGGGACGCCGTGGCGCGGGAACGGCTGCGGATCGCCCGCGACCTGCACGACGTCGTCGCCCATCACGTCTCGGCGATCGCGGTGCAGGCCGGGGCGGCGCGGATGGCGACCGACCCGGACGACCGGGCCGCGGCGCTCGCGCACATCGACGACTCCGGCCGCCGGGTCGCCGCCGCGCTGCCGGAGCTGGCGGGGCTCACCCCCGAACCGGACGGGGTGGTGCTCGACGACGCCGGGGTCGGCCGCCTCCTCGCCGGGTCGCGGACGGCCGGGCTGCCGGTCACCGTGGACGTCGTCGGGACACCGGCCGAGCCACCCGGCGACGCCGAGCTGTTCGCCCAGCGAATCCTCACCGAGGCGCTGACCAACGTGCTCCGGCACGCCGGCCCCGCACCCACCCGGGTCCGGGTCGAGCACCGGCCGTCGGAGGTGTCGGTCGAGATCGTCGACGACGGCCCGGCCCCCGGTCACCGGCCGGACGGGCACGGCTCCGGGCTGGGTCTGGTCGGCATGCACGAGCGGGTCGCGCTGCTCGGCGGCGGCCTGCACGCGGGCCCAGACGGCGGCCCCGGCTGGACGGTCCGCGCGGTGCTGCCCCGGGCCCCGCTCGTCCGCGCGGACGAGGCGGTCCCGGCCCCGATCTCGTCCTCCGCGCCGATCCACGACAGGCGCCCGCAGCCCTAACCTCGGCATCACCGGCGAGGAGGGGCGGGGGCACACGATGATCGATCACACCGGGACCGATCGCACCGGGACCGACCACGGGGGAACGGTGGCGGGCGGGACGGCATCGGGGGGTGCGGTCCCGCCCGCACCGCGGGTGGGCGCCGGGCGTCCGCGCGGTCCGTCGGTGGGCTGGACCGAGCTGCTCGTCGCCGTCCCGCTCTACCTGGGCCTGAGCGTCGGGCTCGGCATCCTGCTGTTCCTCGGCACCGGCGGTCTCGACGGGCCGGGCGGGTTCCCGCCTGCCACGCCGGTGCTCGCGGTGACCGGTGCGGCCACCCTGGCCACGGTCCTCGGGGTGCTCGCGCTGCGGGTCCGGTGGCTGCCCGCGATCGGCCTGCGCCGGACGACGCCGGGCCTGCTGCTGGCCGGCGTCGCCGCCGGGCTCCTCTGCCGGGCGCTGGCGTCCGGGCTCGGCTGGGGCTACCAGCAGGTCACCGGGGACTTCTCGAACCCGCAGGCGTTCCTCGGCGAGGCACTCACCGGTGGCTCGCTGCTGGTCCTGTCCGGGGTGATGCTGACCGGCGCGGTCCTCGTGCCGGTCGCCGAGGAGCTGCTGTTCCGCGGGATCGGATACGGCGCGCTGCGCCGCTACGGGGTGTGGGTCGCGGTCCCGGCCAGCTCGGCGATCTTCGCGCTCGCGCACGGGATCAACGTCGTGCTGGTGATCGCGTTCCTGCTCGGCGTGGTCTGCGCGCTGCTCTACGAGCGCTCCCGCTCGATCTGGCCCGCGGTCGTCGCGCACGCGGTGTTCAACGCTTCCGGCTTCCTGATCGCCACCCTGTTCCTCTGAGCGAGTCGGGCCCAACCATGACACTCGAGATCGACTCGCTGGCCAAGCGGTACGGCACGGCCGTGGCGCTGCACGACGTCTCCTTCGACGTCCGGCCCGGCGAGATCTTCGGCTTCGTCGGCTCCAACGGCGCCGGCAAGACCACCACCATGCGGATCGCACTCGGCGTGCTGGCCGCCGACGCCGGCGAGGTCCGGCTCGGCGGCCGTCCGGTCGACCTGGACGTCCGCGCCACGATCGGCTACATGCCCGAGGAACGCGGGCTCTACCCGAAGATGAAGATCGGCGAGCAGCTGAGCTACCTGGCCGAGCTGCACGGCGTCAGGCGGGCGGACGCCCGCTGCGCCGCCGCCCGCTGGGCCGAACGCCTCGGTATCGGGTCCCGGCTCGCGAGCACGGTCGACGCCCTGAGCCTGGGCAACCAGCAGCGGGTCCAGCTGGCGGCCGCGCTGGTCCACGACCCGGCCGTGCTCGTGCTCGACGAGCCGTTCTCCGGGCTCGACCCGGTCGCGGTCGACGTGATGAGCGAGGTCCTGCGGGAGAAGGCCCGGGCCGGCGTGCCGGTGCTGTTCTCCAGCCACCAGCTCGACCTCGTCCAGCGGCTGTGCGACCGGGTCGGGATCATCGTGGCCGGCCGGATGCGGACCGTCGGGACGGTCGGCGAGGTCCGCGGCACCGGCGGCGTCCGGCTCGAGGTGCACGCCCCCGCCGCCCCGCCCGGCTGGGCCGACGGGTTGCCCGGCGTGCGGGTCGTCGAGGCCGGTGGGGGCCGCACGACCCTGCTGCTCGAGGACCGCACCGACGACCAGGACGTGCTCGCCGCCGCCCTCGCGACCGGTCCGGTGCACGGGTTCACCCGGCGCACCCCGTCCCTCACCGATCTCTACCGCGAGGTGGTCTCCTGATGGCGCTCCCCGCCCCGCGGGCCGTCGCGCTCGTCGCCCGGCGCGAGTTCCGCGCCCAGGTCGTCAAGAAGAGCTTCGTGATCAGCAATGCGATCGTGCTGCTGGTGATCGCCGGCGGGATCGTGGCGTTCTCGGTCTTCGGCGGCGCCGGTGCCGACGACCGCCCGTCCGTCGGCGTGGCCGGTGACCCGCCGCTCGCGGCCGCGGTCACCGGGGCCGGGGACCGGCTCGGCCTGCCGGTCGAGGTCCGGCCGATCGACTCGGCCGACGCCGGCCGGGATGGCGTGGCGGCCGGAGACCTGGACGTCGCCGTGCTCCCGGCGGCCGACGGCGCCGTCGCGATCGTCGACGAGGAGGTGCCGGCCGAGGTCCGCACGGTCCTCGACGCCGCCCTGGAACGGCAGGCCCGTGACACCGCGCTGACCGGGCTCGGCGTCGCCCCGGACACCCTGGACCGCAGCACCGCGCCCGCCGTCCTCACCGTCGACGCGCTGGACCCGCCCGACCCGGAGGCCGGGCAGCGGACGGCGCTGAGCCTCGTCGCGCTGTTCCTGCTGTTCGGTCAGATCCTCGGGTTCGGCACCTACGTCGCCATGGGGGTCGTCGAGGAGAAGTCCAGCCGGGTCGTCGAGCTGCTGCTGTCCACGATCCGGCCTCTGCACCTGCTGTGGGGCAAGGTTCTGGGCATCGGCGCGGTCGGGTTGCTGCAGCTGACCCTCTACGGCGTCGTCGGGCTCGCGGCGGGCATCGGGACCGGGGTCCTGACCCTCACCGGCACCGCCGTCGGGGTGTTCGCGAGCGTGCTCGGCTGGTTCGTGCTCGGCTTCCTGTTCTACGCCGTGTTGTACGCGGCGGCGGGTTCGATGGTCTCCCGGCAGGAGGACATCAACTCCACCACCGGACCGCTGATGCTGAGCCTGTTCCTGCTCTACGGCGCCGCCTTCTACTACGTCGGGTCGCCGGACGCGCCGCCGGCGACCGTGCTGTCCTGGATCCCGCCGTTCTCGGCGATCCTGATGCCGCTGCGGATCGCCGACGGTTCGGCGACCGTGCTCCAGATCGTCGCGACGGTGCTGTTCATGCTGCTCGCCGTGGTCGCCCTGGCCTGGGTGAGCGCGCGGATCTACCACCGCTCGGTGCTGCGGCTCGGCTCGGCCGTCCCCTGGCGCGAGGCCCTGGGCCGGCACTGATCCACTCCCGCTCCCACGCCACGCCTCCGCATCAGGGCTCCACGACGCGGGGGTGGGTCAGAGTTCGACCAGGGTGCGCGGGAGGGAGGTGAGGGGGATCGCGGGGGCGCCGGGGACGACGTGCAGGGTGTCCTCGATCCGGACGCCGCCGCGGCCCTCCAGGTAGACGCCGGGCTCGACCGTCACCACCTGACCGGCGGCGATCGACCCGGTGCCCGACCTCGACAGCCACGGCGGCTCGTGCACCGCCAGCCCGACGCCGTGCCCGAGACCGTGCGGGAACTCCTCGGCGTGCCCGGCGGCGGCGATCACGTCCCGGGCCGCGGCGTCGACGCAGGCCACGGTCGCGCCGTCGGCCAGCGCGGCCCGGCCCGCCGCGGCGGCCCGGTCGACCAGCGCGTGCAGCTCCCGCTGCCAGTCCGCGGCCCGGCCCAGGCAGAACGTCCGGGTGGTGTCCGAGTGGTAACCGTCCAGCTCCGCCCCGAAGTCGATCTTCACGAGGTCGCCGGGGCGCAGCTCGGTGCCGGTCGGCCGGTGATGCGGGACGGCCGAGTGCGGACCGGCCGCGACGATCGTCTCGAACGCCGGCCCTGCCGCGCCGAGCCGGCGCATCCGGTCCTCCAGGTCCGCGGCCACCTCCCGCTCGGTGCGCCCGGGCGCCAGCCCGCCGGCGTCGAGCAGGCCGGTCAGGGCGGTGTCGGCGAGCTCGCAGGCGGCGCGCAGGACCGCCACCTCGGCATCGTCCTTGATCGCCCGCAGCTGCCCGACCAGGCCGGGGGCCCGGCGCAGCCGCCGCCCGGGGACGGCGTCGCGGACCGCGGCCAGGCCGTCCACGGTGAGCGTCGCGGAGTCGTAGCCCAGCGTCCGGCCGGCGGCGACGGTCACGGCCGCGGCCGGCGCGCTCGGCCGGTCGACCACGACGCGCAGGCCGGGGCACTCCCGCGCGGCCTGGATCCGGTACCGCCCGTCGGTGCACAGCAGGTCGTCGCCGGGGTCGGCGGCGACCACGGCGGCGGCGTTCGAGCCCATGAAGCCGGTCAGGTAGCGGACGTCGAGCAGGTCGGTGACCAGTACCGCGTCCAGACCGGCGGTGGTCAGCAGGGCGCGCAGGGCGTCGCGGCGCCGGGCGTGCGGGCAGGACATGCGCGTGACCGTAGTCGGCGGCGGCCCTAGGGCGCGGGGTCACCGGCCGTGGTCAACGGCCGCAGCCACAGCCACAGCCAGAACAGCGCGGCGACCACCAGCATCCCGGCACCGGTCCAGAGATTGATGTTGATGCCCTGCGACTTCACCAGCCCGGCCGGGTTGGGCGAGATCCCGGCCGCGCCCACGAGTATCCCGTACGCGGTGAACACCGCGGCGATCACGGCCCGGATGTCGAACACGCGGCTCCGGCGACCGCCGGCGGTGGCGGGGTCGGTGCCGTGGGCGGGGGTGGTCCGGTCGATGTCGCTCACGGGTCTCCTCCTCGGACGCGGGGCCGGTCAGACGGTGAAGGGCAGGTAGCAGACGACCGCGAGCACGATTGCCGACCAGCCCAGCAGCGCGGGGCGCCGATACCAGGCGTCGTCGCCTGCGGCGACCTCCCCGCGGTCGGCGACGGCGGCGCGGGTGTAGACCAGCCCGTCGAGCTCGGCGTCGGTCTTGGGCCGGGTGGCCAGCGAGACGGGGGCCGCGACCCCGGTCCCCACCACGAACGCGATGATCGCAGCGATCATGTTGGTGCCCTGATCGGAACCCGGGTCGATCCACCCGGCGCGGTAGGACAGGTAGAACAGCACCGGGGCGACCGTGCCGGCGAGCAGGCCCCAGAACCCGGCGGGTGCGGTCATCCGCTTCCAGAACAGCGCCAGGATGAACACCGCGAACAGCGGCACGTTGAAGAATGAGAACAGCGTCTGCAGGTAGTTCATGATGTTGCTGAACCCGGCGGCGATGAACGCCGTCCCCATCCCCGCGACGACGCCGACGACGGTGACGACGCGCCCCGTGCGCAGGTAGTGCGCGTCCGGCATGTTCGGCTTGAGGTAGGCCTGCCAGACGTCGTTGGTGAAGACCGTGTTGAAGCTGGAGACGTTGGCCGCCATGCCGGCCATGAACGACGCCATCAGGCCGGTGACGGCCAGGCCGAGCACCCCGTTGGGCAAGAGGTCGCGCATGAGCAGCGGGATCGCGTCGTTGTAGGTGTAGGCGGCGCCCTCGCCGCCCATCCCGGGCTCGATGACCACCGCGATGATCCCGGGCAGCACGACGATCGCCGGGATCACCATCTTCGGGAACGCCGCGATCAGCGGCGTCCGCTTGGCCGCGGACAGGTTCTTCGCCGACAGCGACCGCTGCACCTCGGCGAAGTTCGTCGTCCAGTAGCCGAACGACACCGCGAAGCCCAGGCCGAGCACGATCGTCAGCCAGTTCGCGCCGAGCGGGTTCTCACTCCCGATCCCGGTGCCGTTCCAGGCGGTGAGGAAGTCGGGCCCGAGCGTCTCGGTGACCCGCGCAGTCAGCCCGTCGATGCCACCGACCCGGACCAGGCCGAGCACGGTCAGCGGCACGAGCGCGGCGATGATCACGAAGAACTGCAGCACCTCGTTGTAGATGGCCGAGGTCAGCCCGCCGATCACGATGTAGACCAGCACGAACGCCCCGGCCAGCACGATCGACAGCGGCAGCGGCCAGCCGATCAGCGCGCGCAGCACGATCGCCAACGCGAACAGGTTCACCCCGGCGATGAGGATCGAGGCGATCGAGAACAGCAGCGCGCTCAGCAGGTGCGACGACGGCCCGAACCGCCGCAGCAGGAACTCCGGGACGCTGCGCACCTTCGAGTTGTAGTAGAAGGGCATCATCACCAGGCCGAGGAAGACCATGGCCGGGATCGCGCCGATCAGGTACCAGTGCACCGTGTAGGCGCCGTACTGCGCGCCGTTGGCCGCCATGCCGAGGATCTCGATCGCGCCCAGGTTCGCCGAGACGAAGGCCAGGCCCGTCACCCACGCCGGCAGCGACCGCCCGGACAGAAAGAAGTCCAGGCTGGTCCGCACGCTCCGGCGGGCGGCCACCGCGATCCCGACCACGACCACGAAGTAGATCGCCAGGATCGACCCGTCCAGCCAGTTCAGCGACAGCCGCAGACCGTCGTCCGACACGTCCATGTGTCCTCCCGATCGGGTGGCAGCAACGCGATGTTAACGCTAACGCATCTGGCTGGGAGGGCGACAGTCCCGCGCCGTCCGGGAGCGCTGGGATCGATGACAGCAGTCCTGCGGGCACGACCGGGCGCGCGGGGCGGGGCGGCTCAGCGGGCGGGCCGCGGGGCGACGCTGTCCCGCGGCACCAGCACCGGCGAGACCCGGCGGTGTGCGCCGGGTCCCTCCGTCGGGACTGCGCGGCCCTCGCCGGCGCCGTCACCGACGTCGCGCACGAGCAGGTCGAGCGCCTCGCAGGCCACTGCCTCGAAGTCGGGACGCACGGTGGTCAGCGGCGGCACGAGGTGCGCCGAGGTCGGGATGTCGTCGAACCCGACGAGGCTGATCTCCTCCGGCACCCGGCGTCCCAGGTCGTGCAGGGCGTGCAGCAGGCCGGTCGCGAGCGCGTCGTTGGCGGTGAACACGGCTGTCACCTCGGGCATGCGGCCGAGGAACTGCCCGGCCCGGTACCCGGCATCCGGGCTCCAGTCGGCCGGGACGACCGGGGGGACGTCGGCGCCCGCGGCGCGCAGGGCGGCCCGCCAACCCTCGGCGCGTCCGGCGGCATCGAACCAGTGCTCTGGGCCGGCCACGTGCCACACCGTCGGGTGCCCGGCCTCGAGCAGGTGCTCGGTCGCCAGCCGCCCGCCCTCGAGCTGGTCCACCGTCGCCAGAGGACACGGGCGGGCCGGGTCGCCGTCTACGGTCACCAGCGGGACGTCGCCGGGCATCGCGTCGAGCGCCTCGGCCACCCCGACGACCGGGGCGATCACGACGATGCCGGAGACTTGGGCGTCGAGCAGCCGGCCGACCGCCGCGCCGACCGAGGGACCGTCGAGATCACGCACCCGGACGACGCTCACGCCGAACCCCGCCGCGACCGCCTGCTCCTCGAACGCGGCGAGCAGCGACACCGGACCGAACAGCGTCGACTGCGGGGCGACGATCCCGATCACCCGGTCCCGGCCGGTGACCAGGGTGCGGGCGGCCCGGTTCGGCCGGTAGCCGAGCTCGTCGACCGCCGACCGGACGCGGCTGCGGGTGGCCGCGCGGACGTTCGGGTGGTCGTTGAGCACCCGCGAGACGGTCTGATGCGAGACACCGGCGAGCCTTGCGACGTCGAACATGGAGGGGCCCCGGGCCGTCCTGCCCACCATGCGCGATCCCCCCGTCGTCACCCGCCCGAACGTCCGGTCAGGGCCGGCCCGCGAACTCCGCCACCGGCAGCCCCCGGGTGCCCGGGCGCACGGCGAACAGGGCCCCGGCCGGCGGCCGGTCCGCACCCGCCGGCCCCTGCATCGACGTCGTCACGTACAGCGTGCCGAGGTCCGGCCCGCCGAACGTGCACGCCGTCACCTGCGACACCGGAAGCTCCACGACGGCGTCCAACATGCCGTCGGGACGATAGCGGCGCACCGCCCCGCCGCCCCACAGGGCCACCCATATGCCACCGTCCTGGTCCACGGTGATGCCGTCCGGCGCCCCCGCCGACGGCGGAATCTCGATCACGGGGCGGCGGCGGTGCAGGCCGTCCGCACCCGCGGCGGAGTCGTGGTCGAACACGTCGACCCGGCCGGTCGGGGTGTCCACGTAGTACACCCGGGTGCCGTCCGGGCAGAACGCGAACCCGTTGGAGATCGTGACGCCGCGCAGCGCCGGCCGAGCGACGAGGTCGGTGCCGAGCCGGTACAGGGTGCCCGCGCCGGGGCGCTCGTCGTAGGCCATCGAGCCGCACCAAAACGCACCGGAAGGGTCGCAGCCGCCGTCGTTCATCCGGACGTCCGGGTCCTGCCATAGCGGGCCGAGGTCACGCTGCAGGTGCCCGTCCACGTCGAGCAGGGCGAACCCGCGCTCGGTCGCGAGCACCAGCCCGCCGTCGCGCCGCGGGCGGAAGGCGGCCGCGACGTCCGCGACGTGGCGGCGCACGGTCGTCCCGTCCGGGGGGAGCTCCAGCATGTCACCGGCGAGCATGTCGACCCACCGGACACCGGCGAAGGACGGGTGCCAGACCGGCCCCTCGCCGTGCGTGGCGGCCGGGCCGGTCACCGGCGCCGCGCGAAGGTTACGGGTCACGGGCGAAGCAACACCTTGCCGTCGGGGACGGCCGCGTCCGGCGCGAGCGCCGTGCCGGCGTCGTCGAGTAGAAGCTCGTCGCTGATCAGGGGTTCCGGGCGCAGCCGGCCGTCGCCGAGCGCGGCCACCGCGTCGGACCAGGCCCGGGAGGGGGCCCCGAAGACGGTTCGCACCGTCACCGCACGGGCGACCAGCTCGGCCGGCGACAGTGCGACGTCCGCTCCGCCGTTGAGCCCGGTCAGCACGACGCGACCGCCCCGGCGCAGGAGCGAGATCGCCGCCCGCCCGGTGCCGTAGGTGCCGGCGCACTCGATCACCGCGTCGAACGTGCCGCGGTACCGGTCGGCCTGGTCGGGACTCAGCACCCCGCTCGCGCCGCAGGCCGCAGCGACCGGCCGCGGTCGCGGATCGACGACGAGCAGCTCGGACGGTGTGTGGGCCGCCGCCAGCTGCACGGCCAGCAGCCCGAGGGTGCCGCCGCCGACGACCGCGACCCGCTCGCCGGGCGACAGCCTGGCCACGCGCACCGCATCGGCGACACAGGCGGCCGGCTCGACGAGTGCCGCGGCTCGCAGGTCGGCGTCGTCGGGCAGCGGGTGCAGCAGCCGGGCGGGCAGGCGCAGCAGGTCGGCGCAGGCGCCCGGGCGGGTGAAGCCGGTCTCGTCGTAGCCGGACAGGCAGAGGTTGGTGTCGCCGCGCCGGCAGGCGGTGCATCGCCCGCAGTACCGGAAGCCCTCACCGACCACCTTGCGACCGAGCAGCCGCGGGTCGGCCTCCGGCCCGAGGTCGACGACTGTGCCGGACCACTCGTGGCCCGGGACGACCGGGTACCGGACATAACCCGGGGCACGGGTCCCGGCCACCAGCTCGCGATCGGACCCGCAGATCCCGGCGTAGGCGACCCGGACCAGCGCCTCGTCGTGTCCCGGTGCGCCGAACGGCGCACCGGTGACGATCCGGATCTCGCCCGGGCGCTCGACGAGCAGCGACCTGGATTCGTTCACGGGCTCGAACACTCGCGGACGTCCCGGAGGCCGCTCGGATCCAGCACGCTCCACCATCTCGTCGTCGACACCGGGTGCACCGCCGGAGAGGGGCGGTCGTTCACTGCATTGTGAGCGCTCACAATACGCTGTCAAGCCCGGCCTGCGCACGGTGTGCACGCGGGGCCCTAGGATCGACGCATGGGCCTGTACTTCCGTCAGATGCTCTCCGGGCAGGACTACGCCACCGGAGACCCCGTGGCCACCCAGATGGTCAACTTCTCGTACCTGATCGGGGACTCGGGGACCGGGGAGGCGGTCGTCGTCGACCCGGCCTACTCCCCCGACGAGCTGCTGGCCGCGCTCGACGCCGACGGCATGCGGCTGACCGGCGTGCTCGCCACCCACCACCACCCGGACCACGTCGGCGGCTCGATGATGGGCTTCGACCTGGTCGGGCTGGCCGACCTGCTCGGGAAGCACCCGGTGCCGGTGCACGTGCAGCGGACCGAGGCCGAGTACGTCACGAAGGTGACCGGGCTGTCGGCGACCGACCTCACCCCGCACGACCACGACGACGTCGTGGAGGTCGGGTCGCTGCGGATCCGGCTGCTGCACACCCCGGGCCACACCCCCGGCAGCCAGTGCTTCCTGCTCCAGGACCCGGACGGCGACAAGCTGGTCGCCGGGGACACGCTGTTCCTGCAGGGCTGTGGGCGCACCGACTTCCCGGGTGGCGACTCGGCGCAGATGTACCACTCGCTGCAGCAGCTGGCCTCGCTCAAGGGCGACCCGACGGTCTACCCGGGGCACCGCTACTCGGACGCCCCCAGCGCCCCGCTGGCCGAGGTGCAGAAGACGAACATGGTCTACCGGGCCACCTCGGCCGAGCAGTTCGTCGCCGCGTTCGGCTGATCCGGCCCGTCGGTCCCGTCGGTGGCGATCCACGCCGCCAGCACGATGATGATGCGCGACACCACGAACAGGAAGAACAGCGTCGCGAGGACGGTGCCGAAGGCCGCACCACCCGCGGTGTCCGACACCGCGCCGACGGTCAGCGCGGTGCCCACCTTCAGCAGCTCCAGCGCGATCGCTCCGGCGGCGGCCGGGCGCAGCACCCGGCGCAGCGGCACCGGGGTGCGGGGTAGCCGGGACAGCACGAAGCACAGCACCAACCAGTCGACCAGTACCACCACGACGGCGCCCAGGACACGCAGCGCGATCCGGCCACCGAGCGCGTCGCGCAGGCCGAGCAGTTCCAGGCTGACACCGGCGAGCCCGGTAGCCGCGACGGTCACCGCCAGGGACCCCAGCACGGCCGCACCCAGCACGCCGAGCGCCCACAGATCCCGGAGGAAGCGCCGCGGCGAGGTCATCTTCTGCGGTGCGAGCCGGAACTGCGCGGACAACGCCTCGCGCAGGTAGGCGGTCCAGGTGGCGCCGGCCCAGAGCACGCCGACCGCCCCGATCCCGATCAGCGAGCCACCCTGCTCGGCCGCCGTCTCCACCACCGGCGCGACGACCGCCTTGAGACCGGTCGGCAGCACCGCCGCGACGGCGAGGGCCAGGTCGTCCTCCGAGGTGGGGCGCCAGAACACCAGGAGCCCGAGCCCGGCGAAGATCGCCATCAGCAGCGGTACCGCCGCGATCACGGTGTAGAACGCGACCGCCGCCGACAGGTGGTTGCCCCGCTCCAGCCGGTAACGCTCGGCCGCCCGGCGGATGCGCGCGAGCCGGGGCCGGTCGTCGGGCAGCCGACGCAGCCGCCCCACCATCCCGGCGACGCCGCCCGCGGCAGGGTCCCGGATCTCGTCACCCACGTCGGCCATCCTTCCCGACGAGCCGGCGGGAGGCGCTGCGGTGCCCCGCCGCGGCTCAGCAGGTGATCGCGGCGTAGGCGGCCCGCAACAGGTCCGGGGCGGGCCCCTCCAGGCGGCCGGGCTTCGCCAGGCCGTCCAGCACGACGAACCGCAGTGTCCCGGCGCGGGACTTCTTGTCCCCGCGCATGGTCGCGGTGAGCTCGTCGAGGACGCCCGGCTCGTACGACGTCGGCAGCCCCACCAGCCCCAGCACCTCGCGGTGCAGGTCGGCGGTCGCGTCGTCGAGCCGGCCGGCGGCGCGCGCCAGCTCGGCGGCGAACACCAGGCCGACCGAGACGGCATTGCCGTGCCGCCAGCGGTAGTCCTCGCGGCGCTCGATCGCGTGGCCGAGCGTGTGCCCGTAGTTGAGGATCTCGCGCAGGTGCGACTCGCGCAGGTCCGCCCCGACGACGTCGGCCTTCACCCGGATCGCGCGCTCCACCAGCTCGGCGAGCACCGGACCGGCCGGGTCCAGCGCGGCGTCGGGGTCGGCCCGTACCCGGTCCAGGATCACCGGGTCGGCGATGAACCCGGCCTTCCAGACCTCCGCCGAGCCGGCGCGCAGTTCCTCCCGCGGCAGCGTCCGCAGCGTGTCCAGGTCCACCAGCACCGCGGACGGCTCGTGGAACGCCCCGACCAGGTTCTTCCCTGCCGCGGTGTTGATCCCGGCCTTGCCCCCGACCGCGGCGTCGACCATCGCCAGCAGCGTGGTCGGCACGTGCACCGCGGCGATCCCGCGCATCCAGGTCGCCGCGACGAACCCGGCGAGATCGGTGACCGCGCCCCCGCCCAGCCCGACGACGGCGTCGGCGCGGGTCAGGCCGGCGTCGGCGCAGGCCTGCCAGCACTCGGCGAGCGACCCGAGCGACTTGCCGCCCTCGGCGTCCGGGACCTGGTGTGTGAACGCGCTCAGGCCGGCGGCCGCGAGCTCGGCGCGGGCGGCGTCGGCCCGCTCGGCCAGCGTCGGCGGGTGCAGCAGCAGGACCCGCCCGGCACCGATGCCGGCGACGGTCTCCGCGAGCCGGGCCGCGACACCGGGACCGACCAGCACCGGGTACGGCCGCTCGGCGGCGACCTCGACCGTCGTACCGGTCGCCCCGTGCCCCGTCACCGGGCCTCCACCTCGTGTTCGGACGGCTGGGGGTCGTTCCCCTCGGCACCGGCGGGGGCGCCGAAGCCGGGGGCCGGCAGCGCCGCGTCGGACCGGGTGGTCGGCCGGTCGTGCGGGTCGTCGGCGTCGGCCGCGGCGTCCGGGACCTCGTCCGGCCCGAGACCGAGCGCGGCCAGCACCTGCGCGACGACCTGGTTCGGGCTCCGGCGCGCGGTCGTGACCTGCACCGACGCGACCTCGGCGTAGAGCGGGGCCCGGTCCGCGAGCAGCGCCCGGAACGTCGCCCGCGGGTTCACCCCGGCCAGCAGCGGGCGGGCGGTCGACATCCCGGTGCGCCGCATCCCGTCGGCCAGGTCGACGTCGAGCGCGATCACCCGGTGCTCGCCCAGCAGCTCCCGGGTCTCGGCGGCCAGCACCGCGCCGCCGCCCAGCGCGAGCACGCCGTGCCCGGCGTGCAGCTGTTCGGCCACGACCTGCCGTTCCAGGGCCCGGAACGCGGCCTCGCCCTCCTGCACGAACATCTCGGAGATCGGCTTGCCGATCCGCTCGACGATCATGGCGTCGGTGTCGGCGAAGGCCAGGCCCAGCCGGTTCGCGAGCAGGGTGCCGATCGTCGTCTTCCCGGAGCCGGGCGGGCCGACCAGCACCAGGTACGGACGGCCGTCCTGGTCCGGGCCGGGGTTCTCCGGGGCGCTCACCGCTCGCCCCCGGCCAGGTAGCCCGCGACGTTGCGCCGGGTCTCGGCGACCGAGTCCCCGCCCAACTTCTCCAGCGCGGCCTGGGCGAGCACCAGCGCGACCATCGTCTCCACGACGACGCCGGCCCGCGGCACCGCGCACGCGTCCGAGCGCTGGTGGATCGCGGTGGCCTCCTCGCCGGTGCCGGTGTCGATCGTGCGCAGCGCCCGCGGCACGGTCGAGATCGGCTTCATCGCGACCCGCACCCGCACCGGCTCGCCGTTGGTCATGCCGCCCTCGACGCCACCGGCCCGGTTGGACAGCCGGGTCACCGGCACGGTGCCGGCCGGGCCCTCGTGCGGGCCGCCGGCCGGGACCATCTCGTCGTGCGCGACGCTGCCGCGGCGGTGCGCGGTGCGGAACCCGTCACCGATCTCGACACCCTTCATGGCCTGGATCCCCATCAGCGCCGACGCCAGCCGGGCGTCGAGGCGGCGGTCGGCCTGCACGTAGGACCCGACGCCGACCGGCATCCCGTAGGCGATCACCTCGAGCACCCCGCCCAGGGTGTCGCCCGCCTCGTGTGCGGCGTCGATCTCGGCGGCCATCCGGGCGCCGGTCCTCTCGGTGAACGCGCGCACCGGGTTCGCGTCGATCCGCTCCAGGTCGCCGGGTCCGGGCAGCGGCTCGTCGTCCGGGGCGTCGACGGCGCCGATCCCGACGACGTGCGACACCACCGTCACCCCGAGCGCCTGTTCCAGGAACGCCTTGGCCACGGTGCCCAGGACCACCCGGGCCGCGGTCTCGCGGGCGCTGGCCCGCTCCAGCACCGGGCGGGCCTCGTCGAACCCGTACTTGGTCATCCCGGCCAGGTCGGCGTGCCCGGGACGGGGCCGGGTCAGCGGGGCGTTGCGAGCGCGGTTCGCGATCAGCTCCGGGTCCACCGGGTCGGCGGCCATCACCGTCTCCCACTTGGGCCACTCGGTGTTGCCGATCCGCACGGCCACCGGCCCGCCCTGGGTGACCCCGTGCCGGACGCCGCCGATCACCTCGAGCTCGTCGGCCTCGAACGCCATCCGCGGGCTGCGGCCGTAGCCGAGCTTGCGGCGGGCCAGCTCGGCCTGCAGCTCCTTCGTGGTGATCCCGACTCCGGCGACCATGCCCTCCAGCACACCCACCAGGGCCGGGCCGTGGGACTCCCCGGCGGTGATCCATCGCAGCACGGCGTCCATCCTCTCACCTGCATCTCCGCGGTCCCGCTCAGCCCGCGGCCGTGGCGGCTGGTCCGACCGGTCCGACGTGCCCCGCCGGTCCCGCGGTCCCGGTCGCGGTCTCCGGCACGGCCCCGGCCCCGGCTCCGGCTCCGGCTCCGGCTCCGGCTCCGGCTCCGGCTCCGGCTCCGGCCACCGTCACGGACACGGCGAGCAGCGCGGCCGCCAAGAGGACCGGGCCGTGCGGTAGCCGGGCACCCCACCCGGTCCACCCGGCCCCGACCACCAGTCCCGCCACCCCGGCACCCAGCACCGTCGCGGCCCCCACGCCGAGGAGCAACACCGGCCACCCCGCGCCGGCCAGCGCGGCCCCGACCGGCAGCGCCAGCTTGACGTCCCCGGCGCCGAGCCCGCGTGGCGTGACCAGGTGCACCGTCGCGTACGCCCCGGCGAGCAGCAGCGCGCCCCCGGCGCCGCGCAGCACCGCCGCGCCGCCGGCCGGAGCCAGCGCGAGCAACACCATGGGGAGCGCGGGCAGGGTGAGCGCGTCCGGCAGCCGGCGCCGGAGCAGGTCGGTGACCGACCCGGCCACCGCCAGCCAGGACAGCACCCCGAGCAGCGGCACCGCCCGGACCGGGAGCACCCCCACCGCGCTCGCCGCGGCCCCGGCGCCCCACAGCAGCCCCAGCGCCAGCTCACACCAGGGCGGGCCGACCGCGGCACCCCGGCGCAGCCGGGTGAGCAGCCACCGGGTCGGCACCCCGGCGAGGGCACCGGCCGCGCCACCGGCGGCCGTCGCGAGCAGGATCGTCGTCACGGAACCAGCCTGACCCGGATCCGCCCGGTTGCACCCACGAGCTGCCGGCCTGTGGACAACTCGGGCACCGGCGTTCGGTGATCACCGTTCCGGTACCGATCGGTGCCGGTGACGGCACCGATCGGTACCCGGACCGCGATCAAGCCCGGGCAGGCGCTGCAGCGGGGCCTCGGGACCCGGGCAGGATGGGGCGCATGGGAACCGGTGCCCCGCGCGGAGAGCGGCAGGCGCCGGCGGTCGTCCGGGCACAGGTCGACCACGGGTTCGCGGAGCTGGTCGCCGACCCGGACCGGCCGCAGTCCTGGACGCTGCTGCTCGACGGGACCGCCCAGTCGCACGTCGACCTGGCCGATCCCGAGCACCTGGAGTTCGAGTACGTGCGGCGGATCGCGCACGTCGCGGACCGGATCGCGGCGCCGGCGGCACCGCTGCGGGTGCTGCACCTGGGCGGCGGGGCGTGGACGCTGGCCCGCTACCTGGCGGCGACCCGCCCCGGGTCGGCACAGACGGTCGTCGAGCTGGACGCGGCGCTGGCCGAGCTGGTCGCGCACCGGCTGCCCGGACCGGACGGGGGCGACGGGGTGGCGCTGGTCGTCGCGGAGGCCCGCGCGAGCCTGGAGCGGTTCCCCGGCGGCGGCTTCGACCTGGTGGTGCTGGACGTGTTCGCCGGCGCCCGGACCCCGGCGCAGGTGACCACGGCCGAGTTCGTCGCCGCGGTGCGCCGGGTGCTCGCCCCCGGCGGGACCTACGTGGCGAACCTCGGCGACGGCGCGCCGTGGCCGTTCCTGCCCGGCCAGGTCGCCACGCTCGGCGCCGCGTTCACCGGGCTGGCGCTGATCGCCTCGCCGGAGGTGCTGCGCGGGCGCCGGTTCGGCAACCTCGTGCTGGCCGGCTCGGACGCCGGGCTGCCGGTCCCCGAACTGGTCCGCCGGGCCGCGGCCGACCCGTTCCCGGCCCGGGTGCTCGACGACGACGCCACCCGCGCGCTCGCAGACGGCGCCGCCGTCGTCACGGACGGGTCCGCGGTCCCGTCACCGAGGCCCCCGGCCGGCTTCTGGGGGCAGTGACGGCGGCGCCTGCGGTCAGGCCGTCGGGTCGACCAGCACCTTCATCTTCCGGCCCGCGTACAGCGCCTCGAACCCCTCCGCAACGACGTCACCCAGCGCGATCCTCTCCGTCCAGCCGGTGGTGTCGTAGTGCCCCCGCGCCATCATCGCGATCACCGCGGCGTAGTCCTCGTGCGTGTAGCAGAGCGAGCCCTGGATCCGGGACTCCCCCATCACCAGGTTGATCAGCGGCGTCTCGATCGGGGTCTCGTAGATCGCGACGCTGACCATCGGCTTTCCGGAGCCGACGCTCGCCAGCGCCGTCTGCACGGCGGGCCGCACCCCGGCCGCGTCGTAGACGGCGTCGGCACCGCGCCCGTCGGTGAGGTCGGCGACGGCCGCCGGGACGTCCACCGCCCCCGGGTCGAGGGTGGCGGCACCGAGCCGCTCGACGGCGGCCCGCCGGGTCGCGGACGGCTCGACCACCCGCACCTGCTCCAGCCCCAACCCCCGCAGCGCGAACCACAGTCCGATCCCGATCGGTCCGGCGCCGAACACCACCGCCGTCGAGTCCGGCGTGACCGCCCCGAGCTTCGCCGCGTGGTAGGCCACCGACATCGGCTCCACCAGCGCGCCCAGCTCCAGCGACACGTCGTCCGGAAGCGTGTGCAGCATGCGCTGCGGAACGACGGTGGTCTCGGCCATGCCGCCGTCGGACATCAGGCCGTGGAAGCCGATCTGCGCGCACACGTTGTAGCGGCCCTCGGTGCAGCGCGAGCACGTCCCGCAGTAGTACAGCGGCATCACGGCGACCCGGTCGCCCACCACGTGCCCGTCCACGCCCGGCCCGATCTCGACGATCGTGCCGGAGAACTCGTGCCCCAGCGTCACCGGCAGCTCTCGGCCGGTCAGCGGGTGCTTCTCGCCGTTCGGGATGAAGATCGGTCCGGCGAAGTACTCGTGCAGGTCGGTGCCGCAGATGCCGTTGACCCCGACCCGCAGCCGGACCTCCCCGTGCCCGACCGGTGGTTCCGGGACGTCGGTGATGGCCAGGTCCTCGCGCCCCCGGTAGACGACCGCTCGCATGGTCCGCTCCCTCGCGTGGACGATGACGAGGGTTCCGGTGTACCAACCCGCGGGACCGAGCGGGAGGGTCGGCGCAGGATTGCGGGGCCTCAGAAGGCGCCGGCGGCCTGCGCCCGGGCGACGTTGCCCTGATGCTCGGGGTAGGTGACCGCGAAACACGACGCACCCTCGGTGGTGCAGCGGACGAAGAACAGCCACGGCCCGGGCTCCGGGGCCTCGGCGGCGGCCAGCGCCCCGTTCGACACCGAGCTGACCGGCGTCGGCGGCAGCCCGGTGTTCAGGTAGGTGTTGTACGGCCCGGGGGCCCGGCGGGCCTCCGCGGTCGTCCGCAACGCCTGCACGTCCAGCGGGTAGTTGACGGTCGAGTCGAGTTCCAGGCGCTGGTCCTGCTGCAGCCGGTTCTCGATCACCCGGGCCACCCGTGGCATGTCCTGCGGGACGGCCTCCTTCTCCACCAGCGACGCGAGGACCAGCGTCCGGTAGGCGCCGTCGCCGGAGAGCCCGGCGGCCGCCAGCCGCTCCGACGACGTCTCCAGCACGTCGCGCAGGACCTCGGTCGCGGAACCGTTCGGGTCGATGTCGTACGGGCCGGGGGCGACCAGGCCCTCCAGCCGCCGTTCCGGGGCGGCGGCCCGGAAACCCTCGTGCGCCCACTCCGGCACCCCGATCTCGGCGGGGTCGGCGCCGGCCATCGTCGAACGCAGCTCGTCGACGCCGGTGCAGCGCAGCTCGCCGGTGTCCCGGCCCAGGCAGGTGGCCTCGGAGATCTGGCTGAGCACGCCGGGTGCGACCGAGCCGTCCGGAGCCCGGGTGTCGTCGAGCTGCACCCCGCCGCGGACGTCCATGAACCCGACCCGGCGGTCCGGGTCCACCATCGCCTCGGCGGCCGACGCGCCGGACATCCCTTCCCGCAGCTCGTAGAAGCCCGGCTGCACCCGGGAGATGCCGTCCTCGTCGGCGGCGGCGTTCACGAACGCCCCCCGGGACGCGACGACGCCGCTGTCGACCAGGGTCTGGGCGATCGCGCTGGTCGAGTCGCCCTGCTGCACCCGGATCACGACCGAACCGGTGCCGTCGCCGGGGAAGTCCTCCGGGCCGAGCAGCAGCACCGCGGCCGCCACGAGCATGGCCCCGGCCAGCAACGCCGTGCCGAGCAGGACCAACCGGCGTCGCCGGTGCCGGTCGGACGGCGGGCGGGTGCGGACGGGCAGGGCGGTCACCGGTGCACTCACGTCCGGTCCCGGTTCCGGGACCGTCGGGTCGTCACGAACTCGCCGGCGCCGGTCACGCGGTCGAGGGTAACGGCCGTGCGACGCGCGCGCGGGACGCCGGGGCCCCGGCCGATCATGCCGTTGCGTGCGGTATGGGCGCTCCGGCACGGGCCGGGCGGCCGACGCTCGGACTCCACGGCGGTGCTGTCTGCGCCGCTCAGCGGGCGGTGCTGTCTGCGCCGCTCAGCGGGCGGTGTCGAGCCAGCCCTGCAGGATCGCCACCGCCGCCTGCTGGTCGACGACAGCGCGTTGTCGGCGTCCCTTCACACCCCTGCCGGACAGCTGCCGGGTGGCGACGACGGTCGTCATCCGCTCGTCGGTGAGCTGCACCGGGACCTCCAGCCCGGCCCGCAGCGCCTCGGCGAACTCCCGCGCGGAGACGGCCGCCGGGCCGTCCTCGCCGCGCAGGTTCCGCGGCAGGCCGAGCACCACGCCGACGACGTCGTGCTCGGCCACCAGCTCCGCGATCCGCCGCACGTCGGCGCCGTTCGCGGCATCCCGCGGGACCGTCTCCACCGGGGTGGCGAGGATCCCGTCCGGGTCGCACATCGCGACCCCGACCCGGACGGCGCCCACGTCGATCCCGAGCCGCCGCCCCCGGGTCCAGGTCACGGGGTGGGCGGGCTCAGGCACGGATCGCGGTGCGCAGCTTCTGGATCGCGGCGTCGACCCCGGACGGGTCGGTGCCGCCGCCCTGGGCGAGGTCCGGCTTGCCGCCGCCGCGCCCGCCGACGGCCGGCGCGAACTCGGGGATCAGCTTCCCGGCGGCCAGGCCGTTGTCCCGGGCCGCGGCGGTGGTGGCGACGACGAACGACACCTTCCCGTCCGCGACGGCGAACAGCGCGACCACGCCCGGCCGGTTCCCGAGCTTGCCGCGGACGTCGGCCGCCAGGGTCCGCAGGTCGTTGCCGGACACCCCGTCCGGGGCGGTGACCGCGACCAGCGCCGTACCGTCCAGGTCCTCGGCCTGCCCGGCCAGCGAGCCCGCGGAGGCCAGCACGGCCTCGGCCCGGTGCTTCTCCAGGTCCCGCTCGGCGGTGCGCAGCCGCTCCACCAGGCCGCCGATCCGGTCGGGCAGGTCCTCCGGGCGCGCCTTGAGCTGGTCGGCGAGCTGGTTGACCAGCAGGTGCTCGGTGGTGGCGTGCTGGAAGGCGTCCAGTCCGACGAGGGCCTCGACCCGGCGGACGCCGGAGCCGATGGAGGCCTCGGACAGCACCCGGACCATGCCGAGCTCGCCGGTGCGGCGCACGTGCGTGCCGCCGCACAGCTCCCGCGAGTAGTCGCCCATGTCGACCACCCGGACCCGGTCGCCGTACTTCTCGCCGAACAGCATCATGGCGCCGAGCTTGCGCGCCTCGTCCATGCTCGTCTCGTAGGTCTGGATCTCCCGGTCGGACTGCAGGACCGAGTTGACCTCCTCCTCGATCTCGACCAGGGCGGCCGGGTCGACGGCGCCGGTGGGCGAGGTGAAGTCGAACCGCAGCCGGCCCGGGGCGTTCAGCGACCCGGCCTGCGCGGCGGAGCTGCCCAGCGCCCCGCGGACGCCTGCGTGCACCAGGTGGGTGGCGGTGTGCGCGCGCGAGACCGCGGCCCGGCGGGCCGGGTCGACCTCGGCGACGATCTCGGCGTCCAGGGTGACGGTCCCGGCGGTGACCACGCCGCGGTGCACCCGCAGCCCGGCCACCGGGGACTGGACGTCGTCCACCCGGACCTCGAACGACCCGCCCCGCAGCACGCCGGTGTCGGCCTGCTGGCCACCGGCCTCGGCGTAGAACGGGGTCCGGTCGAGCAGCACCTCGATCTGCTCGCCCTGCTCGGCGGCGGGGACGGTGGCCCCGTCGCGCAGCAGCCCGACGACCCGGGCCTCCGAACTCAGTGACTGGTAGCCGAGGAAGTCGGTGGCCCCGTGGGTGTCCAGCACGGCCCGGTAGACCGAGGCGTCGACGAAGCCGACCTTGCGCCCGGCGGCGTCGGCCTTGGCGCGGGCGCGCTGGGAGTCCATCAGGGCGGTGAACCGCTCCCGGTCGACGGCCAGCCCGGCCTCCGCGGCCATCTCCAGGGTGAGGTCGATCGGGAAGCCGTAGGTGTCGTGCAGTTGGAACGCCTGGTCGCCGGGCAGCGTCGTCCGGCCCTGCTCGCGGGCCTCGGTGACGGCCCCGGCGAAGATCTTCTCGCCGGCCGTCAGGGTGGCCCGGAAGGTGTCCTCCTCGGCCTGGATGACGGCCGCGATCCGCTCGAAGTCGGAGGCCAGCTCCGGGTAGGTGGGCGACATGGCGTCCCGGACGACCGCCGCGAACTCGGCCAGGCACGGCCCTGTGACGCCGAGCAGCCGGGCCGACCGCACGATCCGGCGCAGCAGCCGGCGCAGCACGTAGCCGCGGCCCTCGTTGCCGGGGGTGACGCCGTCTCCGACGATCATGACCGAGGACCGGGCGTGGTCGGCGATGACGCGGAACCGGACGTCGTCCTCGGCGTCCACCCCGTAGCGCTTGCCGGAGAGCTCCTCTGCCTTGGCGATCACCGGGCGGACCAGGTCGGTCTCGTAGATGTTGTGGACGTCCTGCAGCAGGAAGGCGACCCGCTCCACACCCATGCCGGTGTCGATGTTCTTGTGCGGCAGGGTCCCGACCGGCGGATGCCCCTTCTTCGGGGACAGCTCGCCGCGCTCGTCCTGCATGAAGACGAGGTTCCAGATCTCCAGGTAGCGGTCCTCGTCGGCCTCCGGCCCGCCGTCGGCGCCGAACTCCGGGCCGCGGTCGAAGTAGATCTCCGAGCAGGGGCCGCCGGGACCGGGCACGCCCATGTCCCAGTAGTTGTCGTCGCCGCCGCGGCGCTGGATCCGCCCCTCGGGAAGCCCGGCGATCTCCTTCCACAGCCCGATGGCCTCGTCGTCGTCGTGGAAGACGGTGACCCAGATCCGCTCCGGGTCGAAGCCGTAGCCGCCGGCGTCCTGGCTGTTCGTGATCAGCGTCCAGGCGAACTCGATCGCGCCGCGCTTGAAGTAGTCGCCGAACGAGAAGTTCCCGGCCATCTGGAAGAACGTCGTGTGCCGGGTGGTCTTGCCGACCTCGTCGATGTCCGGGGTCCGCACGCACTTCTGGATCGAGGTGGCGCGCGGGTACGGCGCCGGGACGTCGCCCAGGAAGTACGGCTTGAACTGGACCATGCCCGCGTTGACGAACAGCAGCTGCGGATCCTCGAGGATCAGCGACGCGCTCGGCACGGGCGTGTGCCCGGCGTTCTCGAAGTGGGCGGTGAAGCGGCGGACGATCTCGTGGGTCTGCACCGGGGGTCTCTCGTGACGGGTACGGCGACGGCGCCTGCGACGACGAGGTCGCCGGCGCCGGACACCGTACGGCGGGCGGGCGCGGGGCGCCGGGGAGGATCCGGGGACACCCGGTCCACTCACCCCGGCTCCGCGGAGATCGCCGTCCAGGTTACTCCCCGTGCGCGAGGCGGTTTCCGCCGGTCACCGGGCCTGTGACGGACCGCCCCCGGAACGGGGGACGGCCGGTGGCCGGCGCGCGCCCGAGTGCACCGGCCACCGGCCGCGTGCGGCCCGCACCGTGCGGGTCCGGACCGGGGGGTCGACCGGTTCCCGCACCTGGCAGGCCGCTGTCCGGGACGGTCTGTCCGCGAGGGTCAGACCGCCACGGGCAGTGCGATCGGTTCCTCCTCCGGGAGCCGGGGCGCGGGCAGAACCGGCTGCGGGGCGGAGGCCGGCTGCGGGGCGGAGGCCGGCTGCGGGGCGGAGGCCGGCTGCGGGGCGGGGGCCGCGGCCCGGGACCGGCGGGCCACCGCCACGACCCGCGGGGACGGGCTCGCGGCCGCACGCCGGGCCGCACGCTCGTCGAGCTCGCGACGCAGCCGCTGCAGCGCACGGTGCTGGGCGACCCGGACCGCGCCGGGGGTGGAGTCGAGGGCGGCGGCCGTCTCCTCGGCGGTCAGCCCGACGGCCACCCGCAGGGTGAGGATCTCGACCTGGCGCGGGCCCAAGACGTTCAGCAGGTCAGTGAGGCGCTCGCTGCGCTCGGCGTCGAGCACGACCTGCTCGGGATCGTCGTCCCGGCTGATCCGCTCGGGCAGCTCCTCGACGGCGTCGCAGCGGTTGCGCGACATCGCACGGAACGCGTCGGCGATCTTGTGCCGGGCGATACCGAAGACGAACGCCCGGAACGACATCCCGGACAGCCGGTAGTCGGGCAGCACCGAGAGGACGGCCATGCAGACGTCCTGGGCGACGTCGTCGGCAGAGCCGAGGGTGGTCTCCCGACGGCCGAGCCGGGCCCGGCAGAACCGCTCGACCTGCGGCTGGACCTTGGACAGCAGCAGCGCGACCGCGTGCGGGTCGCCGGCGACGGCCTGCGCCAGCAGCTCCGGCGGCAGCAGGTCGACGACCGGCGCGTGGTCCGTGGCCTCGGCCGGAACCCTGGCGGGGCGCTCCCCGGTCTCGGTGATGCCGTCGGGGTCGGCCGCCTCGCGAACCTGATACATCTGACCAGCGCTCCTCCGGTGCGGCCGTGACCGCACCCCGATCTGCCCGTCTGCACCGGCGCGCCCGCCCGTCGTGGTCCGGCCGGTGGCCTGCTCGCTGTCCGGTGCCGGGTGGTGGGAAGGCTCCGACTGGACCACCCGGCCCGCCCCCGGCCTGCAATGAACCCTGTCGAGACACCCGTTCGGGGTCAATCAACATGCTCAATTTGCGGTATACGACGACAGCCGGTAGTGCCGTTCCCTCCGGTGGCGCAACGACGCCGGTCCGGAGCCGGCCGGGTGTCACCGGTTCGATGACGCCCGCCCGCGTGACCCGGACGGAGCAGTGTCGTTGAGCCGGACGACACCGGCCGCACCGCTGCTCGAAGGAATCCCTGTGCCCCTGCGCCGCCCGCACCGCCTGCTGCTCGCCGCCCTCGCCGGCGCGCTCCTGATCGGCACCGGGGCCGCCGCCCCGGCCCTCGCCGGACCGGCGAACCCCCCGTCCACGCTGCCGGGGCTGCCCGGCCTGCCCGGTCTCTCCGAGACCGCCGCGGCGGCGCTGGTGCCCGCGGTGACCGACACCGTCGGCGGGGATCCGGCCGGGATCTGGTACGAGCCGGGCGACGGTGCCGATGCGGGCTCCCGCTCCGCTTCGCCCGGCGCCGATGCGGGCTCCCGCTCCGCTTCGCCCGGCGCCGATGCGGGCTCCCGCTCCGCTTCGCCCGGTGGCCGGCTCATGGTGGGTACCTGGGACGCCGGGATGGCGCCGGTGCTGTCGGCGCTGGGCGCCACCCCGGTCCTCCGGGACGGGCCCCGCCGTGACCCGGACGCCGTGCACCAGGCCCTCGACGAGCGCACCGCCACCGGGATGCCGGCCGGCCTTGCGGCCTACGGCACCGATCCGCGCACCGAGCAGGTCGTGCTCAGCGTCGTGGAGGGGCCGGGGGCGCAGGAGCTGGCGCGCACGCTGTCCGCCGGGCTCGACCCGGCCGCCCTGCGGGTGGAGACGGTGCCGTCGGCGCCGCTGCGCCAGGCCGCGGTGGCCGGTGGGGACACGATCACCGACGGCACCCGGCGCTGCACGGCCGGGTTCGCGGCCTCCGACGCCGAGGGCGCCTGGCTGATCACCGCCGGGCACTGCACCCGGCAGTCCTCGACCTGGTACGCCGGGTCGGAGGAGAGCACCATCGGGTCCGGGCCGCGCTCCGCGGCGGAGGGGATCGACGTCGGGGCGATCCCGGTCGAGGAGGGCACGGCCTCGCCGACGGTGTCCGGCACGCCGGTCGCCGGCTCGCAGGCCGCGCCGGTCGGCTCGTCGGTGTGCCTCTACGGCTCCACCAGCGGACGCTCCTGCGGGACGGTCGAGCGCACCGGCATGACGGTGAACTTCGACGGTCAGCAGCAGTCCGGGCTCACCTCGGTGTCGGCGTGCGCCCGCGAGGGCGACTCCGGCGCCCCGTACCTCACCTCCGACGGCCAGGCCCAGGGCGTGCACACCGGTGCCGGCGGCGCGGACGGCTGCACCAGCTACTTCACCCCGATCGGGTCGGCGACGGACGCGCTCGGGCTGACGCTGACGACGGGCTGAGGCCCACCACGGGCCGACGCCGGCGGCCTACTCCTTCCGGCCGCGCACGGCCCGGCGCAGCTTCGGCAGACGCTCGGCGAGGGTGCGCTCGTGGCCGCGGGTGGTGGGCGCGTAGTAGTCGGCGCCGACCACGTCGTCCGGCGGGTACTGCTGGCGCAGCACGCCGTCCGGGTCGTCGTGCGGGTAGCGGTACCCGACGGCGTTGCCCAGCTTCTGCGCACCGGTGTAGTGCCCGTCGCGCAGGTGCGCCGGGACGCTTCCGACCTTGCCGGACCGGACGTCGGCCATCGCGGTGTCGATCGCGGTGATCACCGCGTTCGACTTGGGCGCGGTGGCCAGGTGCAGGGTGACCTGGGCCAGCGCGATCCGGGCCTCCGGCATCCCGACCAGCTGCACCACCTGGGCGGCCGCGGTCGCGGCGGGCAGCGCGGTCGGGTCGGCCAGCCCGATGTCCTCGCTGGCGTGCACCATCAGCCTCCGCGCGATGAACCGGGCGTCCTCCCCCGCGACGATCATGCGCGCCAGGTAGTGCAGGGCCGCGTCCGGATCCGAGCCGCGGATCGACTTGATGAACGCGCTGATCACGTCGTAGTGCTGGTCACCCGCCCGGTCGTAGCGGACCGCGACCTCGGTGACGGCCCGCTGCACGGCGTCCACGTCGATCACCGGCTCGTCCTCGCCCGCTCCCAGCACGCCGTCCGCGGCCGCCTCCAGCGCCGTGAGCGCGCGGCGGCCGTCCCCGGCGGAGAGCCGGACGAGGGCGTCCTCCCCCTCGGGGCCGAGCGACACGGCGCCGTTCAGCCCCAGCTCGGAGACCACGGCCCGGCGCAGCAGCTCCCGGACGTCGTCCTCGCCGAGGGACTGCAGCTGCAGCACCAGCGAGCGGGACAGCAGCGGTGACACCACCGAGAACGACGGGTTCTCGGTGGTCGCCCCGACCAGCAGCACCAGCCGGTCCTCGACGGCGCCGAGCAGCGCGTCCTGCTGGGTGCGGGAGAAGCGGTGCACCTCGTCGATGAACAGCACCGTCGTCCGGCCGGAGCGGTCCCGGCGTTGCCGCGCCTCCTCGATGACCGCGCGCAGCTCCTTCACCCCGGCCGACAGCGCCGACAGCGCCACGAAGTGCCGGCCGGGCGGGGGCCCGGCATCGGCTCCGGGAGCGGCCCCGGAATCGAGACTGCCCCGGTCCGTACCCGCCATCAGCCGGGCCAGCGTGGTCTTGCCGGTGCCGGGCGGGCCGTAGAGCAGCACCGACGCCGCCGCCCCACCCTCCAGCAGGCGGCGCAGCGGCGCGCCGGGAGCGAGCAGCTCGGCCTGGCCCACGACCTCGTCGAGGGTGCGGGGGCGCATCCGGGCGGCCAGTGGCGCGCCCGGCCGCGGGCCGTCGGCGCCGTCGTCCGGCCCCGCGTTGCCGTCCCCCGCTGGCCCGGGGTCGATGTCGAACAGGCCGTCGGTGCTCATCACCGACCAGCCTGCCAGGACGCCGGTTCCGGCCGGACCGTCAGGGACGCTCGGTCCCGTCGGCTACCCGTCAGCGGCGGTGGTGGATGTCCTCGGACATGCGCACCACGGCGTAGTAGAACTCGAGCGTCACCCGCGCCAGGGTCAGGTAGATCAGGAACCCGACCGCGCCGCCGACCAGCGCCACGAGTCCGAACAACAGGCTCTGCGAGAACCCGGCCACCACCACGAACAGGTACCCGAGCCCCAGCACCACCGTCAGCAGGATGTACAGGAACTTGACGACGTAGGGCGTCACGAACTGGTTGAAACCGAAGTCGAACAACGCGGCCAGCGGGTTCGACGGCGGTGCAGGCGGCCGGTTCGCGCCCCCGGGATATCCGGGATAGCCGGGGTAGCCGCCCGGTGGCGGACCGGGCGGGTAGGAACCCGGTGGGCCACCCGGGTAGCCGGCCTGGCCGGCGCCGTATGCACCCGGCCCGTACTGCCCCTGCCCGTACTGCCCCTGGCCGTACTGCCCCTCGCCCTGGCCCTGCTGACCGTGGCCCGGATCGCCGTACCGGTTCGTCTGGTCGTCGTCGTCCGGGCGCTCCCCGGAACCGCCGTAGGGCGGCTGATTCGTCATGGGGCGGACGATAACGCCGGCAGGCGTCACCGCAGCGCATACGCAACGCGATCGTGTCCCCGGCCGCCGCTCGTGGCGCACCGGGCAGGCCCCGGGGCGTCATCGTAGGGTCGGCCGCGTGCGTGAGATCCTCGAGTTGCTCGAACGCGACGCGTCGCTGAGTCACGACACCGTCGCCACCATGCTCGGCGTGCCGGTCGACGAGGTCGACGCCCGGATCGCGGAGTGGGAGGCGTCCGGCGTCGTCCGCCGGCACAAGGCGGTCGTCGACTGGGCCCGCTACGAGGACGGGGCGCAGGGCGTGCCCGGTGCCGGCCGCTCCGGGGCCCAGGTGACGGCCTTCATCGACGTCGCGGTCGCGCCGGCCCGCGGGGTCGGGTTCGACGACGTCGCCGCCCGGATCTCCCGGTTCGAGGAGGTCCGGGACTGCTTCCTCGTCTCCGGCGGGCACGACCTGCGCTGCACGGTCGTCGCCGCGGACATCCGCGCGGTCAGCGACTTCGTGTCGCACAAGCTGTCCACGATCGACCGGGTGCGTTCCACCGCCACGTTCTTCGTGCTGACCGCCTACAAGCGCGACGGCGACACCTTCGCCGAGCCGGAGCAGGACCACCGGCTGCCGGTGACGCCGTGAGGAGGGCCTGGTGAAGCCGCTCAACTCGACGATCACCGCCGTCCCGCCGTCCGGGATCCGCCGGTTCTTCGACATCGCCGCCGAGATGGACGACGTCATCTCGCTCGGCGTCGGCGAACCGGACTTCGTGACCCCGTGGCGGATCCGCGAGGCCGGGATCTACGCCCTGGAGCACGGCTACACCACCTACACCGGCAACGCGGGCCTGCCCCGGCTGCGCGAGCTGATCTGTGCGGACCTGGCCGCGCGGTACGACGCGCACTACGACCCGGCCGTCGAGTGCCTGATCACCACCGGCGTCTCCGAGGGCCTCGATCTGGCGCTGCGGGTGTTGCTGGACCCGGGTGAGGAGGTGATCGTCCCAGAACCCTGCTACGTCGCCTACCAGCCGTGCGTGCAGTTCGCGGGCGGCACCCCGGTCGGCGTGCCGACCCGGGCCGAGGACGGGTTCGCGATCGACGTCGACGCCGTCGAGGCCGCGCTCACCCCGCGCACCAAGGCGATCCTGATCGGCTCGCCGGCCAACCCGACCGGCGCGGTGCAGAGGCCCGAGGTGCTGCGTGCGCTGGTCGCCCTGGCCGAGCGGCACGACCTGTACCTGCTCTCCGACGAGATCTACGACCGGCTCACCTACGTCGGCACGCACACCTGCCTGGGTGCGGTGCCCGGCGCCCGGGAGCGGACGGTGGTGCTCGGCGGGTTCTCCAAGGCGCAGGCGATGACCGGCTGGCGGATCGGCTGGCTGGCCGCGCCGCGCCCGATCGCCGAGCTGTGCCTGCGGGTGCACCAGTACACGATGCTGTGCGCCCCGCACGTCTCCCAGGCGGCCGCGGTGGAGGCGCTGACCAGCGCGAACGGCGACGTCGCGGAGATGGTCGCCGACTACGACCGGCGCCGCCGGGTGTTCGTCAAGGGCCTGCGGGAGGCCGGGCTGGAGTGCCCCGAGCCGGAGGGCGCGTTCTACGCCTTCCCCTCGATCCGCGGCTCCGGGCTCGACGCGGAGACCTTCGCCGAGCGGCTGCTGCGCGAGGAGTCGGTGGCGGTCGTGCCGGGCAGCGTGTTCGGGCCGTCCGGGGAGGGGCACCTCCGCTGCTCGTACGCGACCGCGCTGCCGCAGCTGGAGCAGGCCGTCGAGCGGATCGGGAACTTCCTGCGCCGGCTGTGACGGCGGGCGGGCCCACCTCGGCCCGCCCGCTCGGGTTCAGTGGCCGCTGCGGAAGGCCGGGAACACCGGCAGCTCGGACGGGGCGTCCGGGAACCGCTCCTCCAGCGCACCGACGACGGCGGCGGCCAGCTCCGCGGTCGCCGGCCGTCCGGTCGCGCGCGCGGTCTCGGCGAGACCGCGCCAGTAGTGCCGGACCGCGGTGCTGATCCGCGGTGAGCGGCCGGCGTCCGGGCCGATCGGGCCGTCCCGGAGCAGCAGCCGGGGCAGCAGCTGCCAGCTCGACCACCACACCCAGAGCAGCTGCGCGTCGGCCAGCCGGGACCGCAGCACATCCGGGTCGTCGAGCTCCGGCCACACCGGGGTCACCTCGGTCCGCCAGGCGTCGAGCATCTGGTCGGCCGCCCCGGGCGGCAACGCGAAGCTGGCCGCGCACCCGGGGAACGGGACCCGGACGTAGGCCGCGTCCAGCACGACGTCGCGGAACGCGCCCCACTCGAAGTCGACGAACCGCACGCCGCGGCTGGTGACCAGGTTGTTGTCCGGGCAGGTGTCGGACGGGCTGAACGCGCGGAACCCGGTGCCGCCGAGCAGCCGCACCCCGGCGTGGGCCTCCGGCACCGCCATCTCGGGCACCGTGACGCCGAGCGCCTCGCCGAGCAGGTCGGGCAGCCCGGCGAGCGCGGCCCGGGCCTGGTCGGCGATCGGGTCGCGGCGGACCTTCTCCCCCAGCCGGCGCAGCAGCGCCCCGAAGTCGCCCTCCCGGCCCGCGGTGGCGGCCTGCATCCGGCCGAGCCCGCGGGCCCAGCCGAGGAGGCAGTGCCCGGCGGCGTCGCCGTCCGGGCCGAACAGCTTGTCCGCCAGCGTGGAGCTGCGCCCGAGGTCCTCCAGCACCAGCAGCCGCTGGTCCGGGTCGTGCGCGATGATCACCGGGCTGGGCCGGACGTCGCTGGGCAGCGCGGTGAACAGCTGGCAGGACGCGACCTCGTAGCGGAACGGGTCCGCGACCCCGGGGTCGTCCCGGTAGTGCTTGACGACGACGCTGCGCCGGTCGGAGAACGGGTTCTGCCCCATCCGGGCGCGGGCGACCACCGAGCTGCCGCTGCCGCCGAGGTCCTCGGGGGCGGAGAGCTCGACGTCCGATCCGGCCCGCCGCGACAGCAGCCGCGCCGCGCCGGCCACGGCCGCGACTGCGCCCGGGGTCGCCGCCGGATCCGTCATCGCCGCCGACCCTACCTCTCGGGACCGGCCCGGTCGGTGCCCCGAGGACGTGCGGGCGGCCGTGCGCGCTGCGGAACCGCGGTCGTCCCCGCGGTGCGCCGGGGTCGGCGACCGCCGGGCCTCCGCTCCGGTGCGGTGGGCCGGCACCTACGCGGCGGGGCCGGGCTTCTCCGGGGCGCCGCCGCCGGTCTCACCCGGCTTCCCGGGTGCCGAGCCGCCGGGTGCGGGCGTCGCCGGCTTCGCGTCGACGCCGGCCTCCTTGCGCTGGGCCGCCGTGATCGGCGCCGGGGCCTGGGTGAGCGGGTCGAACCCGCCGCCGGTCTTCGGGAACGCGATGACCTCGCGGATCGAGTCCGTCCCGGCCAGCAGGGCGGTGATCCGGTCCCAGCCGAAGGCGATGCCGCCGTGCGGCGGTGGACCGTAGGAGAACGCGTCGAGCAGGAAGCCGAACTTCTCCTTGGCCTCGGCCTCGGACAGACCCATGATCTCGAAGACCCGCTTCTGCACCTCGGGGTCGTGGATACGGATCGAGCCCCCGCCGATCTCGTTGCCGTTGCAGACGATGTCGTAGGCGTAGGCCAGCGCCTCGCCCGGGTCCTGCTCGAACGAGTCGATCCACTCCGGCGTCGGCGAGGTGAACGCGTGGTGCAGTGCGGTCCAGGCCCCGCCGCCGACCGCGACGTCGTCGGTGTCGGCGGACGACTCGAACAGCGGCGCGTCGACGATCCAGACGAACGACCAGGCGGAGGAGTCGATCGCGTCGATCCGGCGGGCGATCTCACCGCGGGCGGCGCCGAGCAGGGCCCGGGCCTCGGACGGCTTCCCGGCGGCGAAGAAGATGCAGTCGCCCGGGTTCGCGCCGACGGCCTCGGCCAGGCCGGCCCGCTCGGCGTCGGACAGGTTCTTGACGACCGGGCCTCGCTCGTCGACGGTGCCGTCCTCGCCGATCAGCACGTAGGCCAGCCCGCGCGCCCCGCGCTGCTTGGCCCAGTCCTGCCAGCCGTCGAGGGCCTTGCGCGCCTGGAACGCCCCACCCGGCATGACGACCGCGCCGACGTAGGGGTTCTGGAAGACCCGGAACCCGGTGTTCGCGAAGTACGAGGTGAGCTCGGTCAGCTCGATGCCGAACCGCAGGTCCGGCTTGTCCGAGCCGTACCGGGCCATCGCCTCGGCGTAGCTCATCCGCGGGATCGGGGTGTCGATCTCGTGGCCGATCAGCCGCCACAGCGCGACCAGCACCTTCTCGGCCAGCGCGATGACGTCGTCCTGCTCGACGAAGCTCATCTCGATGTCGAGCTGGGTGAACTCGGGCTGCCGGTCGGCGCGGAAGTCCTCGTCCCGGTAGCAGCGCGCGATCTGGTAGTAGCGCTCCAGGCCACCGACCATCAGGAGCTGCTTGAACAGCTGCGGGCTCTGCGGCAGTGCGTACCAGGAACCGGGCCGAAGCCGGGCCGGGACCAGGAAGTCCCGGGCGCCCTCCGGGGTGGAGCGGGTCAGGGTCGGGGTCTCGACCTCGATGAAGTCCTCGCCGGCCAGCACGTCACGGGCGGCCTTGTTGACGTCGCTGCGCAGCGTCAGCGCCGCGGCCGGGCCGGACCGGCGCAGGTCGAGGTAGCGGTGCGTTAGCCGGATCTCCTCGCCGACGCCGGAGTGCTCGTCGATCGGGAACGGTAGCGGCGCGGCCTCGGAGAGCACGGTCAGGCCGGTGACGGTGACCTCGATGCTCCCGGTGGACAGCTCCGGGTTCTCGTTGCCCTCGGGGCGCCGGACGACCTCACCGACGACCTGGATGCAGAACTCGGCCCGCAGCCGGTGCGCACGCTCGGCCATCTCGCCCTCGCGGAACACCACCTGCGCGGATCCGGATCGGTCCCGCAGGTCGATGAAGATCACGCCACCGTGATCGCGGCGGCGAGCCACCCATCCGGCGAGGGTCACGGTCTGGCCGGCGTTCTCGGCACGCAGGGTGCCGACGGGGTGGGTTCGCATCACGGCGGACAAGGCTATCCGCACGCCCCCCGGCGCCCGCGACCAGGTTTGGCATCGGTACGCCGGGTAATCAGAGAAGGCTCAGCTGGCCCTCCCGCGGGTCCGGCGCCGCCGCGGTCGGGACGTCCTGTCGCGTCCACCCCGGGTCGCGCGGATCCGGTTCCGCCCGGTCCAGCCCGTGCCGGGCCAGTAGCGGGGCGACCCGGCGGCGCAGCGCCGCACGGTACCCGCGGTCGGCGTCGGCACCGCGCCGGTAGAGGCGCTCGTACCGCGGCACCAGCGCCGGGTAGCTGCGGCCGAGCCATTGCAGGAACCACTCCCGGGCACCGGGTCGCAGGTGCAGGGCCAGCACGGTGGCCCGGCTCGCCCCGGCCGCGGCGATCTCGCCGAGCAGCGCGTCCATCGCCTCGTCGGAGTCGGTCAGCCAGGGCAGCACTGGTGCGACCATCACCCCGCAGGGCAGCCCGGCATCGGTGATCCTGCGGACCATCTCCAGCCGGGCCCGCGGGCTCGGTGTCCCGGGCTCGAGCCCGGCCTGCAGCTCCCGGTCCAGCAGCGCGATCGACACCCCGGTCCCGACCCGGACGTCGGCGTTCGCGGCCGCCAGGTCCGGCAGGTCCCGGGTGAGCACGGTGCCCTTGGTGAGGATCGAGAACGGCGTCCCGGAGCGGGCCAGCGCCGAGATCACGCCGGGCATCAGCCGGTACCGGCCCTCGGCCCGCTGGTACGGGTCGGTGTTGGTGCCCATCGCGACGTGCTCGCGGCGCCAGCGCGGCGCGGCGAGCTCCCGTTCCAGGACCCGGGCGACATTCACCTTCACCACGATCTGCGAGTCGAAGTCCGCCCCGGAGTCGAGGTCGAGATAGGTGTGGGTGTTGCGGGCGAAGCAGTTGTGGCTGACCACCCCGGCCGCGACGAAGTCGCCGGTGCCGGTGGTGATGTCGTACATCGGGCGGGTCTCGCCGGTGTCGGTCACGTCGACCACCCGCGGCGCACCGTCCGGCGGCTCCTCCACCAGGGCGCCCGCGACGTCCCGGACCCGGGCCACGGCCGGATCGGCCGTCGCCACCAGGCGCTGCTGCTCGGGGGCCCCGCCCAGCAGCCGCAGCGCCCGCGCGCCCGGCACACCGGCCCGCGCGGTCTGCTCCGCGGCGACCCGGAACCCGAGCCGGCGCAGTGCGTCCGCGGTGGCCCGGGTCAGGCCCGGGTCGACCGGCACGATCCGCAGCACGCCCGCGGTGACCTCGCCGCAGGCGTCGAGGATCCCGCCGAGGAACCCGGCCGACCACCCCGGCCCCGGCCGGGGCGGCAGCCGGGTCGGTGGTGCCGGCACCGGCTCCCCGGTGCCGCCGCCGATCGGGACCGATCGCCGTGCGGTGATCAGGTGGTGCGCCCGGGCCAGCGCCTCGAGCTCTACCCAGGCGGACGGGAACCGCTCCGCGGTGACCCGGCCGCGGACGGCGTCGGCGCGGACCAGCCCGCACAGGTACCCGTCGGCCCAGCCCTCCGGGCGGCGACGTTCACGCGCGGCGGCGCCCGGCCCGACCAGCGCCGTCCCGGGACGCAGGTGCGGGCGCCGCACGGACGACCGGCAGCGGCCGGGCCGGACGTGCGCCCAGCCGCCGGGGGTGAGGAAGCGGTGCTCGGCGGACGTGGTCAGGACCGTGCCGTCGTCGAGGGTGACCCGCTGCGCGCGCCGGCGGGTGGCCCAGTGCGCCAGCACCGGCGTCCGGATCCAGCGGCGCCGCCCGCCCGGACCGTCCGGCACGGTCCCGAGCACCTCGTCACCGGGACGCAGCTCGGCGATCGGGCGGGAGCGCCCGTCCGCGGTGAGCACCGGGGTGGCGCCGTCCAGGCAGTAGGTGCACGCGTGCGAACACCCCCGGTAGGGGTTGACCGTCCAGCCGAAGGGCACCGGCGACGACGACCCCACCCGGTTGAGCGCCGACCGTGCCTCCACCTCGTGGAAGACCGTCCCGGCGAACTCCGGCGTGCGCACCGTGCGCAGCAGCCCGCGCATCCCGGGCAGCGCCGCGTCGCCACCGATACCGTCCGCCCCGACCTGCTGCCCGTTCCATCGCACGAGAATGAGTCGAACACAGGTTCGAACGCCGGGCAACCGGTCGTCGCCGGACGGTCGCTGCCGGGCGATCGGACGCCGGGCGGCGGAGATCACTTGCGAGGATGCCGGGGTGCAGCCACCCGAGCGCCCCCGCGCCCCGGCCGATCCCGGTGCCGCTCCACACCGGGTCCCGGCCCGGCCGGGCGGGCGACGGCGGGCCGACGAGCGCGACGGCGGCGGGCACCGTGCCCCGGCCGCGCCCCGGGACGAGCGGCCGGGCATGGCGCGGCCGAGCACCGGGCGGCCGGATGCCGAGCGGACCGGTATGGAGCAGCCGGGCGCCGACCGGGGAGCGATCGAGCGGACCGGTCCGGTCACGCCGGGACCGTCCCCGGCGGGCACCTCCCGGTCACGGGCGGACAGCTCCCCGGACGGTAGGAGCCCGGGAGGCGCTCCCCTGCAGCACGGGGGCACCGGGCACCCGCCGCGCCCGACGACCACCGGCGGCACCCCACGCCCGCCCGACACCCCGGACGGGCCGGGCGCGACCGGCCGCCGGGCCACCCGCCGCCGGGCCGAGGCCGCGGCGGGCCGCGCGGACGTCGTCGGGCACTCCACCCCGGGGCAGGTCGGTCCGCCGGCCGCCGAGCCGGGGCACCCGGGTGGCTGGGGCGACTGCCCGGGCGCACCCCCGGCCGACGAGCCCGGCGGGGTCGACGCCGCCGACGACGCCCGCACGACCGGGCGCCGCACCCGCCGACGCGCTCGCGGACGGCCCACCGCCCCACCGGCGGACCCGCCCCTCGGCCCCACGCCGGGACACGGGGACGCAGCGGGACACGGCCACGGCCACGGCCACGGTCCCGCCACCCCGGCCGGCCGCCGGGTGCGGAACCTGCTGGTGGCGCTGCTGGTGCCGTGCGCGCTGGCGGCGCTGGCCGGCGTCGCACTGCTGTGGCCCGGCGCCGCCCCGACGCCCGCCCTCCCGCCGGTCCAGTCGGTGCACGGCGACGTCAGCGCGGTGCAGGTCGCCGACTGCTCCCCCGGCTCCGGCGACGGCGCCTGCACCGGGGTCACGGTCGCCATGACGGACGGCCCGCGCGCCGGGCGCGACATCGTGCAGCTGATGCCGAACGAGCCGTCCAGCCCGCGGTTCGCCCTCGGTGACCCGGTCACGCTGTCCTGGTCCGGCGGCGACCCGGACGACGCCGGCTCCTACCAGCTCACCGACTTCCAGCGCGCCCCCGCGCTGGGCTGGCTGGCGGCGGCGTTCGCGGTGGCCGTCGTCCTCCTGGGACGGTGGCGCGGGGTCGCCGCGCTGGCCGGCCTGGTGCTGAGCTTCGCGGTGCTGCTGTGGTTCGTGCTGCCCTCGATCCTGTCCGGGAACCCACCGCTCGCCGTCGCCGTCACCGGCTCCGGGTTGATCATGTTCGCGGTGCTGTACCTGACCCACGGGTTCTCCGCGCGGACGTCGTGCGCGGTGCTGGGCACCCTCGCGTCGCTGGTCCTGATCGGCGTCCTGGGCTACGGGTTCTCCGGCTTCGCCCGGCTGACCGGCCTGGACGACACCACCACCAACCTGATCGGCACCCTCGGCGGCGTCCCGATCGACGCCCGCGGGCTGCTGCTCGCCGGCCTGGTGATCGGCGCCCTGGGCGTGCTCGACGACGTCACCGTCACCCAGGCCGCCGCCGTCTGGGAGGTGGGCTCGGCGAACCCGTCGCTCGGAGCCCGGGACCTGTTCGCGGCCGGGATGCGGATCGGCCGCGACCACGTGGCCTCCGCGGTCAACACGCTGGTGCTCGCCTACGCCGGCGCCGCGCTCCCGCTGATGCTGCTGTTCACGGTGTCGTCGGGAAACTTCGGCGACGTGCTGACCAGCCAGGACGTCGCCACCGAGATCGTCCGGACGCTGGTCGGCAGCATCGGGCTGGTCGCCTCGGTCCCGGTCACGACCGGCCTGGCGGCCCTCGTCGTCGCCCGCCGGTAGCCGCGCCGGTCACCCGCCCCGGGGCCGGTCCAGGGCGACGCCGAGCCAGAAGCCGAGCCCGGCCTCGTCGGCGATCGCGTCCGCGGCCACGGACACCCACCCCGGCCCCATGCTGCGCCCGGCCCCCATCTCGGCGCGGGTCGCGCCGGGGAGCGCGACGAGCCCGTCGCCGCGGTCCGGGTCGACCCGGACGAGCAGGTCACCGGACCGCAGCGCGCTGACGACCATCGCGCCGTCAACCATGAACGCGCGGCCGCCGAACATCGCGACCTCGCGGACCGCCTCCCGGCCGGCGAGCGCGCTCCGGAGACGTTCGACCAGCTCGGCCCGCTGCTGCGTCATGGTGGTGGTCCCCTGTCGTCGTGGGCCGGTACTCAGCCGAGCTCGGCCCGCAGCACCCCGGCCGCCCCGGCCATCGCCGCCATCTTGCCCGCCGCGCTCGCCCGCGGCAGGTACTTCATCCCGCAGTCGGTGGCGATCACGGTCCGGTCCGGTGTCGTGTGGCCGAACGCGCGCCGCACCCGGAGCGGCCCGCGTTCGAGGCCGCGCGCGAGCTCGGCGTTCCGGTGAGCACGCACGCGGATGTCTGGGGCGCCACCAACGACGACGGCATACGGCTCATGCACGAGGGCGGCTTCATGACGCCCGAGACCGTGTTCGTGCACGCGGCCACCCTGTCCACCGACTCCTACCAGCGGATCGCCGCGACCGGCGGCACGGTGTCGGTGTCCACCGAGAGCGAGCAGAGCGCCGGGCAGGGCTACCCGCCCACCTGGGCGCTGCGCGAGCACGGGATCCCGGTGTCGCTGTCGATGGACACCTCGGTGTGGTGGAGCGCCGACCTGTTCTCCGCGATGCGCAGCACCCTGGGCGCGGACCGATCCCGGGAGCACCTGGAGGCACACGCCCGCGGGGACACGGTCACCCACTCGGCGCTGCGGGCGGAGCAGGTCGTGGGCCCTGATCACCGGTGATCACACCGGGGCGCGCGCCAGCAGGTGTGCCTCTCCCCCGGCCTCGCGGTGGCCGAGCACCTCCAGATCCCCGAAGGCGTCGAGCAGCTCACCGGGCGCGGCGCGGTACCGGCCGCCGGCGTCGCCGACCTCCGACAGCACGCTCAGCACGAGCAGCCCGCCGGGTGCGAGCGCGGCCCGCAGCGCGGGGTAGAGCGCCGGGTCCCGGAAGCGCTGGCAGACGACCAGGTCGTAGGTGCCGTCGTCGGCGGGGAACCCGCCGTCCAGGTCGGCCTCCACCCAGCGGACCCGCACCCCGCGGGCGTCGGCCAGGGCCGCGCCCGCGGCCAACCCGGCCGGCGAGACGTCCACCGCGACGACGTCGAGGCCCCGTTCGGCCAGCCACACCGCGACCGGCCCGCGCCCGCACGCCACGTCCAGCGCGCGCCCGCGGCCGGGCACCAGCTCGGGTCGGCCCCGGAGCGCGTCCGGCGGTGCCGGGGCCCCGGCACCGAGGGCGCGGTGCGTGGCGTCCCAGCGATCCCGGTCCCCGACGGCCACCCCGCTCAGCTCCCGAGCGCGGCGACGACCTCGTCGACCACGGCGTCCAGCCCGACGTCTCGCTGCTCGCCGGAGACCAGGTCCTTGAGCCCGGCAGTGCCGCCCGCGATGTCCCTGTCCCCCAGGACGATCGCGTACCGGGCACCGGAGCGGTCCGCCGACTTCATCGCGCCCTTGAGGCCGCGCCCGCCGTAGGAGACGTCGACCCGCACCCCGCGCGAGCGCAGTGCGGCGGCGATGACGACCAGCCGGCGCTTCGCGGCGTCGCCGAGCGGCACCCCGAACACGTCGGCCCGGGCCACAGCCCACGGCTGCACGCCCTCGGCCTCGCAGGCCATCAGCGTCCGGTCGACGCCGATCCCGAACCCGACGCCGGTCAGCTCCGGCCCGCCGAGGGTGGCCATCAGGCCGTCATAGCGGCCGCCGCCACCGATCCCGGACTGGGACCCGAGCCCGTCGTGCACGAACTCGAAGGTGGTCTTGGTGTAGTAGTCCAGGCCGCGCACCATCCGCGGGTTCGCCGTGTACGCGACGCCGAGGTCGTCCAGGTGTTCCAGGACGGCGGCGTGGTGCTCGGCGGCCCCGCTGGACAGGTGGTCCATCAGCAGCGGGGCGTCCGCCATCGCGGCACGGACCTCGGGACGCTTGTCGTCGAGCACCCGCAGCGGGTTGATCGCCGCCCGCTCCCGGGTCGGGCCGTCCAGGTCCAGCCCGGCCAGGAACTCCTGCAGCCGCGCGCGGTACTGCGGACGACACTCGGCGTCGCCCAGCGAGGTGATCTCCAACCGGTAGCCGGTGAGGCCCAGCGCCTTGAAGCCCTCGTCGGCGATCGCGATGACCTCGGCGTCCAGCGCGGGGTCGTCGATCCCGATCGCCTCGACGCCGACCTGCTGCAGCTGCCGGTAGCGGCCGGCCTGCGGACGCTCGTAGCGGAAGAACGGCCCCGCGTAGCGCAGCTTGACCGGCAGGCCCTGCCTGTCCAGGTTGTGCTCGATCACCGATCGGACGACGCCGGCGGTCCCCTCCGGGCGCAGCGTCACCGACCGCTCGCCGCGGTCGGCGAAGCTGTACATCTCCTTGGCGACGACGTCGGTGGACTCCCCCACCCCGCGCGCGTAGAGCCCGGTCTCCTCGAAGATCGGCAGCTCGATGTGCCCGTAACCGGCGCGAGCGGCGGCCGCGGCCAGGGTGTCCCGGACGTGGACGAACCCCGCCGAGGCCGGCGGCAGGTACTCCGGGATGCCCTTCGGCGCGGCGAACGGTTCGGGCCCGCGGGCCCGGTCGCCGTCGGCCCGCTGCTCGGTGGCGGTCACTGCTGATCCACGTCCTCTCGGCGGTGCGGTGCCTCCAGCGTAGAACCGGTGTCTCTCAGGATGTCTCTCAGGTGGCCCCGCTACCCTCGCCACGCGTACGGGTGATCGACAGGGGAAGAGACACGGTGGCGACGAACGAGCAGCGCCGGGAGGCGGCCAAGCGCAAGCTGGCCGCGCAGCAGGAGCACCGGTCGGAGCGGGCGGCGAAGCGCAAGCGCACCACGACGATCGCCGCGATCGGGACGGTCGTCGTGGTCGTCCTGGCGGTGGCCGGGTTCTACGCGGTCACCGCCGCCTGGAGCGGTAGCGACGACCCGGCGGCGGGCGGGGACAGCGCCGCCGCCGGCCCGGACACCTCCGGCCTGCCCACCGTCCCGCTGCCGCAGCGCCCGACCGCGCTGCCGGCGTCGGTGGACTGCAGCTACCCGGCGTCGCCGGAGCAGGCGTCCACACCGGTGAACCCGCCTGCCGACGGCCCGGTCCCCGCCGAGGGCACGGTGCCGGCCACGCTCACCACCAGCGCCGGGCCGATCGACCTGACGCTGGACCGCGCGCTCGCCCCGTGCACCGTGAACAGCTTCACGAACCTGATCCAGCAGGACTACTTCAACGGCACCTCGTGCCACCGGATGACCACCAGCCCGGGCCTGCAGGTGCTGCAGTGCGGGGACCCGACCGGCCGCGGCAGCGGCGGGCCCGGCTACTCGTTCGCCGACGAGGTGTTCCCGGAGCTCACCTACGGCCGGGGGCTGCTCGCCATGGCCAACGCCGGTCCGGACACCAACGGCAGCCAGTTCTTCATGATCTACGGCGACGCCGAGCTGCCGCCGAACTACACCGTGTTCGGCTCGATCGGGCCGGAGGGCCTGAAGACCCTGGACGCCGTCGCGCGGGCGGGCGAGTCCACCGGGTCCGGCGACGGGACCCCGAACACCCCGGTCGAGATCCAGGGCGTCGCCACCGGCTGACGCGGTGCCGGGGTCCTGCCGGCCGTCACGCGGGCACCGCGCCCCCGAACGGCGCGCCCGGCACCGATGAGAACGCGCTGCGGGGGCTGTCCCTACTGTGTCCGGCGGGTTGAGCCGGGGCACGGTAGGGGCGGCTCGCTGGTCCGGGCGGCTCCTCCGGAACATCGTTGAACGGTCCGACCGACCGGCACGCTCGGAGACACGCACGGAGAGGAGCAGCGATCATGACCACCTCGGTTCTCGCACCACCAAGGGTCCTCGCCCCGCTGAGCAACCGGGACCGTGCGGTGCTGCGGGCGATCGCCGCGGACCGCTGCACCGTCACCGACGACGCGTGCCACTCGCTGACGATCGACGGCCGGTGCTTCTGCGACCAGTTCGCCGGCGTGCGGCTGGCCGACGCCGGGCTCGTGGAGGCGTCCGGCCCGGCGCCGTTGCGGCCGCACCTCACCGACACGGGCCGCTCGCTGCTCGCCGCGTGACCCGCGGCGCGGGCCGGCGCTATGCGGCGCTGGTGACCCGGTAGACGTCGTAGACGCCCTCGATGTTGCGCACCGCCTGCAGCACGTGCCCGAGGTGTTTCGGGTCGCCCATCTCGAACGAGAACCGGGAGACCGCCACCCGGTCCCGCGACGTCGTCGTGGAGGCCGAGAGGATGTTGACCTTCTCGTCGGCCAGCACCTTCGTCACGTCGGACAGCAGCCGGTGCCGGTCCAGGGCCTCGACCTGGATCGCGACCAGGAACACCGACTCCGGCGAGACCGACCAGGTGACGTCGACCAGCCGCTCCTCGCGGGTGGTCAGGTCACCGGCGTTGGTGCAGTCGGTGCGGTGCACGCTGATCCCGCCGCCGCGGGTGACGAAGCCGAGGATCTCGTCGCCGGGCACCGGGGTGCAGCACCGCGCGAGCTTGACGTAGAGGTCGCCCATCGTGTTGCCGTCCATGTCCTGCACGACGACACCGGCGTCCCCGGACGGCCTGCGGTGTCGGACGGTGGACGGCGTGCCCCGCTCGGCGAGCTCCTCCTCGGCCTCCTCCTCGCCGCCGAACCAGGCCACCAGCCGGTGCACGACGTGCTGGGCGCTGGTCTGGTGCTCGCCGACCGCGGCGTAGAGCGCCGAGACGTCGGAGTAGTGCAGCTCGCGGGCGATCGCGGACATGGCGTCCCCGGAGATCAGCCGCTGCAACGGCATCCCGGTGCGACGGGCCTCCCGGGTGATCGCCTCCTTGCCCTCCTCGACGGCCTCCTCGCGGCGCTCCTTGGCGAACCACTGCTTGATCTTCGCCTTGGCCCGCGGGGACTTCGCGAGGGACAGCCAGTCCCGGCTCGGTCCGGCGTCCTCGGCCTTGGAGGTGAAGATCTCGACGACGTCACCGGAGGACAGCTGGCGCTCCAGCGCGACGAGCTTGCCGTTGACCCGCGACCCGATGCAGCGGTGCCCGACCTCGGTGTGCACCGCGTAGGCCAGGTCGATCGGGGTGGAGCCGGTCGGCAGGGTGACGACGTCACCCTTCGGCGTGAAGACGAAGATCTCCCGGGCGGCCAGGTCGAACCGCAGCGAGTCGAGGAACTCGCCCGGGTCGGCGGCCTCGCGCTGCCAGTCGAGCAGCTGGCGCATCCACGCCATCTCCTCGACCTCGACCTCCCGGCCCCCGCCGCCACGGACCTCCTTGTAGCGCCAGTGCGCGGCGATGCCGTACTCGGCCGTGCGGTGCATCGCCCGGGTGCGGATCTGCACCTCCAGCGGCTTGCCGTCCGGCCCGATCACCGTCGTGTGCAGCGACTGGTAGACCCCGAACCGCGGCTGGGCGATGTAGTCCTTGAACCGGCCGGGCATCGGCTGCCACAACGCGTGCACCATGCCGATCGCGGCATAGCAGTCCCGCACCTCGTCGACCAGCACCCGGACGCCGATCAGGTCGTGGATGTCGTCGAAGTCGCGGCCCTTGACGATCATCTTCCGGTAGATCGAGTAGTAGTGCTTCGGCCGTCCCTCGACGGTCGCCGCGATCCGGGCCGACTCCAGCTGCTGGTTCACCTCGTCGATGACCTGGCGCAGGTAGGTGTCCCGGGACGGAGCCCGATCGGCCACCAGCCGGACGATCTCCTGGTACTTCTTCGGCTGCAGGATCGCGAACGACAGGTCCTCCAGCTCCAGCTTCACCGTGGCCATGCCGAGCCGGTGCGCGAGCGGGGCGAAGACCTCCAGGGTCTCGTTCGCCTTCTTGACCTGCTTCTCCGGCCGCAGGAAGCGCATCGTGCGCATGTTGTGCAGCCGGTCCGACAGCTTGATCACCAGCACCCGCGGGTCGCGGGCCATCGCGACGACCATCTTGCGGATCGTCTCGGCCTCCGCTGCGTTGCCGAACTCGACCTTGTCCAGCTTGGTGACGCCGTCGACCAGGTGCGCGACCTCATCGCCGAACTCGGCGCGCAGCCGTTCCAGCGAGTAGTCGGTGTCCTCGACGGTGTCGTGCAGCAGCGCCGCGACCAGCGTCGTGGTGTCCATGCCCAGCTCGGCCAGGATCGTGGAGACGGCGAGCGGGTGCGTGATGTACGGGTCACCGGACTTGCGGGCCTGGCCGTCGTGCTTGTCCTCGGCCACGTCGTAGGCCCGTTGCAGCAGCACCAGGTCGGCCTTCGGGTGCAACGAGCGGTGCACCGCGGCGAGCGGCTCCAGGACCGGCTTGACGATCGCGACCCGCTGCGGGGTCATCCGGCGCGCGATCCGGGCCCGGACCCGCCGGGTGGCCGACGGGCGGGCGGGCTCGTCGTCCCCCGGCGTCATCGGTCGCGTGGCGGGGTGCGTGCTCGACGGGGCCGTGCTGGTGGAAGCGCTGCCCGTACGGTCGACCTCGGTCACCGCACCTCCTGCTCATGCCGGCCTGCGGATCTCTCACCCGCGAGGATAGTCCTCGGCCCCGTCACCGGCCGGGCGGCCGGTGCGCGGGGCCGATCTCAGCGCCCCGATACGCGTTCCGCGAGCTTCTCTCACGCCCTCAGCAGCGCGTCCACCCGCAGGTCGCCCAGCTTCGACCGGCCGTCCAGCCCGGTCAGCTCCAGCAGCGTCCCGAAGCCGACGACCTCGGCACCGGCATCGGCGAGCAGCGCGCAGGCCGCGGCGGCGGTGCCGCCGGTGGCCAGCACGTCGTCGACGACGTAGACCGAGGTTCCCGGTTCGACCACCCCGGCCGGCAGCTCCAGCGTGGCGCTGCCGTACTCGAGGTCGTAGGTGCGTGAGGCCGCGACGGCGGGCAGCTTCCCGGCCTTGCGCACCGGGGCGGTGCCGACGCCGACGACCAGCGCGACCGCGGCGCCGAGCAGGAACCCGCGGGCCTCGACGCCGACGACCAGGTCGGCCGCGCCGGCAGCTGCGGCCAGCTCGGTGGTCACGGTCGCGAAGGCGGCGCCGTCTGCGAGCACCGGCGTGACGTCCCGGAACAGCACGCCGGGCTGCGGGTAGTCCGGGACCGACCGGACCAGCTCGGCCACCCGCAGCAGGTCCTCGGCGGACTCGTCGGCGATGCCCGGGCCGGGCCGGATGCCGTTCACCTCACCGACGGTCACCGGCGACGCCGCCCGGTCTTGCCGGTGGGCCGGACGCCCGGGCGCGGCGGCGCCGGCGCGGTCCGCGACGGCGTGGCGGGTACCGCGGCCGCGGCGCCGACCGCGGTGTCGTCCTCGGTGTCGTCCTCGGCCGGGGCCTCCCCGTTCCGGACGGCGGCGCTCCGGGCCCGGCGGGCGGCGACCCGATCGGCCTGCTCGCGGATCCGCCGGTCCCGCAGCTTGATGTCCACCAGCAGCGGGGTGGCCAGGAACAGCGAGGAGACGACGCCGGTGAGCATGCCGATGAGCTGCACGATCGCCAGGTCGGCCAGGGTGCCGACGCCGAGCAGCCCGACGCCGATCACCAGCAGGCCGAGCACCGGCAGGATCGCGATCACCGAGGTGTTCAGCGACCGCATCAGCGTCTGGTTCAGCGCCAGGTTCGCGGCCTCGGCGTAGGTGCGCCGGGTCAGCTTCAGCAGGCCGCGGGTGTTCTCCCGGACCTTGTCGAACACCACCACGGTGTCGTACAGCGAGAACCCGAGGATCGTCAGAAGCCCGATCACCGTGGACGGCGTGACCTCCAGGCCGATGATCGAGTACACCCCGGCCGTGACGACGACGTCGCTGACCAGCGCGACCAGCGACGCCAGCGCCATCGCCCGCTCGAAGTAGAGCGCGAGGAACAGGGTCACCAGCACGAGGAACACCGCGAGCGCGATCAGCGCCTGGGTCGTGACCTCGCCACCCCACGTCCCGGAGACCAGCGAGTCGCTGATGGCGGCCGGGTTCGGGACCCCGCCCGCCCCTAGCGGTTGCAGCTGGGTGAACAGCTGGTCGCGCAGCGGGACGATCTGGTCCGGGCCCAGTGCCTCGGAGCGCACCAGGATCGACGCGGAGTCGCCGGTGCCGACCGACTGCACGGTCTCCGGCGCCGTCCCGATCACGCCGTTGTAGATCTCCTCGACCTGCTGGGTGGTGATCGCGCCGTTGACGCCGGTGGCCGGCATCTGGATCTGGGACCCGCCGGTGAAGTCGATGCCCAGGTTGAACCCGCGGAGCACCAGCGACAGCACGCACACCAGGAGCACCACGCCGAACCCGATGTACCAGGTCTTCCGCCGGCCGACGACGTCGACCTGGGCGGTTCCGGTGGTCAGCCGGGTCCAGCCGGACATCCGCTCGGGGGTGCTCATGCGCCGCCTCCCTTCCCGCTGGTGGCCTTGCGACCCACGGCCGGGGCCGCCCGCCGGTTCCGCGACCCGATCCGGTCGACCGCGCCCAGGCCGGACAGGCCGGGGCTCCCGAGCCGTTTCGACCGCGAGATCAACACGACCAGCGGGAACGTGACCAGGAAGACCACCACCAGGTCGAGCACGGTGGACATGCCCAGGGTGAAGGCGAACCCGCGCACCTCACCGATGGCCAGGGTGTAGAGCACGGCGGCGGCCAGGAAGCTGACCGCGTCCGCGGTGAGGATCGTGCGTCTCGCCCGTTCCCAGCTGCGTGGGACGGCCGAGCGGAACGTGCGGCCCTCCCGCATCTCGTCCTTGAGCCGTTCGAAGAAGATCACGAACGAGTCGGCGGTGATGCCGATGGCGATGATGAACCCGGCGACGCCTGCCAGGTCCAGGGTGAACCCGATCCACCGTCCGAGCAGGATCAGCACGGCGTAGACGACCAGGGCCGACAGGGCCAGCGAGAGGATCGTCAGCACGCCGAGCAACCGGTAGTAGAACAGGCAGTAGGCGAACACCAGCGCCAGTCCGACCGCGCCGGCGACCAGTCCGGCCTCCAGCGAGGCCAGCCCCAGCGACGCCGACACCGTCTGCGCGGATCCCGAGTCGAACGCCAGCGGTAGCGAGCCGTAGCGCAGGGTCTGGGCGAGGTCCTGGGCGCGTTCCTGATTGAACTGCCCGGAGATCTGGGTCTGCCCGTAGATCGGCTGGTTGATGCTCGGGGCGGAGACGACGTCACCGTCCAGCACGAACGCGACGTTCTTGCCGATGTTCTGCGACGTGTACTGGCCCCAGGTCTCGGCACCGGCCGACTTGAAGGTCAGGCTCACCACCCAGCCGCCACCGTTCGGGTCCTGCTGGGCCTGCGCCGAGTCGATCTCGGTGCCCTCGATGAACGACGGGGCGAGCACGTACTTGGTCGAACCATCCTCGGAGCAGGTGACCAGCGGACGGGTCGGGTCGTCGTAGCCCTGCAGCGGGTCCTGCCCGGAGCAGTCCAGCGCCAGCAGCGCCTGCGCCTGGGTGGCCGGGTCGGCGCTCTGCCGCTGCTCGCGCAGCTGGTTCACCTCGGCGGCGACCCGCGGGTCGGACGGCGACGGGGCGGCGCCGCCCCCGCCGGGCGGTGGTGCCGGTGGGGGTGGCGGATCCTGCGCGGGGTCCGCGAGCGGGGTCGTCTGCGCGACCGGGGCGACGGCGCGGCTCTGCCCGGCCGGGTCGCCGAGCCCCCGCGGCTGTCCCTGGGACTGGCTCTGCGGCTCGGTGCCCGGTTGCGGCGCGGGCTGGGCCGGCGCGGGCTGGCCGGGCTGCGCAGGCTGGCCCGCGGCCTGGTTGGCCGGGATCGGACCCTGGATCACCTCGCGGAACCGCAGCTGCGCGGTCTGCCCGAGCGACCGGGCCTGCTCGCCCTCGTCGCCGGGCACCGTGATCACGATGTTGCTGCCGTCCAGCTGGACCTCGGCGCCGCTGACACCGAGCCCGTTCACCCGCTGTTCGATGATCTGCTCGGCCTGGACCAGCTGGTCACGCGGCGGCGGCTGATCGTCGGTGGTGCGGGCGGTCAGCGTGACGCGGGTGCCACCCTGCAGGTCGATCCCCAGCTTCGGCGCGAGGTTCCCGCCCCCGGTGAACAACACCAGGGAGTACAGGATGACGCAGATGCCGAGGAAGGCCGTCAGGTAGCGCCAGGGGCGGATGCGCTGCTGCCCCGACGACGTTGCCACGTGTTCGTTCTCCCGATCCGGCTCGCGCGACGGTCGCGGCCGGCCTCAGATGCCGGCCGCCGACCGCCGGGTGCCTCAGTGAATGGTCGGCTTGCTCTCCGACGACGGCTTCTCCGACGAGGAGTTCGCCGACGACGAGTCCGCCTCGTCAGACGCGGAGGACTGCTCCTGCTCGTCGGACGCACCGGCCTCCGGCGCGACCTTCTCCCGGACCGCGGCGCGCAGCCAGGTCGTGACCACGCCCTCCGCGATCTCCAGGTCGATCGTGTCCTCGTACGACGCGTCGACGATCGTGCCGCGCAGGCCGGACGTGGTGACGACGACGTCGCCGTCCTCCAGCGCCGACTGCATCTCCTGGGTCTCCTTCATCTGCCTGCGCTGCTTGCGGCCGTTCAGGAACAGCGGCACGAACAGCAGCAGGATGATCAGGAAGGGCAGCAGGGACAGCAGGCTGGATCCACCGGCCTCCTGCGCAAGGATCGTGTCCATCTCGCGGTTTCTCCGTCTCGTTTCGTCGTGGTCGAGTGTGCCAGCCGGGACCGACACCTCTCGGCGGCCCCCGTCCGGCGGGCCGGCCGCTCGTCGCAGTACAGCGGGCCGAACGGTCGGGCCGGAACCCGACCCGCGAGTTAACGAGACGGATGCCCGGATCGTTCCGGCGGGGCCGCGCATGTCACGACCCGCCGACCGACACATCGCGCGGCGTCCGGCGCGTTGTGCGCGGTGTGCGGGCCCCAGGATGCCTCGCCGAGCGCCCCGAGTCCGCCCGATCCATTCGGTCTGTCCGGATCCTCCCATGCAGCCGGCTCGCCGGGCCTGCCGGCCGACCGATCGACCGATCGTCGAGCGCCGTCCGCTCCTGATCAGAACAGTGAGGGCAGACCGGCCGGGCCGTCGGTCGGTGGGGTGAGGCCCAGATGGGTCCAGGCCAGCGGCGTCGCGACCCGCCCGCGCGGGGTGCGGGCGAGCATCCCGGCCCGCACCAGGTAGGGCTCGCAGACCTCCTCGACGGTCCCGGCCTCCTCCCCCACCGCGACGGCGAGCGTGGAGATGCCGACCGGGCCACCGTGGAACGAGCGGACCAGCGCGGTCAGCACGGCGCGGTCGAGCCGGTCCAGCCCGAGCTCGTCGACGTCGTAGACGGCCAGCGCGTCCCGGGCCACCTCACGATGGATCACACCGTCCGCACGCACCTCGGCGAAGTCCCGGACCCGGCGCAGCAGCCGGTTCGCCACCCGCGGGGTGCCCCGGCAGCGGCCGGCGATCTCCGTCGCACCGTCCGGGCGCAGGTCGATGCCGAGGATCCCGGCCGCCCGGTGCAGCACCTGCTCCAGCTCGGCCGGCTCGTAGAACTCCATGTGCCCGGTGAACCCGAACCGGTCACGCAGCGGGCCGGTCAGCGAACCCGCCCTGGTGGTCGCCCCGACCAGGGTGAACGGCGCGACGTCGAGCGGGATCGAGGTCGCGCCCGGCCCCTTGCCGACGACGACGTCCACCCGGAAGTCCTCCATCGCCAGGTAGAGCATCTCCTCGGCGGGCCGCGCGGTCCGGTGGATCTCGTCGATGAACAGCACGTCGCCGGGGACCAGGTTGGACAGCATCGCGGCCAGGTCCCCGGCCCGTTCGAGGGCGGGTCCCGAGGTCAGCCGGATCGCGGCACCCAGCTCCTGGGCGACGATCATGGCGAGGCTGGTCTTGCCCAGTCCGGGCGGGCCGGAGAGCAGAATGTGGTCCGGCGGGTCACCGCGCCGGCGGGCGCCCTCGAGCACCAGGTCGAGCTGCTCACGGACCCGGGGCTGGCCGACGAACTCGCGCAGCGAGCGGGGCCGCAGCGAGGCCTCGAAGTCGAGGTCCTCCGGGTGCACGACGGCGTCGACCTCCCGCAGGTCACCGTCCCCGAGCCCGCCACCGGCCGCGCCGCCGACCTCGCCGCCGGCTCCGCCGTCGAACCCGCCGCCGGCCGCGCCGGAGCTCACCGGGACCGGCCCAGCGCGGACAGCGCGGTGCGCAGCAGCACCCGCGCGTCGGTGTCCGGCGCCTCGGCCAGCACGCCGTCGACGGCCTGCTCGGCCGGCTTCTGGGTGAACCCGAGCCCGAGCAGCGCCTCCACGACCTGGTCCCGGACCCCGAGCACCGGGGTCGGCGCTCCCCCGCCCGCGCCGGCCGGGGCACCGGCAGGCACCGCGGCCGGCGCCGTCACCTTGTCCCGCAGCTCGACGACCAGTCGCTCGGCACTCTTGCGCCCCACACCCGGGATCCGGGTCAGCACCGCGAGGTCACCGTCGGCGAGCGCCCGGCGCAGGGTGTCCGGTTCCAGCACCGCGATGGTCGCCAGCGCCAGCCGCGGGCCGATCCCGGAGACGGTCTGCAGCAGCAGGAACAGCTCGCGTTCCTCGGTGTCGGCGAAGCCGAACAGAGTCAGCGACTCCTCCCGCACGACCAGCGTGGTCGCGAGCCGGGTCTCCTCGCCGCGGCGCAGCCCGCCCAGCGTGGCCGGGGTCGCGTACACGGCCATCCCGACCCCGCCGACCTCGACGACCACGTGGTCCAGCCCGATCTCCAGGACCGGCCCGCGCACCGAGTGGATCACTGTCCGGCCCCCTTCCCGGAGGAGCTCGTTCGAGGCGGGACGCTACCGGGCGCCCCCGACGGTCCCGGCGGCCGCGTGCCGCCTGCGGTCCGCACGGCACCCTGCCCGGCGCGCGCCGCCCACTCCGCGGCGGTCCCGGGCGCCCGGTCCGCCCCACCGGCGCCGTGCGCGGCACGGGCCGCCGCCCACTGCTCCGCCGCCGTGGGGACCGCGCCGCCCTGGGCCGCACGGGCCTCGGCGAGCCGGGCCCGATGCACCGCGGCCAGTTCCTCGGCACGGGCCTGCGCCTCCGCCATCCGGTCCAGCATCGGCGAGCGCCAGCAGTGGCAGATCGCCAGCGCGAGCGCGTCCGCGGCATCGGCGGGCTTCGGCGGGGTCTCCAGCCCGAGCACCCGGGTCACCATCGCCGTCACCTGGGCCTTGCCCGCCCGGCCCTGGCCGGTCACCGCGGCCTTGACCTCGCTCGGGGTGTGGAACGCGACCGGCAGCCCGGCCCGCGCGGCCACCAGCGCGACCACCCCGCTGGCCTGCGCGGTGCCCATCACGGTGCGGACGTTGTGCTGGCTGAACACCCGCTCGACGGCGATCACGTCCGGCCGGTGCCGCGTGACCCAGCGCTCCACCTCGTCGGCCACCGCGAGCAACCGGCGCTCCAGCGGCACGTCGGAACCGCTGCGCACCACGCCGACGTCGACGAAGCCGACCGACCGGCCGGCACCCGACTCGACGACCCCGATCCCGCACCGGGTCAGTCCGGGGTCGACCCCGAGCACCCGCACCCGCGTCACCCCTCCCGCACGCCTGTTCGATCGGGCACGGTACCGGGCGGCCCGCGGCGCCCCGGCCGGGGCGCGCCGGGTGGACGCCCCCGATCGTGCGCGGCCCGGATGGCAGGGTGCGCGCGCGTCGTGGTTCCTGCGGGTGCTCGCCCTCGTCTGGACGGCCGTCCGGCTGAACGTGCTGGTGGGCGCCTGGACGATCGAACGACGCTGATGTATCGCTCACCGGTCAAACGGCCCCCCGCGCGTGGTCACCCGAGCAACCCGACCGCCCACGCGACGGCGGTCAGCACGACGAAGATCGAGAGTCCGAGCAGCATGGTGAGCCAGAGCCTGCGGACCGTTCCGGGCATCGTCGTTCACCTCCCCAGCGCCGCGGGTCACGGCGCACCCGGCCGGCTACGCCAGCGATGCCGGCCCCGCGCTGACCATCTGGTAGATCAGGAACACCGAGAAGGCGATGTAGAACAGGGCGATCACGATCATCACCGGCAGCCGCCAGCCCTTGAGCTTGGCGAACTCCGGCAGGACCTTCCGGTTGAGCAGGATGAGCAGCACGGAGTAGAAGGCCATCACGAAGCCCCCGCCGGCCGCCGAGATGACCAGCAGCACGACGGGTTCGATCCCGGTCCAGATGATCCCCGAACCGACGACGATCATGATCCACACCACGCTGATGTAGATCTTGCTCTCGCTCCAGAAGGTGCTCCGCTTCAGGAACGTCACCTTCAGCGAGTCCCCGGCGAGCCGGCTCACGTAGTCCACCACGCCGATGTTCGTGGACAGCAACATGAGGAACCCGGCGAGGTAGAAGGCCGTCGTGAACCACGGGGCGATGAGCTCGCCCAGCGCCTGGCCCTCCGCCCGGAGGAACGCCAGCCCGTCGTCCAGTCCGGAGTCGACGCCCACGGTCGAGTAGACCAGCACCGAGAAGGAGACCAGCAGCAGCGCCCCGATGAACCAGAACGTGAGGAGCTGTTCCCGGTTCGCGATGCTCCACCACTGCCGCCAGCGCCGTTCGTTCTCCTCGGTCGGGCGGACCATGTAGCCCAGCGACGGTTCGGCCACCTCCTGTCCGGTGACCGGGGAGACGATGTTGGGGATCCTGATCCCCATCCCCATCCCCTTGTCCCGGACGTAGTTGCTCTGCACCAGGTTGTTCGCCCCACCGGCGCCCGCGAAGACGATGGCGCCGAACAGCGACGCCGCACCCAGCTGGCCGACGATGCCGGGGAGGCCGGCCACCCCCTGCGGGATCTCCGTGACGACGCCCGCCCAGGCACTGCCCTCGGTGGCCACCACGATCGCCACCACGGCGAAGACCAGGATCAGGCCGACCATCACGCCCTCGGTCTTCTCCAGCGTCTGGTAGATGATCGGCGACACCGTGATCGCCAACCCGATCGAGACGAGGAAGATCGTGGCGATGATCGGGACCGTCGACTCGTCGAGGTCGAAGATGAACGTGAACACGGTGGCGCCGCTCGAGGCCCACCCCGGCCAGAGGTTCGGCAGGATGGCGCCCAGCACGAAGATGACGCCCCACGGGAGCCACAGCCGGGAGAACCCGGTCACCGCGGTCTCGCCGGTGACCAGCGTGTAGCGCTCGATCTCCATGTTCAGGAAGTACTGCATCGTGATGCCGACGACGGCGAGCCAGACGATCCCCACCCCGACCTGGGTCGTGATGTAGGGCCACAGGACCAGCTCGCCGGAACCGAGCGCGGTGGCGGTGAGGATCACGCTGGCCCCGAGATAGCGACGCAGTCCTCGTGGCTCGGGAAGGTCGGCGTAGGGCACCGCCGGGAGGTGACGGCTGGGGAGCTCGGTGGCCATCTCGGTGCTGCTCGGCCTGACGTCGTCAGCCATCCGCCACACTCCCAGCGTCGTCGCTCGGCATCGTTGCTCGGCAAACGTGGCGCGAAGTGTAACAGCGGGTGACGATCTCCGGGGCGTCGTCGCCCGGACGGGCCCGGGCGACGACGCGGGGGACTCAGTGGGCCGCGGCGTCCCAGCTGCGGCCGTAGCCGACCGACACCTCCAGCGGCACCGACAGCTCCGCCGCGGCAGCCATCTCCCGGCGCACCAGCGCCTCCAGCGCGTCCCGCTCCCCGTCGGCGACCTCGAGCACCAGCTCGTCGTGCACCTGCAGCAGCATCCGGCTGCGCAGACCCTCGGAGTACAGCGCCCGGTGCACGCCGAGCATCGCGACCTTGATGATGTCCGCGGCCGAGCCCTGGATCGGGGCGTTCAGCGCCATCCGCTCGGCCATCTCCCGGCGCTGCCGGTTGTCGCTGGTCAGGTCGGGCAGGTAGCGGCGGCGGCCGAGGATGGTGGCCGTGTAGCCGTCCTTGCGGGCCTGGTCGACGACGCCGGCGAGGTAGTCGCGCACCCCGCCGAACCCGGCGAAGTAGTCGTCCATCATGCCCTTGGCCTCGTCGGTGGAGATCCGCAGCTGGCCGGACAGCCCGTACGCCGAGAGGCCGTAGGCCAGCCCGTAGTTCATCGCCTTGATCTTGGCGCGCTGCTCCACGCTCACCTCCCCGGCGTCCACCCCGAAGACCCGGGCGGCGGTCTCGGCGTGGAAGTCGTGCTGCGAACGGAACGCCTCGATCAGCGCCGCGTCCTCGGACAGGTGCGCCATGATCCGCATCTCGATCTGGCTGTAGTCCGCGGTGAGCAGCTCGCGGTACCCGGACCCGACCACGAAGGCGTCCCGGATCCGGCGCCCGGCCGCGGTCCGGATCGGCACGTTCTGCAGGTTCGGGTCGGTCGAGGACAGCCGCCCGGTGGCCGCGATCGTCTGCGAGTAGGTGGTGTGGATCCGGCCGTCGTCGGCCACGGACTTGATCAACCCGTCGACCGTGACCTTCAGCCGGGTCGCGTCCCGGTGCAGCAGCAGGTGCTGCAGGAAGGGGTGCTCGGTCTGCTCGAACAAGCTCTGCAGCGCGTCCGCGTCGGTGGTGTAACCGGTCTTGGTGCGCTTGGTCTTGGGCATGTTCAGCTCGTCGAACAGCACCACCTGCAGCTGCTTCGGCGACCCGAGGTTGATCTCCTTGTCGATCACCGCGTAGGCATCCTGCGCGGCCTGGCGGACCTGCGCGCCGAAGTCGGACTCCAGCCCGGCCAGGGTGTCGGAGTCCACGCCGATCCCGGCCGCCTCGCAGTCGGCCAGCACGAACGCCAGCGGCAGCTCCAGGTCAGCCAGCAGCTCGCTGCCGCCGCGCTCGGCCAGCTCGGTGTCCAGCGCCTCGGCCAGCTCGGCGATCGCCGACGCGGCCAGCATCTCCTGCTGCGCCGCCTGCTGGTCGGCCTCGTCCTCACCCCCGAGCAGCGACAGCTGGCCGTCCGCCGGCTCCTCGGTGCGGAGCTCCCGGCGCAGGTAGCGCAGCGCCAGGTCGGCCAGGTCGAACGTCCGCTGCCCCGGCCGGGCCAGGTAGGCCGCCAGCGCGGTGTCGCTGGTCAGCCCGTCCAGCGACCAGCCGCGGGCGCGCAGCGCGTGCAGCACCGGCTTGACGTCGTGCGCGGCCTTCGGCACCGACGGGTCGGCCAGCCAGCCGCCCAGCGCCGCCTCGTCGTCCGGGTTGAGACCGGCCAGGGCCAGGTACCCGGCCTGCGGGACCCCCGCGGCCGCGCCCGCCGCGCGCTGCTCCACGGTCGGCTCGCCGACCGCGAGCGCGATGCCGGTGACGTCCCGGGCCGCGACCGGCCCGGTGACCCCGGCGAAGCTCAGCGCGACCCGGCGGCCGTCGGTGGCGTGCGCGTCCAGCCAAGCACGCACCCCGCCGGGCTCGATCACCGCGCCGGCGACCTCGAAGCCCGAGTCGGCCTCCGGCTCGGCGCTCTGCAGCGTGGCGAACAACCGCTCGCGCAGCACCCGGAACTCCAGCTCGTCGAACAGCCGGTGCACCGCGTCCCGGTCCCACGGCCGGACCTCCAGCTGTCCGGGCGCGGAGCCCAGGTCGACGTCCCGCACCAGCTCGGTGAGCTGGCGGTTCAGCAGCACGTTGGCCAGGTTCGCGCGCAGCGCGTCACCGGCCTTGCCCTTCACCTCGTCCACCCGGTCGGACAGGTCCGCGAGCGAGCCGAACTCGCGCACCCACTTGGCGGCGGTCTTCTCCCCCACGCCGGGGATCGAGGGCAGGTTGTCCGACGGGTCGCCGCGCAGAGCCGCGAAGTCCGGGTACTGGGTCGGGCTCAGCCCGTACCGCTTGTCCACCTCGGCCGGGTCGATCCGGCCCAGGTCGGACACGCCGCGCTTCGGGTAGAGCACCGTGATGTTGTCGGTGACCAGCTGGAACGCGTCCCGGTCGCCGGTGGTGATGAGCACCCCGTAGCCCTCGGCCTCGGCCTCGGTGGCCAGCGTGGCGATCAGGTCGTCCGCCTCGTAACCCTCGACCGCGAACACCGGGATGTTCAGCGCGCCGAGAACCTCCTTGATCAGGTCGATCTGGCCGCGGAAGTCGTCCGGCGTGGTGGTGCGGTTCGCCTTGTACTCGGCGAACCGCTCCGAGCGGAACGTCTTGCGGGAGACGTCGAAGGCCACCGCCAGATGCGTCGGCTCCTCGTCGCGCAGCAGATTGATCAGCATCGAGGTGAAGCCGTAGACCGCGTTCGTGGTCTGCCCGGTTCCGGTGCGGAAGTTCTCCGCGGGCAGCGCGAAGAACGCCCGGTAGGCCAGCGAGTGGCCGTCGAGCAGCAGCAGCCGCGGACGGTCGGGCTTCGTCGCCGCGTCCTGCTTCCCGGTGGGCTGCTTCCCGGTGGGCTGCTTCCCGGTGGACTTCGAGGAGGCGGTCTGGGTGGCGGGGCTCATCGGCGGCGAGTCTAGAACCGACCCCCGACAACTAACGCGGCCGCGCCCCGATGGGACGCGGCCGCGGTGGATGTAGCACGCAGCGCAGATGTTCGCTCCGCGAGCTCCGCTCAGCGCCGATGTTCGCTCCGCAAGCTCCGCTCAGCGCCGATGTTCGCTCCGCAAGCTCCGCTCAGCGCCGATGTTCGCTCCGCAAGCTCCGCTCAGCCGACCTCGGCCATGACCTCGTCGGATGCCTCGAAGTTGGACCAGACGTTCTGCACGTCGTCGGAGTCCTCGAGCGCCTCGATCAGCCGGACGATCTTCCGCGCGCCCTCGACGTCGAGCTCGACGTTCATCGACGGGATGAAGGTCTGGTCCGCCGAGTCGTAGTCGATCCCGTTCGCCTGCAGCGCCTTGCGCACCGCGACGACGTCGGTCGCCTCGGAGACGACCTCCCAGCTCTCGCCGAGGTCGTGGACCTCCTCCGCGCCGGCGTCCAGCACCGCCATCAGCACGTCGTCCTCGGACAGGTCGTCCTTGGGCAGCAGGACGACGCCCTTGCGGGTGAACAGGTAGGCCACCGAGTTGGGGTCGGCCATCGTCCCGCCGTTGCGGGTCATCGCCGTCCGGACCTCGGTCGCCGCGCGGTTCTTGTTGTCGGTCAGGCACTCGATCAGCACCGCGACGCCGTTCGGGCCGTACCCCTCGTAGGTGATCGCCTGGTACTCGGCGGCGTTCGCGTCGGCTCCCGAACCGCGCTTGACCGCGCGCTCGATGTTGTCGTTCGGGACCGAGGTCTTCTTGGCCTTCTGGATCGCGTCGTAGAGCGTGGGGTTGGCGTCCGGGTCACCACCACCGGTACGGGCCGCGACCTCGATGTTCTTGATCAGCTTCGCGAACATCTTGCCGCGGCGGGCGTCGATCACGGCCTTCTTGTGCTTGGTCGTCGCCCACTTGGAGTGACCGCTCATCGGCTCGTCTGCCCACCTTTCGTGCTTCGCTGCGGGCCGCGCCTGCCTGAACGCGACCGGGCAGGCCTCCGCGCGCCGCGCGCACTCGTGCGGTCACCCGGACCTGCGGGAACCCTTCGATGCTACCGGCGGCACGCCGTTCCGCCCCGCCCGGCCCGGCGCGTCCACGAGGGGCGGGAGACGCCGGCCCGCCCGGTCACGTCTCGAGCGGCGCGCACCGTCCGGCCGTTCCGCGGCCGGACGCCGCTCGTCGTAGCGTGGACGGACGGCTCTCGACCGTGTCGCAGACCTGGCGGGCAAGCGCCCGGAGGACATGGCCGGGGGACGTGGCCCGGTGCCTGGTCACCACCCCCGCCGCGGCCGAGGCGCTCCCGCAGCTGCGCCGCGAGCTGATGGAGCGGAACCTGCCGCTCTCCGCCGGGTTCTGGGATTCGGCGGAAGCACTGCTGGCCCGGATCGGGGCGGGCCGGGCCACGGTCGGTGAGGTGCAGACCTGGCTGCAGGCCACCGGGAGCGAGCCGACGACGATCATCGGCCTACACGTCTGGGAGCCCGAGGGGCTGGTACGCCCTGATGCACGCCGACTGGCTGTGCGCGGTCGGCGAGCTGGCCCGGCGCGGTCCCGGCGCCCCGGCCGACGAGGACACCCTGGCTCGCTACGTCGCGACGTCGGACCTCTCCGAGGGTGTCGTCGAGCCGGACGACGTGAGCGTGCTCGCCGCCGGGTTCGTGATGGTCACCGAGCTGTGGCGGCTGCTGGGGGCGGTCGACGACGAGCAGCTCACCCCGCTCGGCTGCTGAGAACTGCCCGAGGGACTGCGGCGGGTCTGGAGCGACGCCGGGTAGCGGACCACGGCCCCCGTCAGTCGCGGTTCTTGACCACGGTGAGCAGGACGGCCGCATCCTCGAGGGCATCGAGCCGGTGCACGGAGTCCGGGACGATCAGGAGGTCCCCGCGCCGCCCGTCCCAGGCGTCGTCACCGGCGCCGAGCCGGACCCGCCCGTGCAGGACCAGCACCGTGGCCTCCCCCGGGCTCTCGTGCTCGGCCAGAGCCTGCCCACCCCGGAGCGCGATCAGGGTCTGGCGCAGATGGTGCTCGTGGCCGCCGAACACGGTGCGGGCCGCCCGCCCGCTGCTGCTGTCGGCCGCCGCCTGCAACTGGGTACGCACCATCGCGTCGAGCGAGACCTTCTGCATGGAGCCCTCCTGGACGTGGTCGCCGGCCGAGGCGCACGGGTCGCCCGGCCGTCCTCGTGCCAGGAACGGTATACCGCCCGGGACGCGGCAGGCCCGCCGTCCGCGACCGGCTACCCGGACGCCCCCGGCCCGGCCGTGCCCTCCAGCCGGAACTCGACCATGGGCGGCGGTGGCTCGGCCGGGTCGAGGGACCGGCCGAGCGTGCGCTCGACGACCGGCCCGAGCCACCGCCACGCCCGGCGGTGCCGCTCGATGTAGCCCGCCAGAGTGCGGGCCGCCTCGTCCCTGCCCAGCACCCGGGCCGTGCCGGGGACCCCGGACCGGCGCCCCACCGTCACCCGCACCCGCGGATCGGCGACGACGTTGCGGTACCACTGGGCCCGCTCCCCGAACCCGGAGACCACGACGTAGCGATCGACCTCCGGGTGCCCGATGACCTCGAGCACCACCTCGCGCCGGAGCCCGGAACGTCGGCCGGTGTGTTCGAGCATCAGCATCCGCGATCCGAACACCATCCCGAACCCGTGCCGGTAGGCGAGGTTGGGCAACCGCACGAGGGCAGGGGTTCGCAGCACCCGTTCCCCCACGTCCACCACGATCGACCGCACCCGTTCCCGTACCGCTGCCATGACACCCTCCTCGCTGCCGACCCGGATACGCAGGTAGCTTGCGCATATTTACGCAGGTAAGCTGCGCGAATGCAAGCCGAGTCCCCGCCCGCGGACGAGCCGGTGCCCACCCTGCTCTCGCTGTTCCGGCACGCCACCCGGCAGATGGCCGGTGAGCTGCTGAGCCGACTGGCCGAGGCCGGCTACGAGGGCATCACGCTGTCCGCGCACCTGGTGTTCGAGTCGCTGCCGCCCGGCGGCGCCCGGCTGACCAGCGTGGCGGCCCGGATCGGGATGACCCACCAGGCGGCCGGGGAGGTCGTCTCGGACCTCGTGCTACGCGGCTTCCTCGCCCGGGTGCCGGATCCGGCGGACCGGCGGGCCCGGCTCGTCGTCCTCACCGACGACGGCCGCCGGCTGGTGCGTGTAGCCCTGGCCGAGATCGCGGTGATCGAGCGGTCCTGGCTGGACGGCCTGGCCGCGGCTGGCCTGTCCGGCGACCTGCGCGCGACGTTGCGTACGACGGCCGGCGCGGGCCGGTCCGCGGACCGGCCGCGTCCCGGCGGTGCTCCCGATCGGCATCCCGGCACTCTGCCCGCCGATCCCGGACGCCCACCCGGGTGACGTGCTGCGGCGACCGACCGGTCCTACCCGCGCAGCGGCAGCGCCCCGAACTCGTGCCCCGCCCACAGCGCTCGCGAGGTCTCCTCCGGGTAGGGCAGCACCAGCTGCTCGGTGTCGATCACCCAGGTGGCCCGGCCGTCGAGGTCGAACGCCGGCCAACCGGGGTCCCCGGTGTGCGCGAACGACGTCCACGCGCGCTGCATCGCCGCCGACACCGCCCGCACCGATCCGGGCGGGTCGGCGCCGAGCAGTTGGCCGATCATCCCGCCGCTGTCGAGGTTCCCGAAGACCAGCGGGATGTCCAGGCCGTGGCAGGCACCGAGCACACCGTCCTGGCCGGGCGCCGGCAGGGTGAGCTCGTAGAGGTGGGCCCGGCCGCCGCCACGGACCTGGTCCTCGGTCAGCCGGAGGCTGGGCATCCGCATCAGCCAGTCCGACTTGACCCGCTCGAACAGTTCGGACGCCCCGGCATCCGGATGCGCGGCGCGGTAGGCGTCCGGGTCGGGGGCGAAGATCCGTAGGGTCAGGTCGGCCAGCTCGCCGGGTACCGAGCCGATCATCCCGGCCATGGCGACGAACAACCGGAACTCGTCTCGGTTGTGCCCGGCGATCAGTTCCACGTCCCGCCCGGCCCCGTCCCGCAGCGCCTGCCAGGGCGGGACCGGCAGTACGTCTCCGTCCACCACCGGCGAGTACGGCGTCGGGGTGTGCGCGACCGGTCCCCACCGGTCCAGCCAGTTCCGCATCCGGGTCCCGGTGGCGTCCGCCGCGGCGGTCAGTTCCTCCGGGTCCACCGCGGCGAGTGCGTCCCGGTCCGGGGACCGGCCGAGATCGGCGGCGACGGCGGCGGTGAAGTCCGCGGCCAGCTCCGGGGAGAGGAACGTACCCGGACGCTCTGCGCGATCGCCCGCCGGAACAGCCCGGCCGCGCGGGGCATCCCGAGGAGCGCGGCGACCGCGCCGCCGCCGGCCGACTCGCCGAACACGGTGACCCGGTCCGGGTCCCCGCCGAACGCCCTGATCGAGTCCCGGACCCAGCGCAACGCGGCGACGTCGTCGAGCAGGCCGCGGTTGGCCGGTGCCCCGGTGATCGCGGCGAAGCCCTCCATGCCGACCCGGTGGTTGAACGTCACGACGACGACGACACCGGCCCGGGCCAGGCGGGCGCCGTCGTAGGCGGGTTCGGCGGAGTCGCCGGCCCGGTAGGCGCCGCCGTGGATCCACACCATGACCGGCAGGCCGGCGTCCGGGTCCGGCCGCGGCGTCCAGACGTTGACGGTCAGCCAGCCGCGGCCGTCGTCCGGCGGGCGCGGCGGGGCGGCCGGACCGAGCGCCGACTGCGGAGGGACCGGGCCGAACTCCCCCGCGTCGAGCGTCCCGCTCCACGGCGCGGGTGTTTCCGGGGCGGCGAACCGGAGCCGCCCGACCGGCGGCGCGGCGTAGGGGATCCCGCGGAACACCGCCACCCCGTCGCCGTGCCGGCCGCGGACCGTCCCTGACGGCCCCGGCACCTGCGGGTGGCTGTGCGGCACGGGAACCTCCTCCACGCCCCGCCCGGAGCGATCGCGATCATCCTCGCCGGTCCGGCCTCCGATGTCGACACGCGCGGGGTCGTTGCCGGTGGTCGTCCCGGGGAGACACTGCGACGGCGCGATCCTGCAGGGTGGCGCCGTCGCAGTCATCGTCGCGAGTGGACGGGATCAGCAGTTCCGTCCGCTGTTGATGCAGTCCGCCGCCGTACGGGCCTGGTCCTCGGAGAGCAGGCTCTCGAAGTTCCCGTGATCGGTCTTCGGGCTGTGCTGCTGCTCGGGGAACGTGTCCAGCGCGAACGCGCGGCCCTCGGGCTGGTCGTAGGTCAGCGTCATCCGTAGCTGCGGGATGGCCTTCCGGCCTTCCCCGCAGCTCCCGTCGGACTTCGGGAACTCGACGGCGTCATTGTCCGCCTTGGACTGGAGGCTCTCGCCGTCCCAGCAGCTCGGGAAGTCCAGGAAGCGGATCAGGTCGCTGCCGGCCGGGCAGACCGGGTACTTCTCGGTGGTCCGGTCGGTGAAGCCGCTGCAGGTCCACTTCGACACGACGTTGTCGTCGCCGTTCGTCTTCGCCTTGGCGTCACCGGTGATCATCTCGAGACCCTGCGGCATCGGCTCGGTCTTCTGCCCGACGTGGCCGTGCTGGGTCATCTTGGCCGAGGTCGGAGTCATGATCGAGCCGACGTTGCCGTCCTTGCCGCCGCCGTCGACGTTCGCGTCGTCACCGACGCCGTTCAGGTCGCGCAGGACCGGCCAGTAGAACGTCGACTTGTCGCCGTTGGTGCAGGAGGTACCACCGGCCTGCAGGCTGTCGTCGTCGGAGAACGCGTCGGTCGTGGTGTTGCCGACGTAGTCGTGCACGTGCTGCGCGCCGTTCTCCTTGCCCGGAGCCGCCTGGTAGTTGTCGGAGTTGCGGTGGTCGCTGGTGCCGCACTCCGAGGTGAAGGTGCCGCCGGCGAACTCCCCGCCCTTGCCGTCCAGGCCGCTGCCGGGCTCGACGTCGGTGATGTTCACGAAGTCGCCGGCGTCCGGCGGGGCGGCCTCGTCGCGGCCGGGGAACTCCTCGTCCTCGCCCTTGTCCGCGTTCTCGTCGTCCTTGTTCTCGTCGTCCTTCTGGCCGCCGTCCTTGTTTTGGCCACTGTCCTTGTTCTGGCCGTCGTCCTTGTTCTGGCCGTCGTCCTTGTTCTGGCCGCCGTCCTTGTTCTGGCCGCCGTCCTTGTTCTGGCCGCCGCCCTGGCCGTCGCCGTCCTTGCCGTCGCCGCTGTCGCCGCCGTCCTGCCCGTCCGAGCCGTCGCCGCCGTCGTCCGCACCGCCCAGGCCGAACAGGTCGCCCGGGTCTGGGTTCGACGAGTTCTGCTCGGTCCCGGAGTCACGGCCGTCGTCCGAGCTGCCGGCGGAGGCGGTCCCGCCGAAGGCCACGGCGGCGGCGCACACGAGCACCGCGGCCACGACGGCCATCAGACGGACCGGTCTGGTGATGTGGTGCCGTCCATGTCGGGGCATGGGCGAACCTCCTTGTAGTCCTGGGACCCGGTCGTGGACCGGGTGGGGCCCGCACCGACGGGGACCATCGGTCCCATCGGGACGTGCGGGCGCGCGGGGAGCGCTGTCGTTCCGTGGACCGGCGGCGGTGCGGGGGACACCGCCGCCGTCCAGCGCTGCCACGGTAGGCAGTTGCGGGAGGCACGAGGACGGTCCTGAGAAGCTCGGGCCCGAGCACCGACGAGAGGTCGGCACCGTGCGGCGAGCGATGCCGCGGTTGCCCCGCCACGGCGCACCGGCTACTCCATTCGCCCTCATCGACCTTCAGGACTGCACCGCTCGTCCGCCTCCACGACGGCGACCGGTGCCGTACGACGAGTCGGTTCCGTCCCCCGTCCGCGGACCGGCGCACAGCCGGTCGGCACGGTCCGGACCGGATCGACACACGCCGGTCGGCGGTTCGCAGGACAGCGTCATCGACGCCGTCGGCCCGCCTCGGCCCCGACTCCCTGAGAGCCGGGTTGTCCGCCTGGCCGCACCGACTGCGCCGGAAGGAGTACAACGCTCGCCACTCGTCGCGGTGGCCGGCCCGGACGGCGGCCGAGGCGTCCAGGAACACCGTCCGCTGTCGGCCCGCTTCCTAGGGTCGTGCCCGGTCGCGTCGCGGTCGCTCCCCCGTTGATCCGGCGACGCACCCCCCACTGGTGGCGGTCGCCCCGGGGCCCCCGACACGGAAAAGACCGATGCTCCAACTTCGACCTGTGCTGCGATCCCGCGCTCCCCGCGCCCTCCCGGTCCCTGCTCCGCCGGGTACCGGTGCACCGTCGTCCCGCCCTACCGGCGCGGCCCCCTCCATGTCCGTCGGCCGGTACGCGCAGGGGTGGCCACGGGTGGGGCTGCACGTCCTGCTGGCCGGGCTGCCGTTGCTCTCGATCTCCGCGCACGTGTTCGGCCTGCTGTCGATGCAGACCTCGGCGGCGGTGCTGGTGATCCCGCTGGCGACCGGGCTGGTCGTCCTCACCGCGTTCGACCCGCACCCGGGCGACCGGGTCCTCGCCCACGGGCTGGCCTGGGGCGTGGTGGCCTGCCTGGTCTACGACGTCTTCCGGCTGGACACGGTGTACCTCCTCGACCTGTGGGGCGACTTCATCCCCACGATGGGCACGTGGATCACCGGCCGGCCCGACGACCTGGTCGGCGGCGCCGTGGTGGGCTACCTGTGGCGCTACCTCGGTGACGGCGGCGGGATCGGGATGACGTTCTTCGTCGTGGCGTCGATGTGCGGGTTGCACCAGCGCTCGCGCGCCGTGGTCGTGCTCACCGCGGTCGGTTTCGCGGTGGCGCCGGTCTGGTCCGGACTGATCGGCACCGTCGCGCTGGCGCCGGACGGGGAAGATCTGATGTTCCCGCTGACCCCGACCACGGTGACGCTGTCGCTGATCGGTCATCTGATCTTCGGGCTGATCCTCGGGCTGGGGTTCTGGCAGTCGAAGGGCGTGCTGGTGCACTGGCCGTGGTCACCGTTGCTGGTCGCGCAACCGGCTCGGACCGGGGCTTCGGCGGGTACGACCGTCGGCTCGCCGACGAGATCGCGGGCTGTTCCGCCGGGCGCGTCGCGGGACGGTCCGCAGGCCGCGGGCTCAGCCGTTCCGCAGGTCGCCTCGGCGGCCGGCGCGCCGGGCGCCTCGTGGGCTGCCCCGCCGACAGCGTCGCCCTCCGTCCGGTCCGCCCCGTCGCCGGCCGCCCCGTCGGCCCCGTCGTCCGCCCCTACACCGGCCGGGTCGCCGGCCCTTCCACCGGCCAGGTCGCCGGCAGCCATGTCGGCGGCGACAGGGCCGCCGGACACGGACACGTCGGTGCCCGACTCCGCGCTCATCCCCCGGCAGCGCACGTCATCGACGCCACCCGGCGCGCAGACCCTCGATCCCGACACCTGGGCGCAGTGGCAGCGACGACTGGAGTCGACCGAACCCGGGCGCCGCGCGCACGGCGGGCGCCGGGCGGTCCAGCCGGTGCAGCACGGGGCGGAGTGATCTCGCCGCAAGACGGTTCACACCGAGCCGGAACCACGTTGGCCGGCCCCGACCACGGTGCTCGGACGTTTCGCACCGCGGCTCCCCTGGGTGGCCCGAGAACTGGTTCCCGCACTTCGGCGCCGGTGGCCCTTGAATGTCGGTGCTCGAATGTATGTTCGACCCATGCAGCCGATGGTGCTCCCCCAGGGCGTGGCGGGTGACCCGCCGGGCCCGGGGCTGTGCGCGTTGCTGGCCGGACTGGACCCGGCCCTGGTCGCCAACGGTGACACGGTCGCGCTGCTGCAGGCGTGGCGGCGGCTGCGTTCCTATGTCGATGCCCACGAGCTGGCGGCGATGGCCGAAGTCGGTCGCTGCGACCCGCACGCCACGCCGGGCGCGTCGGCCCGACTGGCGGGACCGGATCCCGGATGCGGCCAGGAGATCGCCGCGGCGCTCACCCTGACCGAGCAGGCGGCGTGGCGCGAGCACGCACTGGCCGAGATGCTGGTGCACCGGCTGCCGACCGTGCACGCCGCCCTGGCCGGCGGGCACATCGACCGCGGCAAGGCGACGGTGTTCGCCGACCAGCTCGAGTTCCTCGACGACGCTCAGGCCACCCGCATCTGTGCCGCGCTCGTGCCCGAGGCGCCAGGTCTGACCACGGGACAGCTCCGGGCCCGCCTGCAGCGGATGGTGATCGCGATCGACCCGGAGTCGGCCCAGCGCCGCTATCGCAGGGCGCTCCGCGAACGGCGAGTGATCTGCTACCTCGACGCCGAGGGAACCGCCACGATCTCCGCGACCGGCTTGGACCCGAGCGCGGCCCAGGCCGCCTGCGAGCGCGTCGACGCTCTGGCCCGAGCCGTGCGCGCGGCCGGGCACCCGGATCGGCTGCCGAGCATCCGTGCGGACGTGGCCATTGCCCTGCTCGACGGCAGTCTGCACGCCATGAGCCACGACCAGATCGTGGCCACCATGCTCGCCCGCGCCGCCGCACCCGACCCTGACACCACCGGGTCCACCGGTAGCGACGACGACGGGGACGACGGCGACGGCGACGGCGACGGCGACCTTGCACCGACTCCCCGCGGGGGCATACAGAACGCAGCGGACTCCGGCCAGGCGGATCCCGATGACCCCGCGGATCCCGACCGACCCGCTGATCCCGATGGCCGCCCGGAGGGTGGCGCCCCGGAGAGCGACCGACCGGGCGGCCCCGACGACTCGCACAGCCCCGACGACCCCAACGACCCCAACGGTCCCGGCGACCCCAACGGTCCCGATGACCCCGACGGGCCCAACGATCCTGACCCCGCTCCCGGTGGCCCGGACCCGGGTGCAGGTGGCTCGGAGCCGGCCCGGTCCGGGATCGAGATCCGGGTCCGGCTGTCCACCCTGATCGGCCACGACGACCATCCCGGCGAGATCCCCGGCCTCGGTCCGGTGCTGGCGCCGATCGCCCGCGCCTCCGTGGCCCGGCAACGCCACGCGGAATGGCGCTTCGCGAGCACCGACACCGACGGCTACCTCCTCCTGGCCGGGATCACCCGACGGCGACCGACCGGATCACCGGCCGAGAGCACACATCCGCTGATCCGGAACGCGCACGGCGGCACCGTCGAACTCCAGGTTCCCGCCGAGCTCCTCGACCGACTCGCCGCACACCCACCGTCCGGGTGGGAACCTCTGGTCGCCGACCTCGTCGCCCAGTACGCCCACCGGGACCGGATCGGCAACGCGCTCGACCGGCGACCGCTCGACCGCTTCCCGCACCCGGCGCTACGCCGTCACGTCGAGATCCGCGATCGCACGTGCGTGTTCCCAGGGTGCCGCCGCCCGGCCCGCAAGACCCAGCAGGACCACACGCGCGATCATCAGTACGGCGGCACGAGTGTGAAGGACAACCTGGGGCCGCTGTGCGTGCTGCACCACGGGATCAAGACGGTCGGGCTCTGGCGCCTGCACCAGCCGGCGCCCGGGATCTTCCGATGGCGCAGCGCCCTGCACCGGATCTATGTCACGCACGGAGAGCCGGTCTGTCCGCCGCTCCCCGAGTCACTGGCCGGGCCGTGGTGTCCCGAACCGCCGCCCGCGCCCCTGAGCCGACTCGAACGTGAACTCGGTGACCAGCCTCTCGATCCCACTGCACCCGCGACGGCGACCCGGTCCGCGCCCCGGGCCCCGACCGCCGGGCGTGCGCCACCGGAGCGTTCGGACGACGATCCGCCGTTCTGAGTACCGCGAACCGCGCATCGAACGGGGCGCTGTGCATCGGGAACCAGGACCGGCACACCGCACCGGAACAAGGCGCCGGGGGCCTGGGTGCCCGGTACCGGCGCGCCCGCAGGAGGCGCAACCCCGACGGCCATCCCGCGTGTCACGCCGCGTCACGCCGCGTCACCGCGTGTCACAGTGGATCACCGCGGGATACGGTGGGTCATCGCCGGACGCGCGGGACACCGCGGATCACGGGCTTCCGGCCGACATCCGCGCACCGGGCGCCACCACGTCCCTCGTGTGCTCGTCCCCGCCACCTTCATCAGGCGGTGTATGGCCGGCTTCCGGCGCCACCTCCGGTACCGACTCGTTCGGCGCAGCCGCGCACGAACGCGCCCGCAGCGCGTCGATCACCGCCGGCAGCACCTCGTGCAGGTCACCGATCACCGCGTAGGTCGAGCGGGTGACCATCGGCGCCTCGGGGTCGGTGTTGATCGCGAGGATGGTGCGGGCGTTCATGCAGCCGACCCAGTGCTGGGTCGCGCCGCTGATGCCGCACGCGATGTACAGGTCGGGCGCGATCTGCGTACCGGTCAGGCCGACCTGGTCGCTGTGCGAGCGCCAGCCGTTGTTGGTGGCCACCCGCGAGCAGCCCACCGCACCACCGAGCAGGCCGGCCAGCTCTTCCAGGACGTCGTAGCCCTCGGCGCTGCCGACCCCGCGTCCGCCGGAGACGACGACCGGGGCGGTGGCCAGCGAGACACCCCCGGTGCGCGATTCCCGTGCGACCACCCGGGTGCGGGCCAGACCGGGATCCAGCTCGGGCACGAACTCGACGATCTCCGGGTCCCCGCCAGCCGGTGGCGGCCGCGCCCCCGACGCCGCACCCGGTGCCACTGTCGCCAGCAGGATCGGGGCGGCCAGCTGGGCGTCCTCCAGGAGGACACCGCCGCTGCGAACGCGGGTCAGCGACCACGGCTCGCCGGGGCGCACCTCCAGGCAGCGGGTCGCCAGCGGCAGCCCGGCCCGTGCCGCGGTCTGGGCCAGCGCCTCGTCACCCCGCTCGGTCGCCGCGGCCAGCAGCCCGTCCGGCCGCACGGCAGCGACCAGCTGGGCCAGGCTCGCGCCGAGCGCCTCGGGCGCGTGGTCGGCGAGCAGGTCGTGCCGGATCCGGTGCACCCGCTCCACGCCGAGGCCCCCGGGCACCGCTCCGGTCGTCACGGCCTCGACCGGCAGCCCGGTGCCGCGGGCGACAGCGAGCAGGTCCTCGGTGCCCGGCCCGGGCGTCCCGTCGGCATCGGTGTCGATCAGTACCAGCAGCATCGTCACACCACCCCCAGCTCGGTAAGCACCTCGACCACGGCCGGCGCGGCCGCTGCCCCGGTACCGAGCACGACGGTCTTCGGCCGGTCCTCGCGCGGCCGCCGCAACGCCACTGTGCGCAGGCCGCCGGGCGCAGTCTCACCGGGGACGGTGCGCAGGGCAGCCTTGCGGGCCCGCATCCGGCCCTTGATCGTCGGGTACCGCGGCAGGTTGATGCGGTCCTTCACCGCGACCGCGGCGGGCAGCGGGACCCGGTAGACCTCGACGCCGTCGGGGGTCTCGCGGCGGAGCACGAGCCCTGCCCCGTCTGCCCCGTCGGCCTCATCGTCGAGGCTCTTGATCCCGGTGACCATCGGCAACCCGAGCGCGCAGGCGACCCGGATCCCGGTCTGGGCGTTCCCGGCGACCGCGGAGTCGGTGCCGAACAGCAGCAGCTCGTAGGCGATGCCCGTGGCCGCACGCACACCCGCGAGGATCGACGCCGCCGTGGGTTCCGGATCGAGGTCCTCGGTCGGCACCTCGACCAGGACGCCCTCGTCGGCGCCCATGGAGATCGCGTACCGGAGCTGCTCGGCCGCATCCGGCGGGCCGACGGTCAGGACGGTGACCCATGCGGTGCCGCCCGCGCCGCGGTGGCGTTCGGCGATGCGGACGGCCTCCTCGACGGCGCACTCCTCGTGCGGGCCGATCGTGAACCCGAGGTGGTGGGTGTCGATGGCCAGCCGGTCGTCGGTGAGCGAGATCTGCGTGCCGACCGCCGGGGTGCGCTTCACGCAGACCAGCACGTCGCGGCGGCCCGGGTCGTCGGTCGTGCTCATCGCCGGCTCACCCCCGCATCCGGGTGTCGTCCGAGTCGAACAGCGGGGTGCGGCCGACCCGCGCGACCGTGACCGGATGGTCGTGTCCCATGTAGCGCACGGCCAGCCGGGTGCCCTCGACGGCGCGCTCCGGCGGCAGGTAGGCCATCAGCAGGTGCCGGCCCAGCGACGGGGCCGCGCCGGCCGTCGTCACCACCGACGGCCGGCCCTTGCGATCGACGATCCGCGTCCCGTCCGGCGTGAGCACCGGCTCGCCGCCCTGCGGGACGCGCCGGGTCCCGTCCGCACCGGTGTGGTCGTCGACGGCGAGGGTGCACAGCGTCGCGGCCGGCGCCTGCTCCCGGGCACGCAGGTACGCGTCCCGCCCGACGAAGTCGTGCGCCTTCACCCGAGGCAGGGCGAGGCCGGCCTCCACCGGGTCGTGCTCGGAGTCGAGCTCGGCACCCATCAGCCGGTAGCCCTTCTCCAGCCGCGCGGTCGTGCCGTACACGCCGATTCCGGCCGGGACGACGCCGAGCGGCCCCCCCGCCGCCCACAGCACGTCCCAAAGCCGGCGTCCCTGCTCGAACGGCGCGTGCAACTCCCAGCCCAGGTCACCGACGTAGGACACGCGCAACGCCAGCACCGGGATCCCGTCGATCGTGACCCACTTCGCGTGGCCGAACGGGAAGCCGTCGGCCGAGACGTCGTCGCTGGTGACGGCGGCGAGCAGGTCGCGCGCCCGCGGGCCCCACACCCCCACGGTGCACACCGCCGAGGTCACCTCGATCAGCGCGCCCGTGCCGTCGGTGGGCAGGTGCGCGGTGAACCAGGCCAGGTCGCGCGGCCCGTCGGCCGCGCCGGTGATCACCCGGTACCGGTCGGCGGCGAGCCGCACGATCGTCAGGTCGGAGCGGAACCCGCCGTTCGGCGCCAGCACCGGTGTGTAGATCATCCGCCCCGCGGGCCGGTCGACGTTCGCCACCACGAGGCCTTGCAGGTACGCGCAGGCACCCGGGCCGGTCACCTCGAACTGGGTGAACGCCGACAGGTCGATCATCGCGACCCGCTCGCGCATCGCCAGGTGCTCGGCGTCGATGATCGGGGACCACCAGCGGGCGTCCCACTCGTGCGGGCGGTACCCGACCCGGTCGGCGAACTCGTCGAGCAGCGGCCGGTTCGACTCGTACCACTGTGGACGTTCCCAGCCGCCGACCTCGAAGAACACCGCGCCGAGGTCGATCTCGGCGGCGTGGAACGGCGACAGTCGCCGGTCCCGGTCGGCGCTCCACTGCTCGCGCGGGTGCACGATCCCGTAGGTCTTGTTGAATCCCTCGTACGCGCGGGCCCGAACGTGTGCGGGCGTGCGCTGGTGCGGGCCGAACCGGGCGACGTCGGCGCCGTGCAGGTCGATCTCGGCGACGCCGTCGGTCATCCACTCGGCGAGCATCCGGCCCACCCCGGGTCCCTCCTTGATCCACACCGCGGCGGCCGACCACAGGCCGTCCACTTCGGGCACCGGACCGAGCACCGGCGCGCCGTCCGGGGTGAGCGAGAGCAGCCCGTTGATCGCGTGCCGGATCCCGGCGCCGGGCCGGGAGAGGATGTCCGGGAAGAGCTGGAGGGCCTGCTCCAGCTGCGGGTCGAAGTCCTCCTCGGTGAAGGGCAGCTGGGTCGGCGACAGCGCCGCGGCCGCGAGCCCGGGGATGTCGTCGGGCTCGTGCAGGATCGGCCGGTGTGCGTAGGACCCGATCTCCAGGTCGGGGCCGGACTGGCGCTCGTACATCAGCGTGTCCATGTCCCGCACGATCGGGTAGCCGATCTCGCTGCCGGTCGCCTCCAGCTCCGGGATCGGCCCGACGTCGATCATCTGGTGCACCGCGGGGGTGAGCGGGATGTGCGCACCCGCCATCCGGGCGATCCGCGGGCTCCACACCCCGCACGCGACGACGACGGTGCCGGTCTCGACGTCGCCGGCGTCGGTTCGCACCCGGACCACCTGCCCGCCCTCGGTGTCGATGCCGAGCACCTCGGTGTTCGCGCACACCGTCAACGCGCCGATCTCCTGGGCCCGCTCGCGCATCAGCGCCCCGGTCCGCAGCGGGTCCACCACCGCCACCGACGGCGTCCAGAACCCGCGCAGTACCAGCGAGGGGTCCAGGAACGGCACCCGCCGCACGACCTCCTCCGGCGAGATCAGCTCGGCGGCCACCCCCCATGCCGTCGCCGAGGACATCCGCCGGTTCAGCTCCTCCACCCGCTCCGGCGTCCGGGCGACCTCGATGCCGCCGCAGGTGGTCAGCGTGCCGAACTTCTCGTACTGGCGCATCGAGTCCAGCGTCAGCGCGGTGATCTCCTGCGAGTGGTCGACCGGGAAGATGAAGTTCGACGCGTGCCCGGTGGAGCCGCCCGGGTCGGGCAGCGGCCCCTTGTCCAGCAACACGATCCCCCGTCGCCCCCGCTCGGCGAGATGGTGCGCCAGCGAGTTGCCGACGATGCCGGCGCCGATCACCACGACGTCGGCACGGTCCGGTGGTGCGGTCATGGCGGTCCTCCTTGGACGCATCCGGTCAGGACAGGCCGACGATCTCGCCGTCCGGCCCGATGTCGATGTGCTCGGCGGCCGGGGACGACGACAGGCCCGGCATGGTGCGCATGTCGCCGCAGATCGGGTAGACGAACCCGGCACCGGCCGAGACCCGGACCTCGCGGACCGGCAGGCGCCAGCCGGTGGGCGCCCCGGGCAGCGACGGGTCGGCGCTCAGCGACAGGTGGGTCTTGGCGATGCACACCGGCAGCCGGCCGAACCCGCTCCGCTCGTAGGCCGCCAGCTGGCGACGCGCGAGCGGGGCGAGGTCGACGCCGTCGGCGCCGTACATCTCCCGGGCCACCGTGTCGATCTTGTCCAGCAGCGGAAGGTCGTCGGCGTAGAGCGGGCGGAACGCCGCCCCGCCGTCGGCGCACGCCTCCTCGACGGCCGTGGCGAGGTCGGCGGCGCCGATCCCGCCCTTGGCGACGTGGTGGGTCACCGCGGCCCGGACGCCCTCCTCCGCCGCGACGTCCAGGATCGCCCGGCGCTCGCTGTCGAAGTCGGACGGGAACGCGTTCACCGCCACCACCGGGGTCACGCCGTGCGCGCGGATGTTGGCGATCTGCTTGCGCAGGTTCGCCGCGCCGGCCAGCACGTCCTCCGGGTTCTCGTCCGTCATCTCGACGGGCAGCGGCCGCCCGGCGACGACCCGGTACCGGCCGGAGTGCGCCTTGAGCGCGCGCACCGTGGCGACCACGACGGCGGCGTCCGGGACCAGCCCGGACGCCCGGCACTTGATGTTGAAGAACCGCTCGGCACCCATGTCCGCACCGAACCCGGCCTCGGTGACCAGGTAGTCCCCGCACCGGATGCCGATCAGGTCCGCGACCACCGATGAGTTGCCGTGCGCGATGTTTCCGAACGGTCCACAGTGCACGAATGCGGGAGTGTGCTCCATCGTCTGCATCAGGTTCGGCTTGATCGCCTCGCGCAGCAGCACGGCCATCGCCCCGGCCGCCTTCAGCTGCTCGGCGGTGACCGGGGCGCCGTCGCGGTCGGTGCCGACGACGATCCGGCCGAGCCGGGCGCGCAGGTCCGGCAGCGAGGTGCACAGCGCGAGCACCGCCATCACCTCGCTGGCGGCGGTGATGTCGAACCCGGTCTCGCGCGGGATGCCGTCGGCTCGCCCGCCGAGGCCGGTGACGATCCGGCGCAGGTCGCGGTCACAGAGGTCCAGCACCCGGCGCCAGGTGATCGACGACGGGTCCAGGCCGGACGCGGCGCCCTTGTGCAGATGGTTGTCCATCATCGCCGAGAGCAGGTTGTGCGCAGCGGTGACGGCGTGCAGGTCACCGGTGAGGTGCAGGTTCACCGTCTCCATCGGCACGATCTGCGAGTGGCCGCCGCCTGCCGCGCCGCCCTTGATGCCGAGCGTCGGCCCCATGGACGGCTGCCGGACGGCGATCACGCCGCGCCGCCCGATGTGCCGGAACGCCTGCCCGAGCCCGATCGTGGTGGTGGTCTTGCCCTCACCGAGTGGCGTCGGGGTGACCGCGGAGACCACCACGTAACGGCCCGGTGGCCGGTCCGCGAGGTCGTCGGCGGCGCCCGGGGAGACCTTCGCGACCGCGTGCCCGTAGGGCTCCAGCCGGTGCGGGCCGAGCCCCACCTCGGCCGCGATCTCCGGCAACGGCCGCAGTGTGGCGTTCCGGGAGAGTTCGAGATCGGACGACATGACCCACCCCCTTGTGGTGTCGCTGTGGTCTCGGGCCGCGCGCGTCAGGCGGCCGCGCGGCGCTGCGCCTGCTGCAGCCAGCGCAGCGTGGCGTCGACCTGGTTGAACGTGTAGACGTGCAGGCCGTCCAGCGCGCAGCGGCCCGCCGCGACGTGCGCGCCGAGCCGGCGCACCAGCCCGTCCGGCCGGTAGCCGTTCGGGCGCAACAACGCGCCCGCGATGGAGCGGTGCGAGCGCAGGAACCGCACGGAGTCACCGACACCCACCCGCAGGCTCATCCGGAGCAGCCGCGCGATGTCCACCACCCCCGGGACCCCGGCGACCACCGGCAGCGTGATCCCGCGCGACCGGGCCCGCGCCGCGAACGCACAGACCACATCGGCGTCGAAGCACATCTGGGTGACCGTGTAGGTGGCGTGCTGCTGCTTGTCCCGCAACAGATCCCACAGGACGTCATCGGCCACCGACGGATGACCATCCGGATAGGACGGAATCCCGACGGCGGTCATCCGGTGCCCCAGTCCTGCCATCGCGCGCAGCAGCGCGAGCCCGTCCGGGAACTCGCCCACCGGCTCCGGGGCGTCACCGGCGACCACGAACACGTCCCGCACGCCGGCGCCGTCCAGCCGGTCGAGCGTCCTGGCGAGCTGGGCACGGTCCGCGAACTGCCGGGCGGCCAGGTGCGGCACCGCACGGAACCCGTTGCGGGACAGTCCCTCGGCCAGCTCGATCGTGGCGTCGACACCGCGTCGCGGCGACGACGTGACCGTCACCGTCGAGCCCGGCGGCAGCCCCGCCGCCCGGTCGAGCGTCCCGGGCAGCGGCAGCAGCTCGAAGCGGGACCGGGCGAGCAGGCGCGCGGCGGCGTCCCGGCGCTGGGCCGAGCCGCGGCGGCGGCCCGGAATCGGTCCACCCATGCCACTCAGCCCTTCGGGGTCTCCTTGGACGGGTCCACGAACGGCTTCGGCGCGACGACGGCGCGCCGCGGACCGTCCGGCAGGCGCACGTCCAGCTCGGTACCGAGACCGACCAGCTCCACCGGCAGCATCGCGAGCCCGATGTTGCGGTCCAGCCGGGGCGACCAGCAGGCGCTGGTCACCCGACCCACCACGCTGCCGTCCTGCTCGACCGGGAACGGCTCGATCATGGAACCGTCGTTGAACGACCCGAGGCGGGCACCGTCGATCTCGACGCCGGCCAGCTGCCGGGACACCCCCTCGGCCCTGATCCTGGTTAGGGCCTGCTTGCCGACGAAGTCGGCCTCCTGATCCAGGTCGACCATCCACCGGTAGTCGTAGCCGACCTCCAGCGGGTTGGTGTCGAGGGTGATGTCGCAGCCGTAGGCGAGCATCCCGCCCTCGATCCGGCGGATGTGGCACGGACCGATCGTGCGCATGCCGTGCGGCCGGCCGGCCTCCCAGACCCGGTCCCACAACGCGGCCGCGTTCCGGGTCGCGTCGTACAGGTAGATCTCGTAGCCGATCTCGCCGGTGTAGCCGGTGCGGCTGACGACCACGTCCATTCCGTCCACCGTGTACCGGCGCATCCCGTAGTAGGGGATCTCCAGCACGTCGTCGCCGAACAGGTCGGTCATCACCGGCTTCGCGAGCGGCCCCTGGACCTGGACCGGCGCGACGTCGACCTCGCGGATGGTGACGTCCCAGCCGCCGGCGTGCGCCAGCCCCATCGCCCACAATCGGGCGTCACTGTCCGCAAGGGACAGCCAGAACCGGTTGTCCTCCAGGCGGAGCAGCACCGGGTCGTTGACGATCCCGCCGTCCGGGGCGGTGAGGAAGACGTACTTGCACTGGCCCACTGCGCACTTGTTCAGGTCGCGCGGTACCAGATGGTTGGTGAAGTCGAACGCCGCCGGACCGGAGATCTCCAGCTGCCGCTCCACGCCGACGTCCCACAGGGTGACGGCCTCGAGCAACGCGTGGTACTCCGCGACCGGATCACCGTAGTGGCGCGGGTGGTAGGTGTGGTTGTAGACGCTGTACATCGCGACGCCGTGGGCGCGTGACTTCCAGAAGTACGGCGACGTCCGCAGCCGGCTGTAGAGCAGGATGCCCGGCGCGTCGACGGTCCGGACCTCGCGCGATGGAGTCTGGGGATCAAGTACGTCCGTCATGCGGATCGCCTCGTCATCCGGTCAGAGGGGAATCAGAGTGTTGCGTATCGTGCAATGAAGTCCGCCGCAACGCAACAAGTGTGCGCGGGCATCAGAAGACGCGTCAAGAGAAGATTCGCGGCCCACCCGCGGTGCGCGGCACGCCCCACAGCGGGATCAGGTTCGGGGGCGCACCGGGCGGAAGAACCTGTGCGCGACCGGATGGAACAGCAGCGCGAGCGCCATCAGGACCGCGCCCACGTGCAGGGTCCGCAGGGCGGCGATGACCAGATCCGGACCGGATGCGGCCGCCAGGAACCCGGCCACGGTCGCACCGTCCAGCAGCGCGCGCACCGGTTCGACCACCAGCGACAGCATCCCGATCACACCGAGCACCCCGACGACGGTCCAGCGGACGGCGTCCCGCCCGGACCGCAGGGCCACCACCAGTACCGCCAGGACGAGGTAGACCCCGCCGCGGGTGGCGAGCTCGCCCGCCACCGGCGGGACCGGACCGGCCAGCCGGACCAGGGCAGCCGCCCGCCCCAGACGGCACGCCCCCGACCGGCACTCGGGCCGGCCCCACCCGGATCAGGAGGTGCGCACCATGTCCACGAACAGCCCGTGCACCCGGCGGTCCCCGGTCATCTCCGGGTGGAACGACGTCGCCAGCACCGGCCCCTGCCGGACCGCGACCGGCCGGCCCGCGGCCTCCCCCGCGACGTCCACATGGGGCACCGAGGCGAGCACCTCGACGTCGCCGCCGGTCTTCTCCACCCACGGGGCCCGGATGAACACCGCGTGCACCGGCCCACCGGCCAGCCCGTCGAACTCCAGGTCGGTCTCGAACGAGTCGACCTGGCGGCCGAAGGCGTTGCGCCGCACGACGACGTCCAGGCTGCCCAGCTGGTGCTGGTCCGGCCGGCCGTCCAGGATCTCGTCGGCCAGGAGGATCATCCCGGCGCACGAGCCGTAGGCGGGCATCCCGGCGCGCAGCCTGGCCCGCAACGGCTCCAGCAGCTCGAAGGCGTCGAGCAGCTTCGACATGGTGGTCGACTCACCGCCGGGCAGCACCAGGCCGTCGACCGCGGCCAGCTCCGCCGCGCGGCGCACCGGCACCGCGGTCGCGCCGGACGCGGTCAGCGCGGCGAGGTGCTCGCGGACGTTGCCCTGCAGGGCCAGCACACCGACGGTCGGGGACCTCATGGGTCGAGGGTAACCCCGCGCGACCTGCGGTAACCGGACGTCCGCGAGTGAGCCCCGGCACCACGGCGGGCGACGTGGTGCCGGCTCAGCCGGCTTCGACCTGGCCCTGGCGGGCCTGCTTGGCCGCGGCCGACCGCAGCGCCTCGGCGACGGCCGGGGCGACGGTCTGGTCGAACACGCTGGGCACGATGAACGACGGGTTCGGCTCGGCGACGACGTCCGCGATCGCCTCCGCCGCGGCCAGCATCATCCCGTCGGTGATGTCGTGCGCCTGGGCGTCGAGCAGGCCGCGGAACACGCCCGGGAACGCCAGCACGTTGTTGATCTGGTTCGGGTAGTCCGAGCGCCCGGTGGCGACCACCGCGGCGTGCTGCATGGCGACCGTCGGGTCGATCTCGGGGTCCGGGTTGGCCAGCGCGAAGACGATCGCGTCCGAGCTCATGGTGGCCAGCTCCTCGGCACCGAACAGGTTCGGCGCGCTGACCCCGACGAACACGTCCGCACCGACCAGGGCGTCGGCCAGGGTTCCGGTCCGGCCCTCGCGGTTGGTCTGCGCCGCGATCGAGCGCAGGTTGTCGTCGAGCCCCTCGCGTCCGGGGTGGACGATCCCGTCCACGTCCACCGCGACGACGTCGGCGGTCTGCTCCGAGCCGAGCAACCGGATGATCGCCGAGCCCGCCGCACCGACCCCGCAGACCACGACCCGGGCGTCGGAGAACTTCTTGCCCACCACGCGGAGCGCGTTGCGCAGTGCCCCGAGCACGACGACCGCGGTGCCGTGCTGGTCGTCGTGGAAGACCGGGATGTCGAGCAGCTCGCGCAGCCGCGACTCGATCTCGAAACACCGCGGCGCGGCGATGTCCTCCAGGTTGATGCCCCCGTAGCCGGGGGCGATCAGCTGGACGGTCCGGATGATCTCCTCGGTGTCCTGTGTGTCCAGACAAACAGGCCAGGCGTCCACATTGGCGAACTGCTTGAACAGCGCCGCCTTGCCCTCCATCACCGGCATCGCCGCCGCCGCGCCGATGTTGCCCAGCCCGAGCACCGCGGAGCCGTCGGTGACCACCGCGACGGTATTCCGCTTGATGGTCAACCGGCGGGCGTCGGACGGGTTCTCCGCGATCGCCATCGACACCCGCGCGACGCCCGGGGTGTAGGCACGGGACAGGTCGTCACGGGTGCGCAGGTTGACCTTGGAGTGCACCTCGATCTTGCCGCCGAGGTGCAGCAGGAAGGTCCGGTCCGAGACCTTGCGGACGGAGAAGCCCTCCAGGGCCTCGATCGAGGCCTTGATCTCCTCGACGTGCTCGGTGTTGCGGGCGTTGACCGAGATGTCGACGACCAGGGACTCGGGGCGCGACTCGACGACGTCGAATGCGGTGACGACGCCGCCCACCTGCCCGACGGCGGCGGTCAGGTCACCGGCGGTGCTGGGGCGGGCTGGGCTGTCGACGCGGGCGGTGATGGCATAGCCGGGACCGGGAATGGACACGGCGAGGAGGGTACCGCCGGGCGCGCCGCCATCACCGGGTCGCCGGTGTGACGACGACCGTCACGCCGGGGTTGTGATCTCACCGGCACCGGGTGTGTGATCCGGGGCACAACCCCTGGAGGTGGTCCTCGTGGCGGTCAAGGCCGATCGTGCACGTGCCGGGACGCCTGCCCACACGGCGGTGACCGACCCGGCCCTGGTGCGCAACGTGGCCCTGGTGGGTCCGTCAGGGGCCGGGAAGACGTCGCTGGTCGAGGCGCTGCTGGCCCACGTCGGGACGATCCCGCGGGCCGGGTCGGTCACCGAGGGCAGCACGGTCTGCGACCACGACCCGGCCGCGGTCCGCCAGCACCGGTCGGTCGGGCTCGCGCTCGCCCCGCTGCGCTGGAACGAGATGACCGTCAACCTGCTCGACACCCCCGGCTACGGGGACTTCCGGGGCGGCGTGCTGGCCGGGCTCCGGGCGGCCGACGCGGTGCTGTTCGTGCTGCCGTCCTCCGAGGGGCGAGCCGGCACCCTGGAAGCGGCCACGGTGGCGCTCTGGGAGGAGTGCGCCGGGATCCCGCGCGCGATCGTGCTCACCCGCTGTGACAGCGCGCAGGCCGACGTCGAGGCGACGGTGGCGGCCTGCCGGGACGCGTTCGGCCGCGGTGTCGTGCCGATCCACCTCCCGGTCCGGGACGGCGGCGGGGACCTGACCGGGCTGCACGACCTGCGTGCCGGGGACCCGGGCGCGGGACCGCCGGAGGCCGCGGACGCCCGGTCGGCGCTGATCGAGCAGGTCATCGAGCAGTCCGAGGACGCGGAGCTGCTGGACCGCTACCTCGCGGGCGACGAGCTGGACCCGGCGACCCTGGCCGCGAGCATGCGGGCCGCGCTGGCCCGTGGTCCGTTCCACCCGCTGGTCCCGGTGTGCACCGCGGGCGGCCCCGGGGCGGACGAGGTGCTGGAGCTGCTCACGACGACGTTCCCCGCCCCGACCGGCGGGACGCCGCCTGCCCCGTCCGATCCCGGCCGCGGGCTACTGTCCGCCGACCCGGATGGTCCGCTGGTCGCCGAGGTGGTGCACACCGGCGCCGACCCCTACGTCGGCCGGATCTGCCTGCTCCGGGTGCACTCCGGGACGTTGCGGCCGGACAGCCGGGTGCACATCGGTGGCCCGGTACCCGCACCGCGCACCAGTGTGGAGGACGTGCACGACACCGACGAGAAGATCGGTCGCCTGCACTCCCCGCTCGGCGCGGTGCTGCGCGAGACGACCGAGTGCGTGGCCGGGGACCTGTGCGCCGTGCCGCGGCTGGAGGCGGCCGTCGGGGACGTCCTGTCCGACCCGGCGGATCCGGTCCACCTGAGCACCTGGTCCCACCCCGAGCCGCTGTTCCCGATCGCGGTCGCCGCCCACGACCGGGCCGACGAGGACGCCGTCGCGCGCGGACTGGCCCGGCTGGTCGCGACCGATCCCGCGCTGCGGCTCGAGCGCGACCCGGAGACCCGGCAGACCGTGTTGTGGTGCGCGGGCGAGGCACACGCCGACGTCGCGCTCGGCCGGCTCCGGGACGTCGGCGCCGAGGTCGATCTGGAGGAGGTCCGGGTCCCGCTCCGGCTCACCCTGGCCGGTCCGGGCCGGGCCACCGGCCGGCACGTGAAGCAGTCCGGCGGGCACGGTCAGTTCGCCGTCTGCCACGTCGAGTTCGCGCCGGGCGAGCCCGGGTCCGGACTGGCCTTCAGCTCCGGGGTGGTCGGCGGTGCCGTGCCCACCCAGTACGTGCCGAGCGTCGAGAAGGGGATCCGCGCGCAGCTCGACCGGGGCCTGCCCGCGGTCGAGGACGGCGACGCCCATCCGGTGGTGGACGTCGTCGCGCGGCTGGTCGACGGCAAGGCGCACAGCGTCGACTCGTCGGACGCGGCGTTCCAGACCGCCGGTGCGCTGGCCGTGCGCGCGGCCGCGGAGGTGTGCGGGCTTCGCCTGCTCGAACCGGTGGACGAGGTGCTGATCCGGGTCCGGGACGAGCACCTGGGTGCGGTCCTGGGCGACCTGTCCGCGCGCCGCGGGAAGGTGCTGGCCACCGAACCGGACACGGCCGGACACACCGACGTGCGGGCCGAGGTGCCGCGGACCGAGCTGCTGCGGCACGCGGTCGACCTGCGGTCGCTGACCGCGGGCTCGGCGCTGGCCACCCGGACGTTCGCCCGCTGGGCCGGGCGAGCGGGCTGAGCACGGGTCACGCCTCGTCGCCGGCGTCCTCGTCCGGGCCGCCCTCGCCCGTGGGGGCGTCGGCGACGGCCGTCTTCGCGGCCGAGTCGGTCGGTGCCCGCCCGCCGAGGGCGGCCCGCGCGGCATCGGAGCCCACGTCCGCGCCGGCCCGCTCGGACAGCAGCCAGCGCACCTCCAGCAGGTCGCAGTAGGCCTGGATCTCCGAGCCGACACCGCCGAGCGCCTCGTGCGCCGCCGCGGCGCCCGGGGTCAGGCAGGTGTCGACCCAGCTGCGGGCGGCGACCCGCTCGGGGACCTCGGTGCCGGTACGCCGGCGCATCCACTCCTGGTGCGCCCGCAGGTCCCCGAGCAGGATCTTCGCCTGCCCCTCCCCCACTTCGAGCCCGGTCAGCCGGGCGAGCCGGGCACGGTGGAAGTTCCGGTCCCCGACCGTCACCTGCAGCCGGGCGCGACCGCGATCGACCGGCTGCAGCGCGACCTCGTCGACGGCGAAGCCGAGCTCGTTGAGCTCCCGGACCGCCCCCTCGACCCGGTACCGGTCGTCGTAGGCGAACACCGGCGTCGCGTGCAGCGCGTCCCACAGCGCGCGGTAGCGGTCCGGCAGCGCGGTGACCTCGTCGATCAGCTGCGGCACGATCTCCGGCGGACGCTCCAGGCGGGTCGCCAGGTCGATCATGCCGGCGGCCACGTTCTCCACCAGGATGGTCAGGTCGTGCTCGCGCTGGCCGTCCGAGAGCTGCGCGTGGATCTCGGAGGTCTCGGCGTCGACCAGGTAGGCCTGCAGCACCTGACCGTCCCGCATGAACAGCGTGTTGGCCAGCGAGCAGTCCCCCCAGAACACCCCGTGCCGGTGCAGCTCGACCAGCAGCGAGATCATCCCGTCGAACAGCCGGGCGCGCTGGCGCGGCTGGTTCGGCGGCAGCCGCATGATCAGCCGGCGGTACTGCCACGAGCCGGACAGGTACCGGGTCACCAGCACGGCCGTGTCGTGCGCGGGCTGGAGCACCAGTCCGGCCGGGCGGACCGCAGGCAGGCACTCGTCCTCCAAGTGCCGCAGCACGCCGTACTCGCGGCGGGCGATGCGTTCGGGCAGGTCCTTGAGCGCCCACAGCTCCCCGTCGGCCTCGACGAACCGGACCAGGTGCCGGCTCGGGCCGACGGCCACGTCGCGCAGCGGGACCTCGGTGGCCTGCCACTCGGCGAGCGGCCGTTCCCAGGGCAGCGACAGCAGCCCCGGGCAGGGGGCGCGCAGCCTCAGCTCCGGCAGTGCCATGCTGCGCTCCGTCTTCGTGGTCCCGTCCCGCCGTTCCGTGCTCGCGGCGCCGTCCGGCGCGCCCGCCCCGGCCTCACCCGGCGCTGCTTCCGCGGATCATCCGGCCCCCGGGAGTTCGGCGCGGCCGGCACGCGGCGGTGCTGTGCTGCTCCGGATGACCAGCCGGGTGGGAACCGTGACCACCCGCTCCACCGGGTCCCCGGCCAGCTCGGCGAGGACGCTGCGACCGGCCAGCGCGCCCTGCTCGTGCGCCTGCTGGGCGACCGTGGAGAGGTCGGCCGGCGCCGCCAGCGGGTGGTCGTCGATGCCGATCACCGAGACGTCGCCGGGGACCCGCAGCCCGGCCCGGCGCAGCGTGCCGACCGCGCCGAGGGCGACCTCGTCGGAGTGCGCGAACACCGCCGTCGGCGGGTCGGCCAGGCCGAGCAGCTGGCCCATCGCGCCGGCGCCGCCATCGGCTCCCCAGGCCACCTCGACGACCAGCGCCGGATCCACCTCGTACCCGGCCCGGAGCAACGCATCGGTGTAGGCGGCCGAACGCTGCTCCGGCTGCTCGGGGTCCAGCTCCGGATCCAGGGTCACGATCATCCCGATCCGCCGGTGTCCCAGGTGCAGCAGGTGGTCGACGGCCTGGCGGGCGGCGCCCCGCTCGTCGATGCAGACCGACGGGTAGGCCGCGGTCCGCACCCCGGCCGAGACGATCCCGACGCCAATCCGCTCCAGCCGCCGTCGCTCGTGCCCGTCGACCCCGAACCCGAGCAGCACGACGGCGTCCGCCCGCCGCCGGGCGGGCAGGTCGTCGAAGAACGCCCGCCGGGCCGCGGGGTCACCCAGCCGGTAGACCAGCAGGTCCATCCCGGCCGCGCGCAGCACGTCGGCCAGCCCCTCCAGCGCGGCACCGAACCACCAGCGGGACAGGTGCGGGACGACGACCGCGATCCGTCCCGTCGTCCCGCGGGCCAGTCCCGAGGCCTCCGGCGAGACGACGTACTCCAGCTCGCGCGCCGCCCGCCAGACCCGCTCCCGGGTGCGGACGGCGACATGCGGGTGGTCGCCGAGCGCGCGCGAGGCGGTGGCCGGCGAGACCCCGGCCCGCCGGGCCACGTCGGCCAGGTTAACCGGTCCGGACACCCGACATGTATCCCGTACTTCTGCAAGCGATTGCAACCCCTGTGTTGCCGTCCCGTGCTGGACCCGCCCCGAACGATCAGTGATGCTCGGGCGTCACAGCCGGCGCCGCTGTGAGCCTTGACACGAACGTGTCCAGGACCCAGAGTCGCCGCTGCAAACGCTTCCAGATGGCTGGAGATGGGCCCGCCGTCCCGCGGCCCGCACTACCGGCAGCGTCGAACAGGGGAGTTCGAAGGTGACCAGCATGCGTCGCGCACGGTGGAGGAGGGCGGTGGCGGCCGGCGTGGCCGCAGCCGCGTTCCTGGGCCTGGCCGGCTGCGGGGGCGCCCCCGCAGGCCCGCCCGTCCTGAACTGGTACATCAACCCGGACGACGGCGGGCAGGCCGAGATCGCCGAGGCCTGCTCCGCGGCGTCGAACGGGGAGTACCAGATCGCGGTGTCCCAGCTCCCCCGCCAGTCGTCGGAGCAGCGCCAGCAGCTGATCCGCCGGCTCGCGGCGAGCGACTCCTCGATCGACATCATGTCGATCGACCCGCCCTACATCCCGGAGTTCGCCGAGGCGGGCTTCCTCGCGCCGGTGCCCGAGGACGTCGCGGCCCGCACCACCGCCGGCGTGGTGAACTCCGCCCTCGAGGGCGCCAGCTGGCGTGGCGAGCTCGTCACGGTGCCGTTCTGGGCCAACACCCAGCTGCTCTGGTACCGCAAGTCGCTGGTCGAGGGCACCGGGCTGGACCTGTCCAAGCCGGTCACCTGGGACCAGATCATCGCCGCCGCGCAGTCCAAGGACGCGCAGATCGCCGCCCAGGGCATCCGGGCCGAGTCGCTGACCGTCTGGCTGAACGCGCTGATCGAGTCGGGTGGCGGCCAGATCGTCACCGACCCGTCGCCGGACGCCCCGGAGGCGATCGGCCTCGGGCTGGACACCCCGGCCGCGGAGAAGGCGGCCGAGATCCTGAAGGCCACCGCCGCCGTCGCCGGGCCCGGGTTCTCCACCGCGAGCGAGGACGAGAACTCCGAGGCCTTCCAGAGCGGCGAGGCGATGTTCTCGCCGATCTGGCCGTTCATCTGGGGCAAGGTCAACAGCGCCGTCGAGGACGGCACCGTCCCCGCCTCCACCCCGGCCGACTACGGCTGGGCGCTCTACCCGCGGACCGACCCGGCCCGCCCGTCCGCGCCGCCCTACGGCGGGATCAACCTCGGCGTCGGCGCGTTCAGCGCGAACCCGGAGCTGGCCTACCGGGCCACCGAGTGCATCGTCTCCGAGGAGAACCAGAAGCAGTACTTCCTCACCAACGGCAACCCGGCGGCCAAGGAGGCGGTCTTCTCCGACCCCGAGGTGCTACGCGAGTTCCCGATGGCGCCGGTGATCGAGCAGTCGCTGCAGCAGGCCAAGCCGCGCCCGCAGACCCCGTACTACAGCGAGGTCTCCGAATCGGTCCAGCGCACCTACCACCCGCCCGGCGACATCGACCCGCGCACCGTCGGGCCGGCGACCGCGGAGCTGATCCGCGCGGTCATGGCCAAGGAGGAACTGCTGTGAGTACCACGACGGTGCAGCCGGGCACCGGCGGCGGGACGACCGCCGAGCCAGGCCGCGGTGAGGGCCACAGCGACCGGGCACGGGGCGAGCAGCGGCTGGGCTGGATGCTGGCCGGTCCGGCGTTCGTGGTGATGCTGCTGGTCACCGCCTACCCGATCATCCAGGCGTTCTACTACTCGCTGTTCGACTACCGGCTGACCGACCCGGCCAACCGCGAGTTCGTCGGACTCAACAACTACCTGGTGATCCTCACCGACCAGATCTGGTGGACCTCGTTCGGTGTCACGACCTTCATCACCGTCGTCACGGTGGCCGTCGAGCTGGTGCTCGGCTTCGCGCTCGCACTGGTGATGATGAACGCGCTCCAGGCGATCCGGCCGATCCTGCGGGCGGTCATCCTGATCCCCTACGCCGTCATCACGGTCGTCTCCGCGTTCGCCTGGCAGTTCGCGTTCTCGCTGGACTCCGGGTTCGTGAACTCCTGGTTCGACTGGCTCCCCGGCATCACGGCGACCACGGACTGGTTCGGCGGGACCTGGTCGTCGCTGTTCGTGATCTGCCTGGCCGAGATCTGGAAGACCACGCCGTTCATCTCGCTGCTGCTGCTCGCCGGTCTGGCCCAGGTGCCGGACGTGCTGGGAGAGGCCGCCCGGGTCGACGGCGCGACCTGGTGGCAGCGGATGTGGAAGGTCACCATCCCGAACATGAAGGCCGCGATCATGGTGGCCCTGCTCTTCCGCACGCTGGACGCGTTCCGGGTCTTCGACAGCGTGTTCGTGATGACGGCCGGGGCCAACAACACCGAGACGGTGTCGTTCCTGGCCTACCGGCAGACCATCGCCCGGGTCGAGATCGGCCTCGGCTCCGCGGTGTCGGTGCTGCTGTTCCTGTCGGTCGTCATCATCAGCGTCGGATTCATCAAGGGCTTCCGGGTCGACCTGTCCCAGGCCCGAGGGGAGAAGTGATGAGCACCCGCGAGAAGGGCCTCTGGATCGTCGCCGGTGTCGCGATCGTCGTCTACGCGCTGTTCCCGGTCGGCTGGATCGTGTCGCTGTCGTTCAAGTCGTCGTCGGACATCGCCAACGGGCAGTTCCTGCCCACCGCGTTGTCCTGGGAGAACTACTCCTCGATCCTGGTCGGTGACGCCGCGGGGCTGTTCCTGCCGGCGTTGCGGAACTCGTTCGGCATCGTGCTGATCGCGACGGCCATCGCCTGCGTACTGGCGATGTTCGCGGCCTACGCGATCGCCCGGCTCGACTTCTGGGGCAAGAAACTGATCCTGTCCACGGCGCTGGCGGTGGCGATCTTCCCGGTGATCTCGATCGTCACGCCGCTGTTCAACCTCTGGCGCCAGATCGGGCTCTACGACACCTGGCCCGGGCTGATCATCCCCTACCTGTCGCTGACCCTGCCGCTGTCGATCTGGACGCTCTCGGCGTTCTTCCGCGAGATCCCGTGGGAGATGGAGCAGGCCGCCCAGGTCGACGGCGCGACGACCTGGCAGGCGTTCCGCAAGGTGATCGTCCCGCTGGCCACGCCAGGCGTGTTCACCACCGCGATCCTGGCCTTCTTCATCGCCTGGAACGACTTCGCCTACGGCATCTCGCTGACCTCGACCGGAGCGTCCCGGCCGGTCCCGGCGGCGCTGGGCCTGTTCTCCGGAGCGTCCCAGTTCGAGTCCCCGAACGGCCCGATCGCGGCCGCCGCGGTGATCGTGACCATCCCCGTCGTCGTGCTGGTGCTGCTGTTCCAGCGCCGCATCGTCGCGGGCCTGACCAACGGCGCCGTCAAGGGCTGAGCGGAGCTTGCGGAGCGAACATCGGCACAGCCCCCTCCGCCCGAACCTGAAAGGAAGCGACCGGCCATGGCGTCGATCGAGATGCACAACATCGTCAAGAGGTACGGGGACGGCTTCCCGGCCGTGAACGACGTGAGCATGGACATCGCCGACGGCGAGTTCATGATCCTCGTCGGCCCGTCCGGCTGCGGGAAGTCCACCCTGCTGCGGATGATCGTCGGTCTGGAGGACATCACCTCCGGCGACATGGTCATCGGCGGCAACCGGATGAACGACAAGGCCCCGCGCGACCGGAACCTGTCGATGGTGTTCCAGAACTACGCGCTCTACCCGCACCTGTCGGTCTACGAGAACATCGCGTTCCCGCTGCGCCTGGCCAAGGCCCCCGAGGACGAGGTGCAGAAGAAGGTGGACGACGCGGCGGGCGTGCTGGAGCTGCACGAGCACCTGCAGCGCAAGCCGGCCAACCTCTCCGGCGGTCAGCGCCAGCGGGTGGCGATGGGCCGCGCGATCGTCCGGGACGCCGACGCGTTCCTCTTCGACGAGCCGCTGTCCAACCTCGACGCCAAGCTCCGCGGGCAGATGCGCACCGAGATCGCCCGGCTGCAGCGCCGGCTGGGTATCACCACGGTCTACGTCACGCACGACCAGACCGAGGCGATGACCCTCGGCGACCGGGTCTGCGTGCTCCGCAAGGGCGTGATCCAGCAGGTCGCCTCGCCGCGCGAGCTCTACGAGCAGCCGGTCAACCTGTTCGTCGCCGGGTTCATCGGCTCGCCGCCGATGAACTTCCTGCCCGCGTCCGTCTCCGGCGCCACCCTGAACACCCCGTTCGGCCCGATCGAGCTCGACGCGACCCGCGCCGAGCAGGTGAAGGATCGCGAGCTGGTGCTGGTCGGCATCCGCCCGGAGTACTTCGAGGACGCGTCCATGGTGGACGAAACCAAGAAGTCGGTCGGCTCCACCTTCACCGCCAGGGTCGACGTCACCGAGTGGCTGGGCGACTCGCAGTACGCCTACATCCCCTACGAGGCCCCACCGGAGGTCGCCACCCAGCTCAAGGAGCTGTCCCGGGAGCTCGACTCGGACCAGCTGCGGACCCAGGCGATCGTGTCGATCGACTCGACCAGCCGGATCCGTGAGGGGCGCGAGGCGGAGTTCTGGCTGGACGCGAGGAAGATCCACGTGTTCGACCCGGAGAGCGGCGACAACCTCACCCGGGACGCCGAGGCCGGGGCCGAGCTGACCCGGATGGCCTCCGAGGACCGCGCCGAGCAGGTCGCGCAGGCCCGCGGGGAGTAGCCGCTCACGCCCCGCGCAGCTGCGCCCGGTACCGGGTCTCGGCCACCCCGGTGAGCGTCCTCGCCATCACCGCGAACACGAAGCGCTGGGTCGGGTAGGCGGCCAGCCAGGCCAGCCGGCCGGCCATCCCGCGCGGCCGGAACCGCAGGGTCTGGGAGTACAGGCTGGTCAGGCGGCCGGTCGGGCGGACCCGCAGCTCCAGTTGCGCCACACCGGGCAGCGTCGACTCCGCGCGCAGCAACAGCCGGACCCCCGGCTCGACGGCCTCGATCCGCCACCGGTCCAGCTCCTCACCGGCGATCAGCCGGGGCGGGGCCGTGGGCGTGCGGGAGGTCGGGATCGCGCCCGGCCCTCCGGCCAGCACGTCGACCAGCCCGGTGATCGTCGCCGTCCCGGGGACGGTGTACCAGCCGTGCTCCCCGCCCAGGGTCTCGATCACCGACCACACCGCGTGGGCCGGGGCGTCGACGCCGGTGGCGTCGGTCGTGGACCACTCGGCGGGCCCGGTGCCGGGCGGGTCGGAGGGCCCCGGCCCTGCCGCGCCGACGCCGTCGAGGGCCCGTCGGACGGCGGTCCGGTACGGGGTGCGCCCGCCGGGCGGTGCGCCGACGAGCGCGTCGAGCTCGGCCAGGTCGTCCGGATCGCACACCAGCTCGTGCCGCATCGACTCGACCAGCGGCTCGGCCAGGTCTCGCCGGACGGGGGTGAGCGCGGCGACCGCGCGGGCGGTCAGGCGGGGCGCGGACACCGGCACCGGCACCGGCCACGGGCGTCGCAGCCCGGCCTCCTCGGCGTAGCCGTTCATCAGGCCGCGGTAGGTCAGCACCTCGGGCCCGCCGATGTCGACCGCCCGGTTCTCCCCGTCCGCCAGCGCCACGCAGCCGGCCACGGCGTGCAGGACGTCGTCCACCGCGACCGGCTGGATCCGGTTCCACACCCGGTCCGGGAACGGGAGCACCGGCGGGCCTCCCATCGCCGTCTCGGCGAGGTGGCGGATCATCTCGAAGCTCGCCGAGCCGGTGCCGACGACGATCCCGGCCCGCAGCACGACGGTGGGAACCGGCCCCTCGAGCAGGATCTCTCCGACCTCGCGCCGGGAGCGCAGGTGCGGCGAGACCCGACCCTCCTCGGCGTCCGGCTGCAGGCCGCCCAGGTACACGATCCGCCGCACGCCCGCGGCGGCCGCACCGTCGGCCAGGGCACGTGCCGCGTCCCGGTCCCGCTCGGCGAAGCCGGGGCCGTCCATGGCATGCACCAGGTACGCGACGGCGTCGACGCCGGCACACGCCGCCGCGACCGCGTCGTCGTCCCGGGCGTCGCCGGTGACGACCTCGACCGCGTCCGTCCACGGCTGCCCCACGACCTTGGACGGCGTGCGGACCAGGACGCGGACGTCGTGCCCGTCGCCCAGCAGGCGGGGAACGAGTCGCGATCCGAGGTATCCGGTGGCGCCGGCGACGAGGACCTGCATGCGACCGATCCTCGCCGCCGGGCCGTCACCGCGCTCGGTGGGGCGCGGGGATTCCGGCCGACGTCACGTCACTGCCATGTGTCAGGGCACGCCGGCCAGCCGCAGCAGCGCGGTCGTCACCGCCGCGAGTACCACGATCAACACGAACGGCATCCGCCGCCAGACCCCGACGGCGGCGACCGCCACCCCGGCGGGACGGGCCCAGCCGGCGAACTCCTGGCCCTCGAACCAGGTCCCGGTCGCGACGAGCGCGACGAGCAGGGCGACCGCGCCGAGCTCGACGAAGCGGATCGTGCGCGCGGAGAGGTCGAGCCTGTCGTGCAGCAGCAGCGGCACGAGACGCATCAGGTAGGTCCCCGTAGCCAGCACGACGAGGGCGATGATCGTCACGAGGCCTCTCCCGCGCGCTGTTCGTACCCGGTCGCATCGGGGTCCGGCGCGCCTCGCACGGACTCGCGACAGCCGTCCGCGCCTTCGTCGAGAGCCGGACCGGGAGCCGGATCGCCACGGCCGGCCCGGCCCCGCCGTACGGCCGCACCGACGCCGAGCAGCCCGGCCAGCACCGGGATGCCTGCCGGCAGGAACGGGGCGCAGACGAGCGAGACCGCGGCCGCTCCCCCACCGACCCGGCGCGCATCGGCCCGGCTGAGCATCGGGACCAGCATCGCCAGCAGCGCGGCGGGGAACGCCGCGTCGAGCCCGAACGCCGACGGGTCCGGCACGGCCGCGCCGAGCAGCAGGCCACCGGCGGTGCCGAGCTGCCAGCAGACATACTTGATCAATCCGAGGCTCCAGAAGGCCCGCCGCGCACGACCTTCCGTCCCTTCGGTGCGGGCCAGCACGAACGCCGTCGACTCGTCGGTGATCACGTGCGCCCCCGGGATCCGCGACCAGCCACCACCGATGTGTCGGGCCAGAGCCAGGCCGAACGGCAGGTGCCGCAGGTTCAGCACGAGGCCGGCGGCGACGGCGGCCCAGATCCCGCCACCGGCCGCGAGTACGCCGGTGACCAGAAGCTGGGCACCGCCGGCGAACACCAGCACGGACATCGCCAGCGTCATCGCCGGGGACAGGCCTGCCGCCGGCGCGAGCGCACCGAACGACACACCCACCAGACCGACCGCGACCGAGATGGTCACCGCGTCGCGGAGATCGGCCCGATCCTCCGCGCGCCCTGTTCGCCTCGCCGAACGCATGGCCGGTACAGTGAACCGGTCAGCCACGTTCGTCAAGCCGAACGAGAGGACCGATGGAACGAACACCGCTCCTCGCGACGATCGCAGCCGCCATCCGGCGGGAGCGCGAGCGGCTGGGGATCTCCTCGGCCGAGCTCGCCCGCCGGGCCGGCATCGCGAAGTCGACGCTGTCCCAGCTGGAGGCCGGCACCGGGAACCCGAGCGTGGAGACGTTGTGGGCGATCGCGGTCGTCGCGGAGGTGCCGTTCAGCACGCTGGTGGACCCGCCGGTGTCGGCGACCCGGGTGGTGCGCGCCGGCCACGGGCCGGTCGTCCGGTCCGCGGACTCCCCGTTCACCTCGGCCCTGCTGTCGGCCTGCCCGCCGGGCGCCCGCCGGGACGTCCACGTGATCAGCGGCGCGCCCGGCGAGCCCCGCTCCGCGGACCCGCACTCCCCCGGCACGCTGGAGCACATGATCGTCCAGGAGGGCCGGTGGCAGGCCGGACCGGACGGCGAGGAGGTCGAGCTCGACCCCGGTGACTACCTCACCTTCCCCGCCGACCGGCCGCACGGTTACCGGGCGCTGACGGCCACCGCGACCGCGGTACTGATCATGGAGTACCGCTGACGACGACGGTCAGGGGCCGCTCGGGCCGCGGGTCGCCGACCCGGCGTCGGGGCTGCCCTCGGTGATCCGGCCGGGCAGCCCGGCGATGCGGTCGAGCACGCCCTCGTCGTTGCCCCCGGAGCCACCACCGGAACCGCCACCGGCGGCGCCGCCCGGCTGCGACTCCGGCAGCGGGTACTGGCGCACCCAGTCGACCTCCATCTTGGACGGTTTGACCGGGCCCTCGCCCTCCGGGAACCAGTCGAGCTGGACCGTCAGGTGCATCGGGCCGGGCGGGAGGATCGAGGTGTCGTCGGTGTGCCACCACGGCTTGCCGTCGACGAACGCCGTGATCCCGTCCGGCCTCCACTCGACGGCCCAGTTGTGCCACTGGGTGGCATCGATATCGACGACCCCCTGCACCTGGCTGTTGTCCTCGCCGTAGTGCAGGAACAGCTCGGTCTTCTGTCGCGTGTGGTCGGTCATCTCCATGAAGTCGACCTCGCCTCCGACCGGGAAGTTCTCCGCGGTCGGCCAGAGCAGCAGCAGGGCGTTGTAGCTCGGGTCGGACGCCGGCGCCCGCACCCGGCCCTCCCAGCGCCCGTACTTCTGGCTGCCGTCGGACCAGGCCATGCCGCCGGTGGTGCCCTGGGCGTCCCCGTTGATGGTGAGAATGCCGTCCTTCGTCGAGACCGCCTCCGGGGAACGACGGCCCTCACCGGCGTGTCCCTCACCGTCGTACATGTTCCAGCCGGTGAGCTCCCCGTCGAACTCGTCGACCTTGTTCGGCTCACCCCAGTTCAGCATCGACGCCGCGCTGGTCTCGGCCCCCGGGTAGGCGGCCGCTCCCGGAGCCGACGGAGCGGGCGGGGCCGCGGGAGGCGCGGGAGCTGCGGGAGCCGCCGGTGCCTCTGCCGGGACGGCAGCGGCGCCGCCCGCCGGGGCGCAGCCGGCCGGGGCCTCGCCGGCCTTCCCCGAGCCGGCGTCACCCCCGCCCGGCTGCTCGCCTCCGGAGCCCTGGTCGCCACCCGCGCCTCCGGTATCGCCGGAACCCCCATCACCGGAGTTGCCGCCCGAATCGCCGGAGCCATCGCCCGGTCCGTCCTGGCCGGGTGTGGCCGACGCGCCCGGGACCCCGGGAGCGGTCGACGCGGCAGGCGCCGCGGCGGGAGCGCCCTCACCCTGACCGTCGGAGCCCTGACCGCCGGAGCCCTGGCCGCCGGAGCCCTGGCCGCCGGAATCCTGGCCGCCGGAATCGCTACCGGAACCGGCAGAACCACCACCCGAGCCCTGGTCACCGGAGCCGTCACCCGAATCCTGACCACCGGAGTCACCGCCGGACCCCTGGCCACCCGAGCCGCTGCCCGAGCCCTGGTCGCCCGAGCCCGACCCCGAGCTCTTGTCGTCCGGACCTGCGCCGCCGCCGGTGGACGGCTCCCCCGAACCGGTCCCCCCGCTCTGACCGGTCTCCACCGGACAGTCCGCAGCCACCGACGTCGGTGCCACCGGAACCGGTGCCGCCGCCGACGCCTGCGTCCCGGCGTCGGCGAACGCCGCCGCAGGCAGGCTGAACAGCATCGCCGCAGCGATCGCAGCCACTCGCACAGAGCGTCCCATCAGGCTCCTCCGCCCCTCGGGTCTCGTGATCCTCACGGGACGCTATGTGCCACACGGTCACCACGGGCACCGCTGTCACCACATCGAGTAGGCAACCCCGCGCCCGGGTGACCGCACAGCGTGTCCGAACGGACACCGACCCGCGTCCGGGTGATCGATCGGGTCACCGGACCGTGGCACGGGCGGCTGAGGGCCCGGGCCCGAGGAGACCGACGGCCTCACCGTCCCGGAGGCCCCCCGGAACGCCCGAGAGCCCCGCCCGGACGTGCCGGACGGGGCTCTCGGGTGTGCTGCAGCGAGCGGGTTACCAGCCGCGGGTGGCGTAGCGCTGGTCGTCGGGCAGCGTGTCGACGTTGAGGCCGACCATGGCATCGCCCAGGCCGCGCGAGACCTTGGCGATCATGTCCGGGTCGTCGTGGAACGTGGTGGCCTTGACGATCGCCGACGCGCGCTGCGCCGGGTCGCCGGACTTGAAGATGCCCGAGCCCACGAACACGCCCTCGGCACCGAGCTGCATCATCATCGCGGCGTCCGCCGGGGTCGCGATGCCCCCGGCGGTGAACAGCACGACCGGCAGCTTCCCGGTGCGGGCGATCTCGGCGACCAGCTCGACCGGGGCCCGGAGCTCCTTGGCCGCGATGTAGAGCTCGGCGGCGTCCAACGACTGCAGCCGGCCGATCTCGGCGCGGATGGCGCGCATGTGCCGGGTCGCCTCGACGACGTTGCCGGTGCCGGCCTCGCCCTTCGAGCGGATCATCGCCGCACCCTCGGAGATCCGGCGCAGCGCCTCGCCGAGGTTCGTCGCACCGCAGACGAACGGCACGGTGAAGGCCCACTTGTCGATGTGGTGCGCCTCGTCGGCCGGGGTCAGCACCTCGGACTCGTCGATGTAGTCGACCCCGAGCGATCCGATGACCTGGGCCTCGACGAAGTGCCCGATCCGGGCCTTGGCCATCACCGGGATGGAGACGGACTCGATGATGCCGCTGATCATGTCCGGGTCGGACATGCGGGCCACGCCGCCGTTCGCCCGGATGTCGGCGGGCACCCGCTCCAGGGCCATGACGGCCACCGCGCCGGCGTCCTCGGCGATCTTCGCCTGCTCCGGGGTGACCACGTCCATGATCACGCCACCCTTGAGCATCTCGGCCATGCCGCGCTTGACCCGCGCGGTGCCGTGCTGCGGACCGGCGTTATCGGGGGTGTTCTGCGCTGCGGACACGGGTGATCGGAGCTCCTCACATGGCGTTCGGTGACGGGGTCGATTCTACGTCAGTGTCGGTGCCGCCCCGCACGCTCCGGTCCGGCCCGCCCGGCACCCTCGTGGACGGCGGGTCGGCGATCTCGAAGTACACCGGCTCGGGCGCCGTGCCGTACAGGTGGAACAGGCGCACCAGCCGGCGCGAGCGCAGCACCCGGGTGTCCCGGACGGCGTCGTTGTGCACCCGGCGGGCCAGCACCACACGTTCGTGGGCCTCGGTCAGCTCCGCCCCCGGGACGGCGGTCGCTCGGACCGCGTCGACAACGGCGAGTTCCCTGGTCAGGGCGTTCTCCGCGGTCTCGCGACGCTCCCGGGTACCGGCCGGGTCACGGCCGTCCGGGGCGGGTGCGGTCCCCGCGAGCGCGGTCCGGGCGGCGGACCGCACCCGCTCGCCCGGGCCCGGATCCAGCACCGCGGCGACCCGCAGCGCCACCTCGGCCCGGTGGTCCAGCGCGGCGCCGAGCCCGGCCCGGGCTGCATCGACCCGGGCGTGCAACCGGTCCAGCCGCCGGACCCGTGACAGGCACCACGCGGTGAGCGCGGCCGCCACCAGCACGACCAGGACCAGCGCGACGAGGAGGCCGGCACCCGGCCCGCCGGCGACCGACGACACCACAGCGGCCGGGCTCACGCGGCACCGCCGGGCACCGTGCGCGGGTCGGCGGCGAGCGCGGCCCGGTAGACCCGCAGCACCTCCCCCGCGACGACAGGCCAGTCGAAGCGGGCCGCCCGCGCCCGCCCGGCCGCGGCCAGCCGGGCCCGGGCGGCCGGGTCGTCGAGCAGGGCACCCATCGCGGCGGCGAGCACGGCGCCGTCGCCGGGCGGGACGAGCCGGCCGGCCGGCCCGTCCCCCAGCACCGCCCGGAACGACTCGATGTCGCTGGCCAGCACCGGGGCCCCGGCGGCCATCGCCTCGGTCAGCACCATGCCGAAGCTCTCGCCGCCCCGGTGCGGAGCGCAGTAGAGGTCGAGCGCGCGCAGCGCCGCGGCCTTGGCCGGTTCGTCCAGCGGGCCGAGCAGGTCGATCCGCTCGGCGAGCCCTGGTCCGGCCGCCCGGCGCAGCGCCTCGCGGTCCCCACGGCCGATCACCAGCAGCCGCAGGTGCGGGCGTCGCGGGGCGACCCGGCGCAGTGCGTCGAGCAGCACCGGCATGCCCTTGCGGGGCTCGTCGAACCGGCCGACGAACCCGATCCGCTCCCCCGCCGGCAGGCCGGGGACGACGTCGTCGAGCCGGGGACCGCTGGCGAGCCGCGCGACGTCGACGCCGTTCGGGATCTCGGTGGCGTCCCCGCCGAGGTGCTCGACCTGGACCCGGCGGGCGGTCGCCGACACCGCGATCCGGGCGGTGACCTTCTCCATCAGCGGGCGCAGCATCCCGCCGAACGCGGACAGCGCGCGGGACCGCTCGGTGGAGGTGTGGAAGGTGGCGACGATCGGGCCGCGGGCGGCAAGCAGCGCCAGCACCGAGACGCTGAACGTGGTCGGCTCGTGCAGGTGCAGCACGTCGAAGTCGTGCCGGAGAAGCCAGCGCCGGGCGCGGTGGTAGGTCAGCGGGCCGAACGCCACCCGGGCCACCGACCCGTTGTACGGGACGCGCCGGGCCCGCCCGGCCGGCGTCACGAACTCCGGGACCGCCGCACCGGACGTGCCCGCCGGGGCGAGCACCTCGACGTCGTGCCCCCGCTCCCGCAGCGCCCGGGCCAGGTCCAACACGTGCCGCTGCACGCCCCCGGGCACCTCCAGCGAGTACGGGCAGACGAGTCCGACCCGCAGCGGTCCGCTCACCCGGGCACACCGACCGGCGCGAGCATGTGCCAGTCCTCGGGGCGCCGGGCGATGAGCTCGCCGAACGCGTCGGCCAGGGCCTGCACCGCCTTGGCCTCGGCGGACCGGTCCGGGACGGCGATCTCGTCGCCGACGTGCACGCCCCAGGCGTCGTCGCCGGCGAACACCGCGTACGCCGGGTGCAGGGCGGCCCCGCTGGTGCGGGCCAGCCGGGCCGGGCCGGCCGGCAGCCGCGCGGGACCGCCGAGGAACGACACCTCGACACCGGTGCCGGACAGGTCCCGGTCGGCGATCAGGCACACGACGCCACCGGCCCGCAGCCGCGCGGTCAGCGCCCGGTGCGCGCCGCGCGGGTCGTCGGCGGTGACCACCTCGAAGCCGAGCGACCGGCGGTAGGCCAGGAACCGGCGGAACAGCGACTCGGGCCGCAGCCGCTGCACCACGGTGGTGATCGCCGGCTCGAGCCCGAGCCGGGCCAGCTCGCGGACCAGGTAGACGCCCGCGACGTCCCAGTTCCCGGCGTGCGGCAGCGCGTAGACCACGCCGCGTCCGGCGCGGACCGTCGCCAGCGACGCCTCGATGCCGTGCACGTGCGGGTGCATCGCGGCGTGCACGGCGTCCGGGTCCATCGACGGGAGCGCGAACGCCTCCCGCCAGTAGCGGGCGTAGCTGCGCATCCCCCGGCGCACCAGGTCGTCCAGCTCGCCGGGACCGGCGTCCGGGCGGACCCGGGCGAGGTTGGCGCGCAGCCGCCGCACGCCGGGGCCGCCGCGGCGGGTGGCGAGATCGGCCCCGGCGTCGAACACCGGCCCGGTGACGCCGGTGGGCAGCCGCCCGGCGATCGCCCACCCGGCCGCGTACCCGGCCCCCGCGACGGCCTCGCGCAGGCGTTCCGGCAGGCCCGGGCCGCCGTCAGCGGCCACGCTGCACCTCGCGGGCGCTGCGCCGGACCGCGAGGATCCGCTGGCCGAGGGTCACCACCGTCCCGACCGCCAGCAGGACCAGCGCGACGGTGACCGCGTAGGGCACGTCGAGCCCGGCCAGGAACGCGCCGAGCAGGCCGAGGATCAGCCGCTCGGCCCGCTCGACGAGGCCACCCTCCGCGGTCAGCCCGACCGACTCCGCGCGGGCCTTCACGTAGGAGACGATCTGGCCGCCGACCAGGCAGACCAGCGCGGCAGCCGCCGCGACCGGCTCGTCCCCGAGGGTCAGCGCCCACCAGGTCAGCGCGCCGAACAGGGCGCCGTCGACCATCCGGTCGCAGGTCGAGTCGAGCACCGCCCCGAACGGCGTCCCGTACCCGCGGGCGCGGGCCATCGCTCCGTCGATCAGGTCGGTGAGCACGAACAGCGTGGTCAGCACCGCACCGAGGACCAGCCACCCGGCGGGCAGCAACACCACCGAGGAGGCGACCGCGCCGACGGTGCCCAGCACCGTGACCACGTCCGGGCTGACGCCGTGGTCCACCAGCCGGCGTCCGACCGGGTCGGTGAGCCGGTTGACGTGCCCGCGGGCGAACAGGTTCAGCATCGTGGGCGGGGCGCTCCCGAGGAGAAGGGCGGGGTCACGACCCAGCCTAGACCGATCGCGGGCCCCCGGTCCGTGGCGGCTCCCACGCCGCCGCGAGCTGTGCGCGGGTCTCCGCGAGCAGCTGCGGGATGACCTTCGTCTGCCCGACGACCGCGATGAAGTTCGCGTCCCCGCCCCAGCGCGGCACGACGTGCTGGTGCAGGTGCTCGGCCAACGACCCGCCCGCCACCTGCCCCAGGTTCAGGCCCACGTTGAACGCGTGCGGTGCGGCGACCTTCTTCATCGTCAGCACCGCCTGGCGGGTGAAGCCCATCAGCTCCGCGGACTCGGAGTCGGTGAGCTCCTCCAGCTCGGCGACGTGCCGGTAGGGCAGCACCATCAGGTGCCCGGGGTTGTACGGGTGCAGGTTGAGCAGCGCGAACACCTCGTCGCCGCGGGCGATGACCAGGTTCTCCTCGTCCGGGTCGGTGCCGCCGGAGCCCGGGTAGCCGTCGCCGATCACGTCACCGCGGGCGATCCGGCAGAACGGGCAGCCGGTGTCGACCGCCCCCTTGATGTAGGCGAGCCGGTGCGGGGTCCACAGCCGGGCGAACCCGTCGGGCGTCCCGACCCCGTCCTGCGGCACCCACTCCGGCTCCTGCTGCACGACGTTGGATCCTAGGGGTCGGTGAACGGGGCTCGGGCGGGCGCCGGTGGGGGGCGGTCGGTCCGGGGTCGCTCGGGCAGGCGGCGGTCAGGCCGGGAGGAAGGACTCCGCGTCCGGTGAGGTGTTGTTCCGCGAGCCGACCCACGCCGCGATCGACTCGACGGCCTCCTGCACCGGGACACCGTTGCGCTGCGACCCGTCCCGGAACCGGAAGCTGACCGCCCCCGCCTCGACGTCCCGGGCACCGGCGAGCAGCAGGAACGGCACCTTCTGCAGGGTGTGCGTGCGGATCTTCTTCTGCATCCGGTCGTCGCCCGCGTCGACCTCGACCCGGATCCCCTTCGCGCGCAGCGCGGACGCGATCTCCCGGACGGCCGGTTCCTGGTCGTGGGTGACCGGGATGCCGACCACCTGGACCGGCGCCAGCCAGGCCGGGAACGCGCCGGCGTAGTGCTCGGTCAGCACGCCGAAGAACCGCTCGATCGAGCCGAACAGCGCGCGGTGGATCATGACCGGTCGCTGCCGGGACCCGTCGGACGCGGTGTAGGACAGCTCGAACCGGTCCGGCAGCATCATGTCGACCTGGATGGTCGACATCTGCCAGTGCCTGCCGATCGCGTCACGGGCCTGCACGGAGATCTTCGGTGCGTAGAACGCGGCGCCACCCGGGTCGTCCTTGAGCTCCAGGCCGAAGCTCTCCGCGGCCTCGCGCAGCGCCCGGGTGGCCTCGGCCCACGCCTCGTCCGAGCCGATCGACTTCTCCGGGTTGCGGGTGGAGAGCTCGAGGTAGAAGTCGTCCAGGCCGTAGTCGCGCAGCAGGTCGAGCACGAACTGCAGCAGCGAGGCGATCTCGTCGCCCATCTGCTCGCGGGTGCAGTAGATGTGCGCGTCGTCCTGGGTGAAGCCGCGGGCCCGGGTCAGCCCGTGCACCACGCCGGACTTCTCGTAGCGGTAGACGGTGCCGAACTCGAACAGCCGAAGTGGCAGCTCCCGGTACGACCGCCCGCGCGACCGGAAGATCAGGTTGTGCATCGGGCAGTTCATCGGCTTGAGGTAGTAGTCGACGGCCGCCCGCTTGAGGTTGCCCTCGGCGTCGCGCTCCTCGTCGAGCTGCATGGGCGGGTACATGCCATCGGCGTACCAGTCGAGGTGCCCGGACAGCTCGAACAGCTGGCCCTTGGTCGCATGCGGCGAGTAGACGAACTCGTAGCCGGCCTCGGCGTGCCGCTCGCGGGAGAGGTCCTCCAGCTCCTTGCGGACGACGCCGCCCTTCGGGTGGAAGACCGCGAGGCCGGAGCCGACCTCGTCCGGGAAGCTGAACAGGTCCAGCTCGGCGCCCAGCCGGCGGTGGTCCCGGCGCTCGGCCTCGGCGATGCGCTCGAGGTAGGCGTCCTGCGCCTCCGGCGACTCCCACGCGGTGCCGTAGATCCGCTGCAGCTGCGCGTTGCGCTGGTCGCCGCGCCAGTAGGCGGCGGCGGAGCGGGTCAGGGTGAACGCCGGGATGAACTTCGTGGTCGGCAGGTGCGGGCCGCGGCAGAGGTCGGACCAGACCACGTCGCCGGTGTGCGCGTGCACGTTGTCGTAGACGGTCAGCTCGCCGGACGCGTCGACCTCCATGACCTCGTCGTCGTCGGAGCCCTTGAGGTCGATCAGCTCGAGCTTGTACGGCTCCCCGGCCAGCTCCTTGCGCGCCTCGTCCTTGCCCGCGTAGCGGCGGCGGGCGAACCGCTGCCCGGACTTGACGATCTTCTTCATCGCCGACTCGATCTTCTTCAGATCCTCGGGGGTGAAGGGGGTGTCGACGTCGAAGTCGTAGTAGAAGCCGTCGGTGACCGGCGGCCCGATGCCCAGCTTCGCCTTCGGGAAGAGCTGCTGGACGGCCTGCGCGAGCACGTGTGCCGCCGAGTGCCGGATGACGCTGCGACCATCCTCGGTGTTCGCGCCGATCGCGACGACCTCCGCGTCGGCCTCCGGGGCCCAGGCCAGGTCGCGCAGCGTCCCCTCGGCGTCCCGGACGACGACGATCGCCTCGGGTCCGCTGGTCGGCAGGCCGCCCTCCCGGACACGCGCGCCGGCGGTCGTCCCGGCCGGCACCCGGATCGGGGCGGACGCGGGCGGTGCGGGCGGTGCGGACACGGTGCGGCCTCCAGGGCTGTCACGGGTGGTGGGACTCCACGAGGAGCGCCGTCGATGCTAGTCGGGCACCTCGACCGGTTTCCGCGGGCCGTGCGCCCCAGGGACCTGCGCGGAGTCCGCTCACCCGGTGAGCGGGCTCCGGGCCGACAACCCCGGCGACCGATGCGCCGGTGCACAGCTGTGATCGGTCATCATCACCATCCATGACCGATGATCTCGCCGCCCGGTTCCGGGCGGCCGTGGAGGCCGGGGACGTCGGCGCCGCCGTGGCCCTGTGCAGTGACGACGTCGAGTTCCGCTCACCGGTGGTGCACCGGCCCTACCGGGGCCGGGAGGCGCTGCGGCAGATCCTCGGCGCGGTGCTCACCGTGTTCTCGGACTTCCGGTACGTCGCCGGGTACGACGGCGAGCACGGTCACGTCCTGGAGTTCACCGCCCGCGTCGGGGACCGCGACTGCCAGGGGATCGACCTGATCCGCGGGGCGGACGGTCGGGTGCACGAGCTGACCGTGATGGTCCGTCCACTCTCCGCGGCCGAGGCGCTGCGAGACCGGATGGCTCCACTGCTCGGCGGCTGAACGGCGCCGCTCGGCTACAACCGGACGGCCGCCCGACCCGCAGCAGGTGGCACGTCGTCGCACCGGGACGGCCGTTGCGCGACGCGATGATCCACTGGGCGGCTGCCGGCCCCGGGCACGGGCACGATGGGCGCCGCGGTGGTCGCTCCCCGACCGGCGACGGTCACGCGCCGCCGCGCACCCCCGGCGACGTGCCGACATTCGAGTGACGTCGATCGGGTGGGCACACCGTGATGACTCCTCGTGTCGTTGAGGGGTCGAGCACCCGCGCGTGCGACGACGACAGCAGCCGGCTTCCGCCGGCCGGACCGGGAGAGGAGAGGCGGTTGACCGGAGGTCCGCCCCCACCCCCGCCGCGGTCCCGGCGCGACGCCGACGGGTACGGACCGGAGGACCGGTATCGCTCGGGCGGTGCGGTCCGGACCGAGGAGCGCCCCTCCGGCCGGCACAGCAGCGACCAGGTCGCCCGGGAGGAGGCCGGTCGGGAGCCCCGGCACGGATCGGCGGAGGCACCCGCCGGACGCCGGCCCGCACCCGGTCGTGGCGAGCACCCCTCCGGGCCGACCGCGCGACCCGGTGACGGTGCCCCCGCGGCCCGCTCGCCGGTGCCCCGGCGCTCGAACGGCGCCGACGGCGCTTCCGGTTCCGGCCGCGGTTCCGACCCCGGCCGCGGTCCCGGCTCCAGCGGCGGCGGGGCCAACGGCGGCGGTGTCGGGAACGGCACGCAGGGCACGACCGGGGTCGGCATGCGGGTGCGCGGTGGCACGGTGCCCCGATCGCCCGACGGGCCCGCCGGGCCGCCGTCTCCCGGCACGGCCGCGCCGCCGCCCGGCGGTCCGGCCGCACCCGCGTCCGGCGGTCCGGCCGCGTCCCCGCGAGGTGGCTCTGCCGCACCGCCCCCCGGTGGTCCGGCCGCGCCACCGCGGGGTGGCCCCGCCGCACCTCCGCCCGCCGCACCTCGGCCCGCCGGCCCGTCGCGCGGTGCCCCGGCCGCGCCGCCGGCCGGTCCGACAGGGCCGCCCGGCGCCTCCGGCCCCGTGCGCCGGCCGGTCGGGCCCGGCCGACCCGAGGATGCGCCGACGCCGTCCGGGGAGACGGCGCGGCCCTCCGGTGGCGTGCGCCGGCCCGAAGGGCCACCCCCCACCACGCCTCCCGGCCCGGCGGCGCAGAACGCGACCCCGGCCCGGCCCACCGGTGCCGGCCCGGTCAGCCCGAACGGCCCGGCGCAGAACGGCCCGGCCCAGAACCGACCCGCGGGGTACGGCACCGCGGCACGCGGCACCACCGCGGGACCGGCCGCGACCGGTGCCACCCAGGCCGGGACGCCGGCGGCTGCCGCGTCCCGGACCGTCCCGACACCGCCCGCATCGCGCACCGGTCGTCGTCGCAAGCCCGAACCGGAGGGCGCGACCCGGGTCGCGCCCCTCCCGGCCGACGAGGAGCAGCCCGACGCCCCGTCCGGCGCCGGCGAGCCGACCGCCCTCACCGACGCGAGCGAGATCCCCGGCATCCCGCACCGCCGGCACCGCGCCGAGCCGGAGGGCCGGCTGCAGAAGGTGACCGCCCTCGTCGCACCCGGCATCGAGACCGTCCGCACGAAGCTCGGGATCCTGGACGCCGAGCAGAAGGCCGCGCTGACCCCCGGCGAACTCAAGGCCCGCCGGCGCAAGCAGATCCGCTGGTCACTGATCGGCAGCGCGGCCTCGGTCGTGCTGCTGCCATTGCTGCTGCTCGGGCTCGGGTGGCTGATGTTCCCCGTGCCGACGCCCGAGGACGCGGTCAACAACCAGATCGCGACGGTCTCCTACACCGACGGCGGCCAGCTCGCGCGCCTGGTGCCCGAGCAGGGCAACCGGATCAAGGTGCCGATGGAGCAGATCCCGGTGCACGTGCGCGAGGCCGTGCTCGCGGCCGAGGACCGGACGTTCTACTCGAACCCCGGCTTCGACATCACCGGTATCATGCGCGCCGCATTCAAGCAGGTCACCGGGGGTGCCGGCGGTGGTTCGACGATCACCCAGCAGTACGTCAAGAACACCCTGGTCGGCGACGACGCGACCTACTGGCGCAAGTACAAGGAACTGATCGTCTCGCTGAAGGTGTCCCAGGAGAAGTCGAAGGACGAGATCCTCAACGACTACCTGAACGCGATCTACTTCGGCCGCGGCGCCTACGGCATCGAGTCCGCAGGCCTCGCCTACTTCGGCAAGCCCGCCGCGGAGCTGACACCCAGCGAGGCCGCGCTGCTCGCCGGAGTGATCCAGTCGCCGTCCAACTGGGATCCGGCCAACGACGCGGCGAAGGCCCAGGCACGCTGGAACTTCGTGATGGACGGGATGCTCCAGCAGGGCTGGATCACCCGTGACGAGCGGACCACGGCCCGGTTCCCGGCGACGGTCCCGTCCGAGAACACCTCCCGGTCGTCGTCCTTGACCGACGAGCGCGGGCACATCCTCAACGCCGTCCGGTCGGAGCTGTCGTCACTGGGGATCTCGGAGCAGGCGTTCGCGCAGGGCGGGCTGCAGATCTCCACGACGATCGACCCGCAGCGCCAGCAACAGCTCGTCGACGCCGTCCGCGCCGAGATGGAGGGGCAGCCCGACGTGCTGCGCTCGGCCGCCGTCGCGATGGACCCGAACACCGGCAGCATCGTCGGCTACTACGGCGGCGACAACGGCGCCGGCCTGGACTATGCCCAGGTCATGAAGCAGCCCGGGTCGACGTTCAAGCCGTTCGCGGTGCTCGCCGGGTTGCTGGCGGACCCTCCGATCGGGATCGGCACCGAGTACGACGGCTCGGAGCGGGACGGGCTGCGCAACGCCGATGGCGCGAACTGCCCGAGCTGCGACCTCAAGCAGGCGATGACGATCTCCAACAACGTGATCTTCACGAAGCTCGCCGCCGAGGTCGGCCCGCAGAACGTCGCCGACGCCGCCCGGCTGGCCGGGATCACCGCGCCGCTGGAGAGCCCGGACCGCCGCCTCCCGCTGGGCAACAAGGAGGTCACCCCGATCCAGCTGGCCTCGGCGTACGCGACGATCGCCGACGGCGGCGTCTGGCACGCCCCGCACATGGTCTCCAAGGTCGTCGACTCCGAGGGCCGGGTGCTCTACGAGTACTCGCCCGGCGAGGGTGAACAGCGGTTCCCGGAGCAGGTGGCCCGCAACGTCACCGAGGCGATGCTCGGCGTCGTCTCGCACGACGAGCTGGACCTGCCCTCCGGCCAGGAGGCGGCAGGCAAGACCGGCACCGTGCAGTCCCGGTTCGAGGGCCAGAACAACGACGCCTGGTTCGCCGGTTTCACCCCCGACCTGGTCAGCACCGTCTGGGTCGGCACCGACCGCAACGACCCGATCCAGGACGCCCGCGGCAACCCGATCAACGGCAGCGACCTGCCCGGCGACGTCTGGCAGGAGTTCATGTCCACCGCGGTGCGCAGTGTCGGCGACACCGTCGAGTTCGATCCGTTCCGGGCGATCGGCGAGAGCCCGTCCGAGGCCCCGCCGAACGCGCCCACCGAGACCTCGACCCCGTCCCCGACGTCGACTCCGAGCACCCCGACCCCGGAACGGAGCGCCCCGCCGGCCGAGCCGCCGCCGTCCGGCCCCCCGCCGGAGTCCTCGGCGCCGCCGCCTCCGGTGGAGGAGCCGTCGCTCACCCCCGAGCGCTCCGCGGACCCGCTCAGCACACCGGACGAGGACGCCCCGGGTGAGGACGCCGGCCGCGATCCGGACGAGCCGACCTTCGGCTGAGCCCGAGGCTGAGGTCCCGCCCCGGTCGTTCCGCGGACATGCGGTGACGGCACCGTGACGGAGCCTGCCCGGACCGGGCGGTCCGGGCTACCGTGGCGCGGTGACCGGAACCCAGCACTTCGAGGTGGTGGCCTGGCGAGCGGACCGCAGGCTGACCCTCTACGTGCCGGGCATCGAGGCGTCCACCACCGTCGACGACCCGCGGACCGCGGAGGACGCCGTGCGCGACCTCATCGCCGACCTCACCGGCGTCGACCGGCAGGCGATCACCTGCGACATCCGCCTCGGGAGACCCTGGCGGTCCGGCATCTGAGCACCCTGCCCGGTCACCGGCGGGCGGGCGGCTGGAGGAAGCGGGCGGCCACCTCGCGTACCGACGCGGTGAGCGCGTCCAGCACCGGGGTCCGGAGCCGCCAGTGCTGCCAGTACAGCGGGACGTCGAGGTACCGGTCGTCGGCCAGCGACACCACCGAACCGTCCCGGGCCGGGCCGTCTGTGAACATCCCCCAGCCCAGGCCGGACCGCACGGCGTCGTGGAAGCCGTCGGCGGCGGGGACCCGATGCGCAGGCCCGGTGCACGGCCGGTACGTGACCTGCCGGACGAACCGGGTCTGCAGCCGGTCCTTGGGCCCGAAGTCCACCCGCGGCGCCGCCGGGAACGCCGCGGCCGGGTCCCGGCCGGCGAACCAGCGCGCGTGCACCGACGGCGCCGCGACCGGCCGGTACCGGGTCGCCCCGATCGGCTCGGCCGCGCACCCCTGCACGGGTTCCGGCGCGGTCGTCACGGCCCCGACGACGGCCCCGTCGCGCAGCAGCGCCGCGGTGTGCTCCTCGTCGTCGACGTGCAGGTCCAGGCGGGCGTCGTACTGCTCGGCGATCGGGACGACGGCGTCGAGGAACCAGCCGGTGACCGAGTCGGCGTTCACCGCGATCGGGAGGTGCGGGCCGTGCCCGGCCCCTGCCGCACCCGTGCCGCTCTCGCCGAACGCCCGCTCGACGTCCGCCTCGAGCAGCGCGATCTGGCGGGCCAGCCGCAGCAGCGCCCGCCCGGACTCGGTCGCGGTGCACGGCCGGGACCGGCGCACCAGCACCTGTCCGGCCTGCCGTTCCAGGGCTCGGATCCGCTGCGAGACCGCGGACGGCGTGACGTGCAGCCGGGTGGCCGCCGCCTCGAACCCGCCCTCCGCGACGACGACGCTCAGCGTGGCCAGCCGGTCCCGGTCGTACATGAAGCCATACTAATGCTCCCGTAGGAACATGAACTGGTCACCGTGATCGGAGCTGCCTACCGTCGTCGTCGTGAGCGTGCTGGCGGGGTTCGGGACGGGCATGTCGTTGATCGCGGCGATCGGCGCGCAGAACGCGTTCGTGCTGCGCCAGGGGCTGCGCAGGGAACACGTGCCGGCCGTGGTGGCGTTCTGCGCGCTCGCCGACCTGGTGCTGGTGACGGCGGCCGTGGCCGGGGTCGGGCTGGTGCTCGCCCGGGCGCCCGGCCTGCTGGAGGTCGTGCGGTGGGGCGGGATCGCCTACCTGGTCGGGTACGCGCTGCTCGCGGTGCGCCGTGCCGTGCGCCCGGGCGTGCTCGCCGCCGACGCGCGCGGTTCGGGGCGCGCGCTCGTCCCGGTGCTCGGGAGCGCGGCCGCGCTGACCTTCCTGAACCCGCACATGCTGCTCGACCTGCTGGTCCTCGGCTCGCTGGCGGCCGCGCACGGCGAGAGTCGCTGGCTCTTCGCGGCCGGGGTGGTCACGGCCAGCGTGACCTGGTTCGCCGGCCTGGGGTTCGGCGCGACCCGGCTGTCCGGGCTGTTCGCCCGCCCGCTCGCCTGGCGGCTGCTCGACGCCGGGGTCGCCGCCGTCATGTTGACACTCGCCGCGACACTGGCGCCGGGAGGCGCTGCGCGCGGCAGAATCGGCCCGCATGGAGACGGCGTCGGCGTTCGTCGGTGGGATGAGCGAGACCTGGGTGCTCACCGAGTTCACCGGCCCGCAGGCCGGGGTGCAGGTGGATCTGAGCCCGCCCGGGATGTACACGCTGCTCGGCCGGGCGCTGCCCACCGGCGCGGTGCCGGTGCTCGACGAGCTGGAGGACCCCGTGCTGGCCGCGCTGCCCGACCGGCTGGCCGTGACGTCCACATGGGAGTCGCGGTTCGCGCTGGTCAGCGAGCTGCTCGCGGCCCGGATACTGAACGAGCGGGCGCGTCGGTCGGATCCCGAGGTGGCGTTCGCGTGGTCCCGGCTGGCGGCCAGGGACGGGGCGGTGCCGGTCCGCGAGCTCGCCGCCGAGACCGGCTGGAGCCGGCGGCACCTGCTGACCCGGTTCCGCGGCCAGATCGGCCTGGGGCCGGCGTCGGCGGGACGGGTGCTGCGCTTCGCCCGGGCGTCCCGGCTGGTCATGACGACCGGGGCCGGGCTCGGCGAGGTCGCGGCGACCTGCGGCTACGCCGACCAGCCACACATGGTCCGGGAGTTCCACGCCCTGGCCGGGACGACGCCGTCGCGGTTCCGGGCGGAGTGGGCGGCCCAGTTCCCCTCCGTACAAGACGCGCCGCCCCCGCCGCGCCAGGATCGGTGACCATGGGCATCCACACGACACTGCGCTACGACGATCCGCGCGGCGCGATCGAGTTCCTGACCGGCGCGCTCGGGTTCCGCGAGCTGCACTGCTACACCGACGACGACGGCACGATCGTGCACGCCGAGCTGGCCTGGGACGACGGCGACGACATCGCGGTGCTCGCCCTCGGTGCCCGCAAGGGCCCCGACGACCGGTTCGACACCGGCCGGGCCGTGCTCTACCTGACCTGCGACGACCCGGACGCGATCCACGACCGCGCGGTGGCCGCCGGCGCGCCGGTCCTCATGGGACTCACCGAGCAGGACTACGGATCGCGGGAGTTCGCCGTCACCGACCCGGAGGGCAACGTGTGGTCGCTGGGCACGTACAAGGTGGGTGGATGAGCGAGCTCGCGCGGCACCCGGACCCGGCCGACCCGCTGCCCTGGCTGCGGGCGATCTGCCTGTCCCTGCCCGAGGTGACCGAGAAGCTCAGCCACGGCTCGCCGTCCTGGTTCCTGCGGAGGATGTTCGCCTCCTACGACCACTTCCACCACGGCGCCGAGCACATCTCGGTGTGGTGCGCGGCGCCGCCGGGGGCGCAGGAGGAGCTGGTCGCCGAGGATCCGGCCCGGTTCTTCCGTCCGCCCTACGTCGGGCACCGTGGCTGGCTCGGCGTCGTGCTGGACGGCACCGGCGACGGCGCCGCGGATCGCGACGAGCTCACCGAGATCCTCACCGACGCCTACCGCACCGTGGCACCGAGGACCCTGCTCAGCCGGCTGGACGGCACCCGCTGAGCCCGGCCCGTTCCGCGGCTACGATCCGGGGCGTGCCGGCGACCACCCCGACCCTGCTCGAGCTGGACGGCCTCCGCATCGAGTACGACGACATCCCGGGCGACCCCGAGCGCGCTCCGCTGCTCTTCCTGCACGAGGGACTGGGCTCGGTGGGTCTGTGGCGCGCGTTCCACCGGCGGATCGCCCAGGAGTCCGGCCGGCGCACCGTCGCCTACTCCCGGCTCGGGCACGGTCGCTCGGACCGCCCGGCCGCCCCGCGGACCCCGGCGTTCATGGCCGACGAGGCCGCGACCGTCGTGCCGGCGTTGTGCGCGCAGCTGGAGCTGGACGCGCCGGTACTCGTCGGGCACTCCGACGGCGGCACGATCGCGCTGCTCGCGGCGGCCGGTCTCCCGGTCACCGGGGTCGTCGTGCTGGCCCCGCACGTGCTCGTCGAGGAGTTCGCGCTGACCGCCATCCGGGCGGCCCGCGAGGCGTTCGAGTCCGGCGAGCTGCGCACCCGGATGGCCCGCCACCACGACGACCCGGACGCCGCGTTCCGCGGCTGGAACGGCATGTGGCTCGATCCGGCGTTCCGGGACTGGGACGTCCGGGACCGGCTCGGCGGGATCACCGCCCCGGTGCTCGGGATCCAGGGCGACGACGACCCGTACGGCAGCTCCGTGCACGTCCGGTCGGTCGCCGAGCGTGCGGCGGGCCCGGTGCGGCTGGTCGAGCTGGGCTGCGGGCACTCGCCGCACCTGGAGCTGCCGGACGACACCGCCACCGCGATCACGGGGTTCCTCGCGGAGCTGCCCTGACGCCGGATGGTGGTCCCGGGCTGCGTCCGGCTCAGCCTGGTGATCGGCCCGCGGTCCAGCCCGTCCACCGGGTCGGGGTGAGGACGAGCACCGGCCCGTCCGGCGGCTGCTCCCGGTAGGGGGTGTACTTCGCGACCAACGCCGCGACGGCCCGGTCCCGGAGGTCGCCGTCGTCGTGCACGGCGGCCTCGGCGTCCAGGCGCACCCACCACAGCTGCGACCAGTCGTCGTCGTAGTGGTCGGCGAGCAGGCCGACGCGCGGGTCGGCGTCGATGTCGCGGAGACGGGCCAGCTTCGTGTGCCGTTTCGGTTTCACCCGGTCGACCGCGGACACCACCAGCCCGTCGAGGAGCGCGAACGTGATCGGGACCAGCCGCGGGGTGCCGTCGGTGTTGCGGATCGTGGCCAGCCGCGCGACCGGTGCCGCGGCGAGCAGGTCGCGGGCGGCGGGCTCGTCCAGGGACGGCACGGTTCAGGCCGCCGGCACGGTCACCCGTGCCGCCAGCAGCGCGGCGAGCCGGGTGTCCCGGCGCTCGTGCTCGGCGAACCCGGGCGCGGTGCACAGGAACAGGGTCCGGCCGTCGTCGCCGCCGAGCTGGCAGGCGTAGCAGCCGACGTCACCGGTGGACACCTCGTCGGTGATCTCGCCGCCGGGCCGCACCCGCACCGCCCGGTTGCCGTTCGCGTCGGCGACCCAGATCGCGCCCTCGACGTCGGCGACCGAGACGCCGTCCGGGGCCACGCTCACCTCGGACATGGCGGCGAGCGGGTCGGTGGACGCCGGAACGTCACCGAACCGGGCCCAGTCGCGGCGCTCCCCCAGCGTCCCGTCCGGGCCGACGTCGAACGCCGAGATCCGGTTCCCGAAGGTCTCCGCGACGAGCAGCGCGCCGCCGGTCAGCGCTGGCCCGTTCGCGAAGTGCAGCGGCTCGCTCGCGACGGACACCACCCCGTCCGGGCCGACCCGCAGCAGCGGCGCCGCCGCCCGGGCGGCACCGTTCATCAGGTCGAACCCGAAGCTGCCCACCCAGAGGCCCCCGCCCCCGTCGACGATCATGTCGTTCAGCACGTGCTCGGCGTGCGCCGACAGGTCGGCGTGCGGGACCAGCGCGCCGTCCGCCTCCCGGCGCAGGATCCGCCGGTCCCGCATCGAGACGACCAGCAGCCGGCCGTCCGGCAGCCGGCCCAGCCCGGAGGGCTGCCCCGGCACCTCGGCCTCGGTCCGCAGGTCGGACCCGTCGGGCCGGGCCGAGAGCACCCGGTGGGTGTAGAAGTCGCTGACCCAGATCCGCCCGTCGTACCAGCGCGGCCCCTCCAGGAACGACAATTCGTCCAGCACCGTCGACAGCTCCGACATGACGATCAGTCTCCCGCCCGGGGCGAGCCGCCGCCACCCCGCTCGATCAACCTATGGGTTGAATACGGCCCCGCCCTCCGCTAGCATTTACTCAACCGAAAGGTTGAACAAGGAGGGAAACACGTGGAGGACCGGCTCTCGAAGGTGTTCGCCGCGCTGGCGGACCCGATGCGTCGCGACATGGTGGCCCGACTGGCCGCCGACGACGCGACGGTGAACGAGCTCGCCGAGCCCTACGACGTCTCGCTGCAGGCCGTGTCCAAGCACATCAAGGTGCTCGCCGACGCCGGGCTGGTCCGGCGCAGCCGGGAGGCCCAGCGCCGCCCGGTGCATCTCGAGGCGGAGGTGTTCGACCTCATGACGGCCTGGATCGAGCGGTACCGGCGGCAGGCAGAGGAGCGCTACCGGCGCCTCGACGACCTGCTCGCCGCCGAGGACCCAGCACGTGACGACACCCAGGGAGCAGCATCATGAGCACCACGACCCACGAGACCACCATCGCGGCCGTTCCGGACCTGCCGATCATCCGGATCACCCGGGAGTTCGACGCCCCGCCCGAGCGGGTCTTCGACGCGCACGTCGACGTCGAGAAGGTGCGGCGCTGGCTCGGCCCGCGCCGGCTCACCATGACCGTGCAGCGCTGGGACGCCGAGACGGGCGGCGGCTACCGCTACACGCACACCGACGACGACGGCGAGTACCGCTTCTTCGGCTCGTTCCACGAGGTCCGGCCGGCCGAGCGGATCGTGCAGACCTTCACGTTCGAGGGCTTCCCGGACGGCGTGTGCCTGGAGACGATGACATTCGAGGCGCTCGAGGGTGGCCGTACCCGGCTGGTCGGGACCTCGCTGTGCGAGTCGATCGAGGCCCGGGACGCGATGCTCGCCTCGGGCATGGAGGTCGGGGTGAACGAGGGCTACGAGCAGCTCGACGAGCTGCTGGCCGGTTCCTGAGCCGGACGGCCGCGGACCGGCCCGCCTCGGGCGCCCGCATCGGATGACTGTCGGGGGGCGCCTCTAGCGTGGTGGCCGTGCTGGTCGTCCACGCTCTCCACTCCCCCGGCCGGGGTGTCCTGCTCTGGGCCGAGGACGGCGAGCGCCCGCCGCGGACCGACCGGCGTTCGCTGCGGACCGCGCGGGCGCACCCGTTCGCGGCCTCGTCGGCGGAGCTGGCCGCGGTGCACCCGGGGCGGCCGGCGTCGGTGACGGTGCTGCTGCCCTCGCACGCCTCGGGGCCACAGGACTCCCCCGTGCTGGTCCGCAGCACGCCGCGGGCGGCGGCCCGCAGCGCGCCGACACTGGCGCCGTGGACGGTGCCGGCGGTGGTCGTGGACCCCTCGGAGCTGGCCGACCCGTCGCCGGACGTCCGCTATGGCGCGGGCTTCGCCCACCTCGCGGAGCTGGCACGGTTCGCCGACGAGCTGGCCTCCCGCGGGCGGGTGCTGCCGGTGCTGCTCACCGAGTCCGGACGGCCCGTGGCGCGCTGGCGCCCGGTCGTGCAGGGACTGGACGCGGCGGCCCGGGCCGACCTGGTGCGCCGGCTGCCGCCGGTCTCCCGCGCCGAGCAGCGCCGGCCCGGGGACGTCGCCGGGCCGGACCCGGACGAGCTGACCGACGCCGCGCTCGCACGGTTCACCGACGCCGCGGTGCGCGACCGGCTGGGGCGCGCACCCGCGATGCCGGTGCCGTTGCCGGACCGGCCGGACACCGCGAGCGCGTTGCTGCACGCCCTGACCGGCCCGGACCCGGAGGTCCCGGCGGCCGCCGACGGGCTCGGCGCGCTGCGCGAGGCACTGGCCGCGTGGGACCCCGTCGGCCGCGAGGAGCCCGGGGCCGGGATCGCCCTGTTCCGGCTGGCCGAGGTCTCCACCCTGCACGACCCGGCCGACCCCGGACCGGACCTGGACGACCAGACCGGCGAGGGCACCCGGTGGGAGCTGCAGTTCGCGCTGCAGTCCAGCGAGGACCCGAGCCTGCAGCTCGACGCGGGCGAGGTCTGGGCCGGCTCCGGAGACGACCTCATCGCGGGCGCGCAGGACGTTCTGCTCACCGAGCTCGGGCGCGCCGCGCAGGTGCTTCCGGCGCTGGTCCCGGCCCTGCGCCGGGCCCGGCCTACCGGGCTGGAGTGCGACGTCGAGGACGCGCACCGGTTCCTCGTCCGGGACGCTCCGGCGTTGCTGGCCGCGGGGTTCGGAGTGGCGTTGCCACGCGGCTGGGACGGCGCACGGTCGCTGGGGCTCAAGCTCTCGGCGTCGTCGGCGCCCGCGCCGGGGGTGGTCACCCGCGGCGGCCTGGGCCGCGACGAGCTCGCGACCTTCCGCTGGTCACTGGCGGTCGGCGAGGACGAGCTCGGCGAGGAGGAGATCAGCGCCCTGGTCGCGGCGAAGGCGCCGCTGGTGCGCCTGCGCGGGCGCTGGGTGTCGGTGGACGCCGACGCGCTGGCCCGCGGCCTGGACTTCCTGCGCCGCTCCCGGGACCGCACGCCCACCGTGCACGATGTGCTGGCCGCAACCCGCGGGGACGTCGACGCCCCGCTGCCGGTCACCGGTGTGCAGGCCCGCGGCCGGCTCGGCGAGCTGCTCGAGGGCACCCTCGACCGGGACCTGGAGCCCTTGACCGCCCCGCCCGGGTTCTCCGCGACGCTGCGGCCCTACCAGGAGCGCGGGGTCGCCTGGCTGGCGTTCCTGTCCTCGCTGGGCCTGGGCGCCTGCCTGGCCGACGACATGGGGCTGGGCAAGACGGTGCAGCTGCTGGCGCTGGAGGCACACGACCGCGCCGGCGGCGGGCAGGACGGCGGCAGCCTGGACGGAGACACAGCGCCGACGCTGATCGTCTGCCCGATGTCGATGGTCGGGACCTGGCAGCGGGAGGCCGAGCGGTTCGCCCCGGGGCTGCGGGTGCACGCCCACCACGGGGCGGCACGACCGCGCGGGGAGGCGCTGCACGAGCGGCTCGGCGCCGTGGACCTGGTCGTCACCACCTACGCCACCGCCACCCGGGACGCCGAGGACCTGCGGCTGTGGCGGTTCCACCGGATCGTGCTCGACGAGGCTCAGATGATCAAGAACTCGCAGGCGGCGGCGTCCCGGACGGTGCGGTCGCTGGACGCGGCGCACCGGATCGCGCTGACCGGGACGCCGATGGAGAACCGGCTGGCCGAGCTGTGGTCGGTGATGGACTTCCTCAACCCCGGGATCCTCGGGGTCCCCGAGGTGTTCCGGCAGCGCTTCGCGGTGCCGGTCGAGCGGCACCGCGACACCGGCGCCGCCCGCACGCTGCGCCGGATCACCCGGCCCTACCTGCTGCGCCGGGTCAAGACCGACCCCGAGGTGATCGACGACCTGCCGGAGAAGATCGAGATCGTGGCCGACCACCGGCTCACCCGGGAGCAGGCGTCGCTGTACCGGACGATCGTCGACGACATGATGGAGAGGATCGAGGGCAGCGACGGCATCGAACGGCGCGGCAACGTGCTGGCCGCGATGAGCAAGCTCAAGCAGGTGTGCAACCACCCCGCCCAGCTGCTGCACGACGGGTCCCCGATCCATCGCACCGGCGGCCGGCACCGCTCCGGCAAGGTGGCCCGGCTGGAGGAGATCCTGGAGTCCGTGCTCGCCACCGGGGACAGGGTGCTGCTGTTCACCCAGTACACCGAGTTCGCGGCGATGCTGCGCCCGCACCTGTCCGCCCGGTTCGACACCGAGGTGCTCTACCTGCACGGGGGCACCTCGAAGAAGCGCCGCGACGAGATGGTGGCCCGGTTCCAGAGCCCGGACGGGCCCTCGGTGTTCCTGCTCTCGCTCAAGGCCGGCGGCACCGGGCTCACCCTGACCGCGGCGAACCACGTGATCCACCTGGACCGGTGGTGGAACCCGGCGGTCGAGGACCAGGCCACCGACCGGGCGTTCCGGATCGGGCAGAAGCGCTCGGTGCAGGTGCGCAAGTTCGTCTGCCCGGGGACCGTCGAGGAGCGGATCGACACGCTCGTCGCGTCGAAGCGGTCGCTGTCGGACATGGTGGTGACCGACGGCGAGGACTGGCTGACCTCGCTCTCGACCGCCGAGCTGCGCGAGGTGTTCGCGCTCGGCTCGGACGCGATCGCCGATCCGGAGAACGGTTCCGAGAGCGGCTCCGCCACCGGGACCGACCCCGAGGAGGACGGCGATGAGTGACCGGCCGTTCTGGGCGCAGGAGGAGTACGCCGGGGGCCGGCCGATCCGGGTCGAGGGCGGGATCCGGATCCACTCCGCGAAGGGGGCGGTGGCCCGTACTTGGTGGTCCGCCCGGTTCATCGCGGTGCTCGAGCAGGTCGGTATCGGTGGGCGGCTGAGCCGCGGGAAGAACTACGCCCGCTCCGGGCAGATCGTGTCGCTCGACGTGGACGCCGGGGCGGCCGTCGCGCTCGTACAGGGCACCCGCCCGGCGCCCTACCGGGTGCGGATCGGGCTGCGGGTCTGGGACAAGCCGGAGTGGGCCCGGGTCGAGCAGACACTCGCCGCCGACGCCTGGTTCGCGGCCGCGCTGCTCGCCGGGACCGTCCCGCCGGAGATCGAGGGCGTGCTCGACGAGCTGGGCCTCTCGCTGTTCCCGGCCGGTCCTGCGGACGTGTCGCAGGACTGCTCCTGCCCGGACGCCACGGTGCCGTGCAAGCACCTCGCTGCGGTCTTCTACCTGCTCGCCGAGCGCTGCGACACCGACCCCTTCACGCTGCTGGCGCTGCGCGGGCGGGACCGCACGACGCTGCTGGAGCGGTTGCGCGAGGAGCGGGACCGGGCCGCCGGTGCGGCGAGCGCGGCCGGTCCGCCGGCGCTGGCCGACCTGCTCGACGACTTCTGGTCCTCCCCCGCCGCCGGTGCCGTGCCGCCGCGTCCACCGGAGGCCGCACCGGACGCGGTGCTCGACCAGGTACCCGAGCCGTCGTTGCGGGCCGGGCGGGACCGGCTGACCGATGCGCTGCGCCCGGTCTACCGGGCACTGGCAGGTGCGGATCAGCCGCCGCCCGGCGGCTAGCTCCTCGGACGTCGGGCAGCTCCTGCGGGGCTCGCATCCGGTGCCCTACGACGAGGGCCCGGCCACCGTCTCCGGCGACCGGGCCCTCGATTCCCGAACTGACGCGCCGCTCCCACCACGAAGCGACACCGCAGAACTTAGCGAAGCCTTACCTACTCGTCAAGGGGGAGCCGTCGGTCCGATGCGGATCAGCCGACGAGGGGGCGAGCCCGGTCCACGTCGAGCCGGCCGCGCGCTGCGGCGTGCCGCTCGAACCAGACCGTCGCCAGCGGCGGGACGCTCGCCAGCAGGCCCACCACCGTCGTCCAGAGGTCCCACCGGAAGATCCGCGCGACGAGCAGCGTGACCAGCACGTAGGCCACGAACAGCGCGCCGTGGATCGGGCCGAACACCTGCACCCCGAGCTCGCTGGTGCCCAGCACCCACTTGACGAACATCCCGATCAGCAGGCCGATCCAGGAGCAGGTCTCGGCGATCGCGACGACCCGGAAGACCCGGGCGATCGTGGTGGGGTCGGTCATCGGTACTGGCTCCTCGCAGGGATCGGGATGGTCCGACACCACTCTGCCGTACCCGGAACCGAGTCTTCTACCGGGTGTCGAATTAGAGCCCCGGGGGCTGACCGCGGATGCGGCACCCACCCTTCCCACGGTCAACGGGACAGCAGCGCTGCCCAAGGGCGGCGCGCCGGCCGCACCGGTATGCCGTTGACCATGGAAAACGTCGATGGCGGCGAGCACGTGACTGCCCGTCGGTGCCGACCGGGCACGTGGTGCGCCGGTGGGCCGTGCCGGTCAGCGCAACTTCACGATCTCGACGGCCTCGGTGTCGACGGCCTCGGTGTCGACGGCCGGCGGCGTGACCGGAAGCCGCACCCGGGTCTTCGTGACCGGGAGGTAACGTCGCGTGAGTGGTGTCCTCCCCGCACGGCAAGGTCCGGATCGGCGTCGGATCGGTGGGACTGCGGTCCAGCGATCCGGGTGGCGAGTTCGACGAGTTCGTCGACGCCCTGGAGCGGGCGGGGATCGACTCGCTGTGGCTACCGGACCTGGTGTCCGCGCCCGGGGTGGACGCCACGATCGGCACGGCGTGGGCGGCGGCCCGCACCCGCACCCTGAAGATCGGGACCGGTGTCACGGTGCTGCCCGGACGGAACCCGATGCTGCTGGCCGCCGAGCTGGCCTCACTCGCGGTGCTGGCGCCGAAGCGGATCCTGCCGGCGTTCGGCGTCCGGGCCGCGACACCGTCGGAGCGCCAGCTCTACCCCGTTCCCGGCCGGCGGGCCGCGGTGTTCGAGGAGTCGCTCGTGGTGCTGCGCCGGCTGCTGTCCGAGGATGCCGTCACCCACCACGGCGAGTTCTTCACCCTCGACGACGCCTCGGTCGCCCCGCGCCCGGCCCGCCCGCTGGATCTCTGGCTGGGCGGGCGGGCCGACGTCGGGCTGCGCCGGGTCGGCCGGCTCGCCGACGGCTGGCTGGGCAGCTTCCTCACCCCGGACGAGGGGGCCCGTGCCCGCACGGTGATCGAGCGCGCGGCCGCCGACGCCGGGCGCGCGGTCGAGGACGACCACTACGGCGTGAACGTCACCGTGGTGCTGCCGGGCGTGGATCCCGGACGGGCGCTCGCCCGCGCCGCGCAGCAGCGGCCGGACGCCGACCCGGAGCAGCTGGTCGCCGTCGGGTGGGGCGGCGCGGCCGAGCAGATCCGCCGGTTCGTCGAGGGCGGGCTGACCAAGTTCGTGGTCCGCCCGGCCGCCCCGGTCGCGGACTGGGCCACGTTTCTCGACGAGTTCCGTGCCGAGCTGGGGCCGCTGGAGAGCTGACCGGGCAGTGACCACCCGGTAACGTGGAGTGAGTGGTCGACTCTCCGCACGGCAAGGTACGGATCGGCGTCGGACTGGTGGGAGCGCGCAGCCTTCCCGGGCTGGGATCGGAGTTCCACGAGCTCGTCAACGCCCTCGACAAGTCCGAGGTGGACTCGCTCTGGCTGGCGGACCTGATCTCCACGTCCGTCGTCGAGCCGACGATCGGGAGCACCTGGGTGGCGGCGCGCACCGAGCGGATCAAGGTCGGTACCGGCGTCACCGTGCTGCCCGGGCGCAACCCGATGCTGCTGGCCGCCGAGCTCGCCTCGCTCGCCGTGCTCGCCCCGAAGCGGGTCCTGCCGGTGTTCGGGATCCGGGCGGCGACGCCGCACGACCGCCAGTTCTACCCGGTGCCGGGGCGGCTCGACGCGTGCTTCGAGGAGTCCCTCGTGGTGCTGCGCCGGCTGCTGACCGAGGACTCCGTCACCCACCACGGCGAGTTCTTCACCCTCGACGACGCCTCGATCACCCCGCGCCCGGATCGGCCGTTGGACCTGTGGCTCGGCGGCCGCGCACCCGTGGGCCTGCGCCGTGCCGGGCGGTTCGCCGACGGCTGGCTGGCCAGCTTCCTGACGCCCGCCGAGACCGCCCACGCCCGGACCGTCATCGAGGGTGCCGCCCGCGACGCCGGCCGGACGATCGACGACGACCACTACGGCACCAACGTCTGGTTCACCGTGCCCGGCACCGACGTCGACGCCGCGCTGGAGCGGGCCGCCGCCCAGCGCCCGGACGTGGACCCGCGCGAGCTCGTCGGGATCGGCTGGGACGGCGTCGCCGAGCTGATCCGCCGCTACGCCGACGGCGGGATCACCAAGTTCGTCGTGCGCCCCTCGGCCCCGGTGCCGGACTGGTTCGCCTACCTCGACCAGTTCACCGCCGAGCTGGGGCCGCTGGAGTCCGGCTGAGGCTCATCGGCCGGCTCGAGGAGCCGGCTCGAGGGGCCGGCCAGCGCGTCGGTGCTGCCCGGCCGCAGGGACCCGCAGCTGGACCGGGGCGCGTCGACCGCGGCCTCGCGGCGCGGCTGGGTCACGTCCCGGGCCAGTGCACGGGCGGCTTCCAGCCGTGCGGGCTCGTCGACGAGGTCGCGGCGCACCAGGTAGCCGGAGTCCGGCGACACCATGAGCACCGGGACGTAGCGCTGCGCGGTGCGCGGGTCGGCGAGCAGCCCGGTCGTGCGGGTCCAGTTGCCGTGCACCTCGATGAACTCGGGTCGCACCTCGTCCAGGACGTGGTCCCGCAGGGCGGCCATGTCGCCGTCGGCGTGGAACCGCGCGATCGGGGCCGAGACCAGCCCGACCAGGTCCACCACCTCGTACCGGCTCGCCAGCGCGGTCCCGCCGACGTCCGGGGTGGCGATCCGGCCGGCGCTGATCCCGAGGACGTCGCCGAAGGCGTTCGGCGCCGCGCCCATCCCGACCGCGATCGCGCACAGCGGCACCGTCAGGCCGTCGCGGAACTTCGCCGCGGTCGCCGCCCAGGACGAGCCCGAGACGACCAGCGCGACCGCGGCGAGCACCCCGGCCACTGCCCGGCCACGCACCGTCGCCGCACCGAGCGCCCGCTCCGCGGACAGCACGGCGACCAGCGCGCCGAGCGCCCAGACCGGCGTCGCGAACCGCTGCAGGCCCATCCAGTCCGGCTCCAGCACGGCGTAGGCACCGAGGGCGAGCCCGAGCGGGACCAGCAGCACCGCAAGCAACGGCCGGTGCCGGCCGGGGCGCAACAGTGCCGCGCCGAGCGCGCCCACTGCCAGCACGACCAGCAGCCACCCGGCGACCGGGACCAGCTCGGCGGGCCGGTTCAACGACGCGGTCCCCGGCAGACCCTGCGCCTTGGCCACGGCGGTGTTCGGCACCCACAGCCCGAACGTCGCGTGCCGCCACAGCAGGTACCCGCCGTACGGCACGGCGAAGGCGAGCACCGAGATCCCGGCCGCGGCGAGCGCGGCGCCGGCCCGGTCCCGGCGGAGCAGCACCAGCGGCAGCGCCGCCACGTAGATCAGGCCGTCCGGGCGGGTCAGCGCGGCCAGAGCCGCGAGCAACCCGCAGGTCACCGCGGTCGGGACGCCGCTGAGCCGCTCCCGCGCGGCGGCCCGGACCAGCGTCGCGGCCAGCGCCGCGACGGCCAGCGCGAGCAGCGGGTTCTCCAGCCCGGACGCCAGCCACACGGCGTACGAGGGCACCGCCGCGACCAGCACCCCGGCCGCCGCGGCGGCGCCGGCCGCACGCCACCGGCCGGGTATCACCTCGCGGGCGACCAGGTGGAACGCGGCGGCGACCCCGGCCCCGCAGATCAGCGCGACCGCCTTCGGGAACAGCACCAGGTCCGGGACGCCGAACCAGGAGCCGTGGTCGAACAGCCCGGCCAGGCTCGCGAGCACCAGCAGCGCCAGCCAGGACGGGTTGGACCAGCCCTCCACCGGCGCGGCGCCCGGCTGCAGCACCGGACCGGCGCCGGCCGCGATCGAGCGGGCGTAGGCGAACGTGATGCCGGCGTCGTCGACCAGCCAGCGGCCGTAGAGCGCCATGTGCAACCCCAGCACCAGGGTCGGCACACCGACGGCGAGCAGCCAGGTCGCCGGGGCGCGGGACGGGCGGATCTCCCCCGCTCCGACGACGGACCGGACCGGGTTCACGGGTGCCTGGACCACGCCCGGATCATTCCGCAAGATCCGGATCGCCCCGTGAGTGGATACCGCGGCCGGAACCCCACGCGGCCGGAACCCCGGTATCCACTCACGGGCGCGTCAGCGCGTGGTCCAGATCCCGCCGTCGAGCGGGATGACCGCGCCGGTCACGTAGGACCCGGCGGCACCGGCCAGGAAACGGGTGGTCCCGACGACGTCGGAGGCCTTCCCGATCCGGCCCAGCGGCGAGGACTCGGCGATCTCGTCGCCGGCCGCCTCCAGGGTCGCGCGCATCATCTTGGACGGGAACGGGCCCGGGGCGATCGCGTTCACCGTGACGTGCTTGGGGCCCAGGTCGCGGGCCAGCACCCGGGTCAGTTGGTGCACCGCGGCCTTGCTGGCCGAGTACGAGTAGTTCGGCAGCTCGGGCACCCGCAGGCCGTCGATGCTGCCGATGTTGATCACCCGCGCCGGATCGTCGACCGAGGCCGCGGCCTCCAGCAGCGGCAGGAACGCCCGGGTCAGGAAGAACGGCGCCTTCACGTTCAGGTCCAGCACCTTGTCCCAGGCGTGCGCCGGGAACTCCTCCAGCGGGGCGCCCCAGGTGGCGCCGGCGTTGTTGACCAGCAGGTGCAGCCGGTCGGACCGGTCGCCGAGCTCGGCGGCCAGCCGCAGGCACTCGTCCTCGGAGGACAGGTCGGCGGGGATCCCGACGACGCCGTGTTCGGACTCGGCCGCGGCGCAGGCGTCGGCCTTGCGGCTGGAGACGTAGACCCGCGCGCCCGCCTCGACCAACCCGGCCGCGATCATCTCGCCGATCCCGCTGGTACCGCCGGTGACCAGGGCGACCTTGCCGCTGACGTCGAACAATCCATCGGTCATGATCCGCACGCTAGCCGATCGGATGGCAGGGTCGGGCCATGACCGGAGTGCGAGACCGCGACGAACGCGGGCGAGCCCGCAACGCCCGTCCCCGGGACGCCGCGGGGCGCCCGCTGCCCCGTGACGCGGCCGGTGTCGAGCGGGTCCCGGAAGACCTCGTGTTGTCCCCGGACGAGGCCGTCACCGAGGCGCAGCGGCTGCTCGACGAGGGCCTGCCGTTCCAGGCACACGAGGTGCTGGAGGGTGCCTGGAAGGACGCCGGCGACGCCACCCGCGAGCTGTGGCGGGCGCTGGCCCAGCTCGCCGTCGGGCTGACCCACGCGCAGCGGGGCAACGCCCGCGGCGCGGTGTCACTGCTGCGCCGCGGCGCCGAGGGGATCCGGACCTGGCGGGTCGTCGACGTCCCCGCGCCGGCGAACCTCGACCTGGACGGCCTCGCCGCGCACGCCGACGCCCTGGCCGACGACGTCGAGCGCGACGGTGCCACGGCTGCCACGGAACCCCGCCTCCGCCCGCGCCTGCGCGGCACCTGACCCGGCCCGGCGCGCCCCAGGAGCACCCTCGGGGCCCTGGCGCCAACGAGGGCGCCCCTCGGGACATCAGGGAGGCGCTGCCCCGCCGGTGACCCGGGTCGCCGTGACGCGGCGCGGTCCCCCGGGCACCATATGGCACATGTGCTCGCCCGGTCCCCGGCGCGGCGCCACCTAGGTGCCCGCCCGCCCCTCCCCCCGGCGGTCGTGGTGGCGCGCACTGCTGCGCGAGGCCCGGTCGCTGCCGACGCTGCTGCTGGTCGCGGTGATCGCCGTGGTCGGCGTCCCGCTGGTCATCGTCCTGACCCCGGAGCACCACGTGACGGTGTTCGGCCAGGACATCGGCGTCGGCGCCCGTGTCCCGCCGCCGAACCTGCACGGCCCCGCCCAGATCGTCCAGCTCGGCAACGCCCGGTTCGACCTGCCCGATGTCGACGTCTGGGGCCCGATCCGGCCGCGGCTGTCGATCGGCCCGCTGCAGCGCCCGGCGGACGACACGCCGCTGCTCGGTCCGGGCTCGGCCCGCGAGGCGGGCGGTGCCGTGCAGCACGTGCTCGACGGCTTCATCACCTGGTACCTCTGGGGCGCCGCCGGGATCGTGCTGGCCGCCCTGCTGGCCGGCGGGCTCGCGGGTTGCCTGCGGCTGCTCGTCGCGCTGCGCCGGACCCGGCACGGCGACGAGCTGCACTGGGACGAGCACGCCGGTCCGATCGCCCGGATGACCTCGATCGGCGTCGTCGCGGCCGTCGCGATCTGGGCCGGGGCCGGGGTCTCGGCCCTGCACGGCACCAGCACCGGCCTCGAGAAGATCGGGTCGTTGACCGATCTGGTCGGTGCGACGAGCGCCAGCCCGTCCCCGGTCGGGCCGCCCGTCACCGGCGTCACCGGCGCGGTGATCGGGGATTCGCGGGCCGCCCGGGTCGGCGGCCCACCGCCCGATCCGGCGGAACCCGAGGACATCGCCTGCGGCCGCAGCGCAGACTCGACCGCCGCCGAGCTCGGGTTGCTGCGCGGCGAGCAGGTCCTGGACCTGGCCTGCGCCGGGGCGAGCATCCCGGCCGGGCTGCGCGGGCCGCAGGTGCGCGCGGGCGTGACCCTGCCACCGCAGGTGGGCCGGCTCAAACAGGTCCGGAACCTGGAGTACGTCGTCGTCGCCATCGGGCCGAACGACCTGGCATGGCAGGACTTCCTGACCTACTGCTACGGCCTCCCGACCTGCGACGACCGGCTCTCCGGCGGAGAGTTCAACCTGCGGCTGGCCGAGTTCGCCCGCGACGTCGGGGCGCTGTTCACCGACCTCGACGCGCTGCCGGGGGACCCCCGGGTGGTGGTGACCCTGTCCTACGATCCGTTCCCGACGAGCTACGACCCGGACTGCCCGGACATGCGCGGGCCGCCCGGCGCCCCGGGGTTGAACCAGGACAAGATCGACCTGCTGGACGAGCGGAACCGCCGGCTCAACGACGTGCTCGCCGACGGCGCCGCCCGCTTCGGGTTCACCACGGCCGCGCCGTTCCTGACGCCGCTCTGCGCACCGGCACGCGACCGGATGGGCCCGGACCTGCAGGGATTCGGCGAGGCCGAGCCGTTCCACCCGACCTCGGTCGGGTCGCTGCGGATGGCCGCCTCGGCCGCCGCCGCTCTCGCGGTCCCACGCGAGCCCGCTCCCCCGCCGGACTTCCCTGACCGGTGACCTCACCGATCCGGGCCTCAGCGCCCGTCGGCGGCGCGCAGCACGCGCAGGGCGTTTCGGCCGGCGAGCTTCGCCAGGTCGTCGCGGCTCCACCCGCGGTCGGCGAGGGCGTCGAACAGGGCCGGGTAGCGGGAGACATCCTCCAGGCCGTCCGGGGTCTCGGCGGTGCCGTCGAAGTCACCGCCGATCCCGACGTGGTCGATCCCCGCGGCCTCCCGGACGTGCTCGAGGTGCGCGACGACGTCGTCCATTTTCGCCCGCGGCTCCGGCGGCCCGTCCCAGCCGGCGGCGAACCGGCTCCGCTCGGCCAGGTCCCGGTGGTCGCGCCCGGCGCCCTCCATCGCCGCGAGCAGCCGTGCGTCCCAGCCTGCGACGGCCGCGGAGGCGAACCGCGGCACGAACGTCACCATGCACACCCCGCCGTTGCCGGGCAGCCGTTCCAGCACGTCGGCCGGCACGTTGCGGACGTGCTCGGTGACCGCGCGGGCCCCGGAGTGGGTGAACAGCACCGGGGCGGCGGTGACGTCGAGGGCATCGTGCATCGTGGCGTCCGCGACGTGCGAGAGGTCGACGATCATCCCGATCCGGTTCATCTCGGCGACGACCTCGCGGCCGAACGGGGCCAGCCCGCCGTGCCGGGGCGTGTCGGTGGCCGAATCGGCCCAGTCGTTGTTCAGGTTGTGGGTCAGCGTCAGGTACCGGACGCCGAGCACGCGCAGCGTCCGCAGCACGCCGAGCGAGTTCGCGATCGCGTGCCCGCCCTCGGCGCCCATCAGCGACGCGACCCGCCCGGTGCCGAACACCCGCTCGGCGTCGTCGGCGCCCTCGGCGAGCCCGAGCGCGTCGGGGTAGCGGGCGGCGAGCCGGTGCACCCGGTCGATCTGCTCCAGCACCGCGGTGACCGCGGCGTCGCCGGTGAGGGAGCCGGGCACGTACACCGACCAGAACTGGGCACCGACCCGTCCGGTGCGCAGCCGGGGCAGGTCGGTGTGCAGCCGCGGCTCGCCGGCGGCGAGATCAGGGTCGGGGCCGGTGAGCTCGCGCAGCGCCCACGGCAGGTCGTTGTGCCCGTCGACGAGCGGGACCTCGGAGAGCAGATCGTGCATGCCCGGAGTATGCGCCGGGCCCCGGGGCGCGCCGTTGCGCCCCGGGGCCCGGTGGTCCCGCGCGGCGGTGCCGCGCAGGCGTCACTCAGTAACGGATGACGCCGCGGATGTTCTTGCCGGCGTGCATGTCCTCGTAGGCCGTCGCCACCTGGTCCAGCGAGTAGGTGGTGGTGACCAGCTCGTCGAGCTTGAGCGCACCGGAGCGGTAGAGGTCCAGCTGGCGCAGGATGTCCCAGTTCGGGTTGGACATGCCGAACATCGCACCCTGGATCCGCTTCTGGAACAGCGTCACGTCGGCCAGCGACACCGGCAGCGCCTCGGTCGAGTTGATGTCGCCCAGCGCCGTGACGACGACGGTGCCCGCCTTGCGGATCGACGCCATCGCCTGCCCGATGTGCTCGGGCTTGACCACGCCGACGGTGACGACGGTCTGGTCGGCACCCTGGCCGTTGGTGAACTGCTGGGCGATCTCGGTGGCTTCCTCCATCGTCTCCACCGCGTGCGTGGCGCCCAGCTCCTGGGCCTTCTCCCGCTTCAGCGCGACCGGGTCCACGGCGATGATGTTGCCGGCGCCGGCGTGCGCGGCACCCTGCACCGCGTTGATGCCGATGCCGCCGACCCCCATGACGATCGTGGTGTGCCCGGGCTGGACGCCGCCGGCGTTCACCGCGGAGCCCCAACCGGTGCCCACGCCGCAGCCGACCAGGCAGGCGACCTCGAGCGGGACGTCGTCGGGGACCTTCACGCAGGAGTCCTCGGAGACCACGGTGGTCTCGCAGAACGTCGAGATCCCGCACATCTGGCCGACCGGGGTGCCGTCGTCGGCCAACCGCAGGCGGGTGGAGTTCTCCTCCCACCGGGTGCCGGCGAGCAGGCCCGCCCCCAGGTCACACAGGTTCTGCATGCCGCTGGCGCACCAGCGGCAGTGCCCACAGGAGGGCAGGAAGGAGAAGACGACGTGGTCGCCCTCCTTGAGGCCCTTCTTGTTCGCCCCGGCCCGGGTCACGATGCCGGAGCCCTCGTGACCGCCGGCGAACGGGTAGGTGCCGACCGGGATGTCCCCGGTGGCGATGTGGTCGTCGGAGTGGCACAGGCCCGACGCCACCATCTTGACCTCGATCTCGCTCGGACGCGGGTCGTCCAGCTCGAGGTCGACGACCTCGTACTTGCCCGGTGCGCTGCGGACGATTGCTCCGCGGGTGTATCCCACTGTGGCTCCTCCTACGACATCGGTGTCGGCGAGTTCCCGGGCCGGCTGGAGGAGCCGGCCGCACGGGAATGCGCACCCGACCATATGGCTCCGGTCACGTTCTGGGAAGCGCCACACCGCGATCGAGGGAGACCGTTGATCTGTGGAACATCGTCGGCCCGTGGAGCAGCGTCGGCCCGTGGAGCAGCGTCGCCCCGTGGAACGCCCTCAGCGCGGCATCCGGCGCCAGACCGCCCGCGGAAGCAGCCGCAGCACCGCGAACAGCAGCTGCAGCCGCCAGGGCACCCAGACGTCGGCGTTGCCCCGTCCGCGGCGCACCGCGGCCACCGTCGCGTCGGCGACCTGCTCCGGGGTGGACGACATCGGCGCCGGGCTCATCCCCTCGGTCATCCGGCCGATCACGAAGCCCGGCCGGATCAGCACCAGCCGGACCCCGCTGCCGTGCAGGGCGTCGGCCAGGCCGGAGGCGAACCCGTCCAGCCCGGCCTTCGCGCTGCCGTAGACGTAGTTCGCCCGGCGGACCCGCACCCCGGCCACCGACGAGTACACGACGATCGTGCCGCTCCCCTGCGCCCGCATCCGCTGCGCCAGCTCGGTCAGCAGGTGCACCTGGACCAGGTAGTCGGTGTGCACGATCGCGGCCGCGTGCGCCGGGTCGGTCTCCGCGCGGTCCTGGTCGCCGAGGATCCCGAACGCGACGACCGCGACGTCGATCCGGCCGTGCCGGGCCGCCACGTCGTCGAGCAGCGGAGCGTGCGTGCTCAGGTCGTCGGCGTCGAACCCGGCGGTGTCGACCTCGGCGCCCGCCCTGCGCACCCGGGCGCACTCGTCGTCCAGCTCGTCGGGGCGCCGGGCCGCCAGCACCACCGTCCCGGCGTCGGTACCGGCGAGCCGCTCCGCGACCGCCACCCCGATCTCGCTCCGTCCGCCCAGCACCAGCACCGTTCCGCTCACCCGGGCAGCCTCCCACCCACTGCGGCATGATCGACGGCCATGGGGGCGGATGCGGGATCGGGCGGTCCGGTGTACGACTCGGTGCTCGACGCCGTCGGCGCGACGCCGCTGGTGCAGCTGCACCGGGTGGTGCCCGCGGGCGGGGCGCCGGTCTGGGTGAAGACCGAGTGGGCCAACCCCGGTGGGTCGGTGAAGGACCGGGCGGCGCTGAACATGGTGCTCGACGCCGAGCGGAGCGGGGCGCTGCGGCCCGGCGGGACGATCGTCGAGGGCACCTCTGGCAACACCGGTATCGGGCTGGCGATGGTGGCCGCGGCCCGCGGGTACCGGGCGGTGTTCGTGGTGCCGGACCGCACGACCACGGAGAAGATCGCGCTACTGCGGGCCTACGGCGCCGAGGTCGTCCCGACCCCCGGCCTGGTGCCGCGCGAGGACCCCCGGCACGTGCAGCGCCTCGCCGCCCGGATCGCCGCCGACACCGACGGTGGCTGGCTCGCCGACCAGTACGCCAACCCGGCCAACCCGGCGGCGCACGCGACCGGCACCGGCCCGGAGATCTGGGCCCAGACCGGCGGCCGGATCACCCACCTGGTCGCCGGGGCCGGGACCGGCGGCACGCTCACCGGTGCCGGATCGCACCTGCGGTCGCTCGGCGTGCAGGTGGTGGCCGCGGATCCGGAGTCCTCCCGGTACGGCGGCGGGGACGGCAGCCCGTACTACGTCGAGGCCGTCGGCCACTACCTCCACCCCCTGACCGACTCCGACGACTGGCCCGCGGTCTACGACCCCGCGGTCGCGCACCGCACCGAGCGGGTCGGCGACGGCGAGTCGCTGCGCACGCTGCGCCGCCTCGCCCGCGAGGAGGGCCTGCTCGTCGGCGGGTCGGCCGGTCTCGCGGTGGCCGCCGCGCTACGGGTGTCGGCCGAGGCCGGGCCCAACGGCCTGGTCGTCGCGGTGCTGCCGGACTCCGGGCGGATCTACCTGTCGAAGTACTTCGACGACGACTGGCTCACCACGCTGGGCTTCCTGGACGCGGGCCCGGGCGCCGCCGGCGGCGGGGACCCGCTGGTCCGGGACGTGCTCGAACCCGACGCGCCCGGGTTGACGGTCGCCCCGGCCACCGCCACCGTCGCCGAGCTGCGGGAGCTGCTCGAGCCCTGCGACCCGCTCGCGACCGTCCCGGTGGTGGCGCCCCGTCGGACCGGGGAGACCACCTGGTCGGCGCCGGACGTGCTCGGCACCGTGTCCGTCGGTGCACTGGCCGGGCTGTCGCCCGGGGACCGGATCGGCGCGCACGCCGGTCCGCCGCCGGTCACCGTGGGGCACGGCGAGTACCGGGCCGCGGCCGACGCGCGGCTGGACGCCGCCGGGGTGGCCCCGCACGATCCGGTCCTGGTGCTGGTGGACGGGCGGGCTGTGGCGCTGCGCGCCCGTGAGTGGTTGTCGAGGCCAGGACCGCGATAACCACTCACGGGCCGGCGGCCATACTGCGGGGGTGAGTTCCCCGACCCGCCGGGCCGCCGTGCTCGGCTCCCCGATCGCGCACTCGCTGTCCCCCGCGCTGCACCACGCGGCCTACACCGCACTCGGCCTGCACGGCTGGCACTACGACCGGATCGAGATGGACGAGGCGGGCGTGGCCGGGTTCGTCGCCGCGCTCGGCCCGGAGTGGGCGGGGCTGTCGCTGACGATGCCGCTCAAGCGGGTCCTGCTCGACGTCGCCGACACCGTCGACGACGCCGCCGCCGCGATCGGCGCCGGCAACACGCTGGTGTTCGCCGGTGGGGCGAGCACCGCCCACAACACCGACGTCACCGGGATCGCCGCGCCGCTGCGCGCGGCCGGGGCGGGCACCGGGCGCGCGGTGGTCCTCGGGGCAGGGGGCACCGCGCAGGCGGCGCTGGCCGCCCTGCACGAGCTCGGCACCGGGCACGTCGACGTCCTGGTCCGGGACGCCGGGCGGGCCGGAGCGCTGCGCGGCACCGCCGAGCGGCTCGGCGCGGAACCGGAGATCCACCCCGTGCTCGCCGACGTTCCGGCCGCCGCACGCCTGCTCGACGGCGCCGACGTCGTCGTCTCGACGCTGCCCGCGGGTGCCGCGGACCCGCTGGCCGGGGCCCGGTGGCGGGCGGGCACGGTGCTGCTCGACGCCGTCTACGCGCCGTGGCCGACCGGGATCGCGGGCGGCGCCGCGGCGGCCGGGGCGAGGATCGTCTCCGGGCTGGAGATGCTGCTGCAGCAGGCCGTCGCGCAGGTCGAGCTGATGACCGGGCGCCCCGGCCCGGAGGTGGCGATGCGCCAGGCCCTCGACGCGGCCGTGCACGCACGGAGCTGACCGGGCCGCCGGCCGGGTGGCACACGGTGGGCCCGCGGGCTCGGGCGCCGGACCTGTGGTGTGAGATCGTCCAGCGGAACGCCGTCGTCGGCCCGGCGCGTGCGGGGTGCAGGCTGAGGACCATGACCGGTGAGACGCCGAAGGACACCTACACGCACGGCCACCCGGACGTCGTCGTCCGCTCGCACGCCGCCCGCACCGCGGAGAACTCGTGCGGCTACCTGTTGCCGCACCTGTCCCCCGGCACGAGCCTGCTCGACGTCGGCTGCGGTCCGGGCAGCATCACCGTCGACCTGGCCGGACGGGTCGCGCCGGGCCGGGTGCGCGGGATCGAGGTCGTCGCGGACCCGCTGGACCGGGCCCGCACCGAGGCCGCCGGGCGCGTGGTGGACGTCGAGTTCGCCGTCGACGACGCCTACGCCCTGTCCGACGCCGACGGCACCTGGGACGTGGCGCACGCCCACCAGGTGCTCCAGCACGTGTCCGACCCGGTCGCGATGCTGCGCGAGATGGGCCGGGTCACCCGCCCCGGCGGGCTGGTCGCGGCCCGGGACGCCGACTACGCCGGGTTCCAGTGGTGGCCGCAGGACCCGCGGCTGGACCGCTGGCTGGAGCTCTACCGGGCCGTCGCCCGCGGCAACGACGCCGAGCCCGACGCCGGACGCCGGCTGCTCGGCTGGGCGCACGCGGCCGGGTTCACGCAGGTGACGCCGTCGGCGTCGGTGTGGTGCTACGCCACCCCGGAGGAGCGGGCCGCCTGGGGCGGGATGTGGGCGGACCGGATCCACACCGGCGTCGGACGGATGGCGGTCGAGCGCGGCCTGGCGGACGAGGCGGAGCTGGACGGCATCTCCGAGGCCTGGCGGGCCTGGGCCGCCCACCCCGACGGCTGGTTCCTGATCCCGCACGGCGAGATCCTCTGCCGCCCCTGACCCCGGCACCCCCTCGCGTTGTGGAGTGGCGCCACAACGCGGAGGTCGGGTGGGGTGGGGGCTGGATCGTCACGCCTGGCGGGCGGCTCCCGGCCCGGGCCGCGCGTGCAGGACGACGGCGTAGCCACCGTCGTCCCACGGGTCGCGGTCCCAGGTGGACCAGCGTTCGACCGGGGCCAGCCCGGCTGCCGCGCACCAGGCGTCGTAGTCGTCGGGCGAGGGCCAGCCGGGCCGGACGGCGAACCCGGCCAGCAGCAGGCCGCCGGGGCGCAGGTGCCGCGCGCACCCGGTAACGACGCCGACCCGGTCGGTCGCGTACGGGATCACGTTCCCGGCCAGCACGACCAGGTCGAAGCGGTCCGCCAGGTCCAGCTCCTCCAGCCCGGCGGTCTCCCAGCGCAGGGTGGGAGCCTTCGCCCGAGCCGCGTCGATCATGTCCGGATCCGGGTCGGCGCCGATCACCGCGAACCCGCGCCGGGCCAGCTCGATCGCCACCCGGCCGGTGCCGCAGCCACCGTCGAGCACCCGGTCGCCCCCGACCAGCTCCTGCACCAGGTCGGCCTCGCCGTGCGGGTTCTGCCCCGCCTCGGCCATCGCCGCCCACCGGGCGTCGTAGGCGGTCAGGTCGACCCGGTCCTTCCAGGACGACCAGTCGGTGGGCAGGTTCCCGGGGTCCGGCTGCTGATCTTCGGGCACGCGACCGAGACTAGGCGGTGCCCGGGGCGGGTCCGGTAGTCCGTTCACCGACGACGGCGGGCTCAGCCGCAGACCGCCCCGTCCGCCGCGGACGACACGAGCCTGGCGTACTTGCCCAACACCCCGCGCCGGTTCGTCGGCTCCGGGCGGACCCACTCCGCACGGCGACGTTCCAGCTCGGCGTCGGAGATCCCGATGTCGATCGTGCGGCTCTTCATGTCCAACGTGATCGTGTCCCCGTCCCGGACCAGGGCGATCGGGCCGCCGTCCGTGGCCTCCGGGGCGACGTGCCCGACGCACAGCCCGGTCGTCGCTCCGGAGAACCGGCCGTCGGTCACCAGCAGCACGTCCTTGCCCAGCCCGGCGCCCTTGATCCGCCCGGTCACCGCGAGCATCTCGCGCATCCCGGGGCCGCCGCGCGGGCCCTCGTAGCGGATCAGCACGATCGTCCCGGCGGCGATCTCGCCGGCGTCCACGGCGTCCAGGGCACCCTGCTCGCCGTCGAAGACGCGGGCGGTGCCGGTGAAGGTCGCCGCGTCGAACCCGGCGGACTTGACGACCGCGCCCTCCGGGGCGAGCGAGCCGCGCAGGATCGAGATCCCGCCGGTCGGGTGGATGGGGTTGCGCAGGTCGTGGATGACCGAGCCGTCGAGCCCCGGCGGGGCGAGCTCGTCGAGGTTCTCCGCGACGGTGCGACCGGTGACGGTCATCGGGTCGCCGTGGATCAGCCCGGCGTCGAGCAGCGCCTTCATCACGACCGGCACCCCGCCGACCTGGTCGACGGCGTACATCAGGTTCGTGCCGAACGGCTTGACGTCGGCCAGGTGCGGCACCCGGTCGCCGACCCGGTTGAAGTCGTCGAGGGTCAGCTCCACCTCGGCCTCGCGGGCGATCGCGAGCAGGTGCAGCACCGCGTTGGTGGACCCGCCGAACGCCATGACGACCGCGATCGCGTTCTCGAAGGCCTCCGTGGTCAGGATCGACCGCGCGGTGAGCCCCTTCTCGATCATCCCGACGGCGGCCTCGCCGGAGGCCCTGGCGACGCCGTCGCGCCGCCGGTCCACCGCGGGCGGGCTGGCCGAGCCGGGCAGCGCCATCCCGAGCGCCTCGGCCGCGGCGGCCATCGTGTTCGCGGTGTAGAACCCGCCACAGGCGCCCTCGCCGGGGCACATCGCCCGCTCCAGGGTGTCCAGCTCGTCGGAGGTGATCAGGCCGCGGGCGCAGGCCCCGATGCCCTCGAACGCGTCGCCGATGTTGACCTCCCGGTCCCCCACCCGGCCTGGCATGATCGATCCGGCGTAGACGAACACGCTGGCCAGGTCCAGGCGGGCGGCGCCCATCAGCATCCCGGGCAGCGACTTGTCGCAGCCGGCGAGCTGCACGGTGCCGTCGAGCCGCTCGGCCTCCACCACGGTCTCCACCGAGTCGGCGATGATCTCGCGGCTGACCAGCGAGTAGTGCATGCCGACGTGCCCCATCGAGATGGCGTCGGAGACCGAGATGGTGCCGAACTCCAGCGGGTAGCCGCCCGCGGCGTGCACGCCCTCCTTGGCCGCCATGGCCAGGCGCTGCAGCGACAGGTTGCACGGGGTGATCTCGTTCCAGGACGAGGCGATCCCGATCTGCGGTTTGGCGAAGTCGTCGTCGCGCATGCCGACCGCCCGCAGCATGCTGCGGGCCGCGGTGGCGCCGATGCCGTCGGTCACCTGGTGGCTGCGCGGCTTGCGGGTGGCGGACGGGTGGGTGGTCGAGGCGGCGGTCGGGCCCGTGGTGGTCATGCGCGCTCCCTGGCGTTCGGTAGCGGGTCGCCGCGATCCTCCCGCAGAACCGGAACCGGGGCGATTCGCACCCCGGCCACCGGTCCGCCGCGGGAAATACTCGCCCGTTCGGGCGCAACCGTTGCACTGCGTGATCGTTGATCTCCACGACAGGCATCACGCTCACCCGAGAGGACCGATCGGCCGCCATGGCGCACACGAACGATGACAACTCCCGTCCGGTCCACCGTGGACGTCGGCGGCGCGCCCTGGCAGTCGCCGCCGCCGGGCTGCTGATCGGGCTGGGGGCCGCGGGCACCGCGCTCGCCGAGGACGGCGCCGACGGGGCCGGCCCGCCGTGCTCGGCGCAGGCGCGGGCGTGTGTCGATCTGGCGAGCAACCAGGCGTGGCTGCTGGAGGACGGCGAGGTCAGCTACGGGCCGGTCTCGATCACGCACGGCGGCAAGGGCACCGAGACCCCGACCGGCGACTTCACGGTCTACGACAAGGACCAGGACCACCGCTCGTTCGAGTTCGACGGCGCAGAGATGCCGTGGTCGGTGTTCTTCGCCCCAGGCGGCATCGCCTTCCACGAGGGCAAGCAGGAGGTCGACTCGGCCGGCTGCGTCAAGCTGGACCGCGACGACGCCGTTACGTTCTTCTCCAACCTCGGGATGAACGACCGGGTCGAGGTGCGCTGAGGCCGGCCCGCCCCACGACCCACCTACGACACGACCCACCTACGACGACGGCCCGGTGCGCACCGCGGTGCGCACCGGGCCGTCGTTCGTGGCTCCGGTGGCCTCAGCCGGTCTCGCCGGCGTCCCGGTCCTTGCGGACGTTGGCCTTGCGGCCCTTCAGCGTGGTCGCCCCGCGCAGGGACTTCAGCACCTCGTCCGCGGCGTGCTCGGGCACCTCGACCAGCGCGTGCCGCTCGTGGATCTGGATGGCACCGATGTCGCGGCCGGAGAGCCGGGACTCGTTCGCCAGCGCACCCACGATGTCCTGCGGGCGCACCCCGGAGGCACGGCCGGCCGAGACGAACAGCCGGGTGGTGCCGGCCTTCGGCGGCCGGGCGCCCTGACCGCGGCTGCCGCCGCCGGGGCGGCCGTCCCGGTCGCGGCGCGGGCCGCGGGTGTCGCCGCGGTCCCGTCCGCCACGCGAGCGGACCTCGGGGATCTCGATCTCGTCGTCCGGAACCGCGGTGCCGGCCCGGGCCATCCGGATCGCCGCCGCCGCGACCGAGGCGAGGTCGTGGTCGCGGGCCAGGTCGAGCACCAGCTCGTCGACACCGTCCTGCGGTGACGCGTCGGCGTCCTGCCCGGCCTGCTCGCGCAGGGCCAGCGCGGTGCGGGCCAGCCGCACCGCGCGCAGGTCCTCCGGCGTCGGCACCGGCGCGGTGGCCACCGAGGAGCCGATCAGCCGCTCGATGTTGCGCAGGTGCCGCACCGAGCCGGGGGTGACCAGGGTGATCGCGACGCCCTCGCGCCCGGCGCGGCCGACCCGGCCGATCCGGTGCACGTAGGACTCCGGCGACGACGGCACGTCGTGGTTGACGACGTGGGTCAGCGTGTCGATGTCCAGGCCGCGGGCGGCGACGTCGGTGGCGACCAGCAGCTCGGTGCGCCCGGCGCGCAGCCGCTCGACGACCCGCGTGCGGTGCTCCTGGTCCATGCCGCCGTGCAGCGCCTCGGCACGCAGGCCGCGCGCGGTGAGGGTCTCGGTGACGGCGTCGACGTCGGCGCGGGTGCGGCAGAACACGATCGCCGCGGTCGGCTGCTCCATCTCGAGCACCCGGCCCAGCGCGACGGTGACGTGGCTGCGCGGCACGTGGTACGCGGTCTGGCGGACCTTGGGGGCCTCACCGTCCGGCGTCGGGTCCCGCTTGATCCGGATGTCGGCCGGGTCGCTCAGGTGCCTCCGGGCCAGGCTCTGGATCCGGCCCGGCATGGTGGCCGAGAACAACACGGTCTGCCGACCCTCAGGCGTGGAGCCGAGGATCGTCTCGATGTCCTCGACGAATCCCATGTCGAGCATCTCGTCGGCCTCGTCCAGCACCGCGACCTCGATCGCGGCCAGCGACAGCGCGCCGCGGTTGATCAGGTCGATGGCCCGGCCGGGGGTCGCGACGACGATGTCGACGCCGCGGCGCAGCCGGCCCATCTGCGGGCCGATCGGGGCGCCGCCGTAGACGGTGGCGACGGTCGCGCCGAGCTCGGAACCGTACTTGGTGACCGCCTCGCCGACCTGCATGGCCAGCTCCCGGGTCGGGGCCAGGACCAGGCCGAACGGCGTGGGCCCGCGGTCGGTCGAGGCGCGGCCGTCGGCCAGGCGCTGCAGCATCGGCAGCGCGAACGCGGCGGTCTTGCCGGTGCCGGTGGCGGCCTGCCCGAGCAGGTCGCGGCCGGCGATCAGCGGCCCGATGGCGGCGGCCTGGATGGGGCTGGGGGTCTCGTAGCCCAGCTTGTCCAGGACCGCCAGCAGCTGCGGGGCCAGGCCGAGGTCGGAGAACGACGGGGTCGCGTCGCTGCCGGTGCTCTCGGGGATGTCGTTCCCACGGAGGTCGTTCTCGGGGAGGTCGTTCTCGGACGTCCGCTCCGGGGTCGTCTCGGAGTCGTCCAGGGTGGGGTGCTGTTCCAGCAGGGGGATCACTTGCGTCCTCATGGCTCGCGCAGGGGGTGCGCCCGGTGTCGGCGGGCGACTCTCGCCCGCTCCCAGCCCGCCAGGCCCGCGCTCGGCATTTCGTGCCGGTGAACCCAGACCTCCGGGGCTCGCAGCCGCGCATCCTCGCCGGCGGCCGCCAGCTCGCCATTCTTCCACGCCCCGCGCCCGCACGTCCGCCCGGCCCGACGTGATCGAAGCCACTGATGCCCCAGGTCACGCGGGCGGGGGCCCGGACAGGGTGATCACCGATCCTGGCCGGGTGACCGCGTTCCGGACCCGCCGCCCCGACATCGGGCGTCCGGCGAACCTGCGGGACCTCGGCGGGACCCGCACCCACGACGGGTACCGGGTACGTGCGGGCGTGCTCTACCGCTCGGACGCCCCGCAGCCACACGACCCGCGATCGGCCCGCGAGGTGGGCCTGCCCGCGACGGCCGCGTGGCCACCGGCGACCGTGGTCGACCTGCGCTCGCGCGCCGAGACCCGGCCCCCGCACCCGCTCGCCGACCTCGCCGACATCTGCCCGGTCCCGCTCGGGGCGTCGCTGACCCCGGCGCGGGTCGCCGACGCCGCCGCCGGGCAGGACGACCTGGCCTGGGCCCACCGACTGCTCGCCGACGGGGCCGGGGACGCGCTGGCCGCCGTCCTGCGGATCGTCGCGGGTGCCCCCGGTCCGGTCCAGGTGCACTGCGCCGCGGGCAAGGACCGCACCGGCCTGGTGCCCGTCGCGGTGGGGTCAGCCCTTGCCGAAGCCGGCCCGGCGCATCGCCTCGGCCATGGCGTCGTTCGACGGGGCGGGCTTGCGGTCGTCGCGCCGGTGGGTGCCGCCGCCGGGCTTGCCGCCGCCCTTCTGGCCACCACCGCGCGGGCCGCCCTGACCGCGGTCGTTCTGCGGCCGCCCGCCGCGCGGACCACCACCGCCCTTGCCGCCGCGCTCGCCGCCCTGGCCGCCGCTGCCCTGGCCGCCGCCGCGCTGCTTCTCGCCGCCCGGCTCGTCGTCCAGGCGCAGGGTCAGCGAGATCCGCTTGCGGGCCTCGTCGATCTCCAGCACCTTCACCTTGACGACGTCACCGGACTTGGCGACGTCGCGCGGGTCGGACACGAAGTCCTTGCTCATCGCCGAGACGTGCACCAGACCGTCCTGGTGCACCCCGACGTCGACGAACGCGCCGAACGCCGCCACGTTCGTCACGACGCCCTCGAGCAGCATCCCCGGCTGCAGGTCGGAGATCTTGTGCACGCCCTCGGCGAACGTCGCGGTCCGGAACGCCGGGCGGGGGTCGCGACCGGGCTTCTCCAGCTCGGTGAGGATGTCGGTGACGGTCGGGAGCCCGACGGCGTCGTCGACGTACTCCTTGGGCTTGATCTGGTGCAGCCGCGCGGAGTTGCCCATCAACGCGGACACGTCCAGCTTGGTGCGCTCCACCATCTTCCGGACGACCGGGTAGGACTCCGGGTGCACGCCGGTGGCGTCGAGCGGCTCGTCCCCGCCGCGGATCCGCAGGAAGCCCGCGCACTGCTCGAACGCCTTCGGGCCGAGCCGGGCCACGTCGGTGAGCGCGCCGCGGCTGCGGAACGGGCCGTTCGAGTCCCGGTGCCCGACGATCGCGCCGGCCAGCGACTCGGAGATGCCGGACACCCGGCGCAGCAGCGGCGCCGACGCCGAGTTCAGGTCGACACCGACGGCGTTCACGCAGTCCTCGACGACCGAGTCCAGCGAGCGGGACAGCGCCGACTCGGGCAGGTCGTGCTGGTACTGCCCGACGCCGATGGACTTGGGGTCGATCTTGACCAGCTCGGCGAGCGGGTCCTGCAGCCGGCGGGCGATGGAGACCGCGCCGCGCAGCGACACGTCCATGTCCGGCAGCTCGGACGACGCGTACGCCGACGCCGAGTACACCGACGCGCCCGCCTCGGAGACCATCACCTTGGTCAGCTTCAGGCCGGGGTTCTGCTTGATCAGCTCACCGGCCAGCGCGTCGGTCTCCCGGGACGCGGTGCCGTTGCCGATCGCGATCAGCTCGGCGGAGTGCTTGGTGGCCAGCGCCGTGAGCGTTTTCAGCGCACCGGACCTGTCGTTGCGCGGCTCGTGCGGGTAGATCACCGCGGTGTCGACGACCTTGCCGGTGGCGTCGACGACGGCGACCTTCACGCCGGTCCGCAGACCCGGGTCGAGACCGATGGTGGCCCGGGTCCCGGCCGGGGCGGCGAGCAGCAGGTCGCGCAGGTTGGCCGCGAACACGCCGATCGCGCCCTCCTCCGCGGCGGCGCGCAGCCGGACCCGGATGTCGATACCCAGGGCGGTCTGCAGCCGGGTCCGCCAGGCCCACCGGACGACCCCGAGCAGCCAGGTGTCGGCCGCCCGGCCTGCGTCGCCGATGCCGTACTCGGCGGCGATCATGCGCTCGTAGGCGGTGGGCTCGTCGTCGTCCCCGGGGTCGAGGGTGACGTCGAGCGCCTCCTCGGTCTCGCCGCGGAACACGGCGAGGATCCGGTGCGAGGGCAGCGTCGTGAACGACTCGGAGAACCCGAAGTAGTCCGAGAACTTCGCCGCGGCCTGGTCGTCCTCCTTGCCGTCCCGGGCCTTGGTGACGAGCCGGCCGTGTGACCACATCCGCTCGCGCAGGCCGCCGACCAGGTCGGCGTTCTCCCCGATCCGCTCGACCAGGATGGACCGGGCGCCCTCCAGGGCGGCACCGGCGTCGGCCACCTCGTCGGTGACGTACCCGGCGGCCTCGGCGTGCGGGTCCAGGGTCGGGTCGGCGAGCAGCGCGTCGGCCAGCGGCTCCAGGCCCTGCTCCCGGGCGATCATCGCCTTGGTCCGGCGCTTCGGCTTGTAGGGCAGGTAGATGTCCTCGAGCCGGGCCTTCGACTCGGCCGCGTTGATCCGCGCCTCGAGGGCCTCGTCGAGCTTGCCCTGGGAGCGGATGGAGTCGAGCACGGTGGCCCGGCGCTCCTCCAGCTCGCGCAGGTAGCGCAACCGCTCCTCCAGGGTGCGGAGCGCGACGTCGTCCAGCCCGCCGGTGGCCTCCTTGCGGTACCGGGCGACGAACGGGACCGTCGAGCCCTCGTCCAGCAGGGCCACCGCGGCCCCGACCTGGTCCGGACGGGCGCCGAGCTCGTCGGCGATCCGCTGGTTGATCGAGCGGTGCTGCTGGGTCTCCGGGGGTGCCGTGCCTGTCACCGCACCATCGTCGCGAACCGGGTCCGAAGGGCCACCGCCGGGTGGGTGATCCGCCCCGCGCGACGGTGGGCCGGGGCCGAGTTTTGAGCGGTTACTCAAATCTGTCAGCATCGGCCCGTGCGGCGATGTCGATCACAGGCCCCCGTCGGCCTCCGCGGCCAGCCCGCGGGAGAGCAACAGCACCAGCCGGCCGTAGAGGTCCGGGGCCACCGAGTCCGGGTCGAGCCGACGTTGCCGCAGCAGCCCGTGGTAGAGCGCCATCAGCGCGGTCGCGACCTCGTCGTCGCCGGTCCGCGGGGCCTGCCTGGTCGGCGAGGTCTGCCCGGTCCGCTCGCGCTCCTCGCCGGTCATCCGTGCCGCCGCCCCGCGGGTCTCCCGGTCGTGCTCGGCCAGCGCCTCCCGCAGCTCCGGCGAACGCATCGCGGAGACCCAGGTCTCGGCGTCGAGCAGGGTGCGGTGCCGTGAGTCGGCCGTCTCCAGCAGGCGTTCGTCCATCCCGGACAGTCCCTCGGCGAGCCCGCCGGCCAGCCGGTCCCGGGCCAGGGTCACGTCCCGCTCCAGGAAGTCTGCCATGAGCGCCCGGAACAGCGCCTGCTTGTTGCCGAACCGGCTGTAGATCGACCCGACCGACACCCCGGCGGTGCGGGCGATCTCGTCCACCGAGGCGCCGTCGTAGCCCCGCTCGGCGAACACCTCGGCGGCCGCCTCCAGCAGCACCGCCCTGGTCCGCTCCGTCCCGCCCCGCGCCCACCGGCGCCGACCCTCGTTCCGCACGCTCCCCAGGATCCCGGAGGTCCCCGTGCCGCTACGCCGCACCCTGCTGCTCCCCCTGACCGCCCTGCTCGTCCTCGCCGGAACCGCCGCCCCGGCCCTCGCGGCGCCCGGCTGCGACGACGCCTGCCGGGTCGAGGGCGCCCGCGCCTACGTCGCCGCGCTGGCCGACCACGACCCGTCGGACGTGCCGTTCCACCCGGAGGCGACTCGCGTCGAGGCGGGTCTGCCGACCGGGTTCTCCGGCGACCAGATGCGCGCCGACCTGCGGTACGGGCCGCAGTACCGGGTGATCCGCGGGATCTCCGACGAGTCCTACACGGTCCGCGACGACGGCGTGGTCGTCGCGGAGTTCACCCTCGACGTCGGCGCCGGCCCGCTCGGCCTGAGGACGGCGCGGGTGCACGAGACCTTCCGCTACGACGGCGGCCTGATCCGCGAGATCGTCGCCGACATCCGGATCGGGGGCTGAGCCGTGCCGCTCCTCAGCCGCCGCGGGTTCCTGACGAGCTCGGTGCTCGGTGCCGCCACGCTCGGCGCCGCCGGGCCCGCGACCGCGGGCCCGCAGCTCCTGCGCCGCGACGTCACCGAGACGACCGCCCGGGCCGTCGTGATCGGCAGCGGGCTGGGCGGGTCGATCGCCGCCGCCCGGCTCGCCGAGGCCGGGGTCCGGACCCTGGTCCTGGAACGCGGGCGCCGCTGGCCGACCCCCGCGACGGACACGTTCCCGACGTTCCTTCAGCCGGACCGCCGCTCGTCCTGGCTGACGCCCGCGCCGGTGTTCCCCGGCCAGCCGCCGACCCTCTACAAGCCCTACACCGGCCTGTTCGAGAAGGTCAGCGGCCGTGGCATGAGCGTGCTCTGCGGCGCCGGGGTCGGTGGCTCGACGCTGGTCTACGCCGGTGTCTGGATCAAGCCGGCGGCCGCGGTGTTCTCCGCGGCGCTGCCCGGCCTCGACCACGACGAGCTCGACGCCGAGCACTACCCGCGCGCGGCCCGCCGGGTCGGCGTCGCCCCGATGCCGGACGACGTGCTGGCGCACCCGAACTACATCGGCACCCGGCTGTTCGCCGAGCAGGCGCGCCGGATCGGGATGGCCGCCGAGCTGCTGCCGAACGCCACCGACTGGGACGTCGTGCGCGCCGAGCTGGCCGGGCGGGCGACGCCGTCGATGTCGGTCGGCGAGTACTTCTCCGGCGTCAACTCCGGGGCCCGGCTGTCGTCGGACCGCAACTACCTGGCCGACGCCGAACGCTCCGGCCTGGTCACCGTCGCGCCGCTGCACCGGGTGGTGGACCTGCACGCCCTCGCGGGTGGCCGCTACCGGATCGACGTCGAGCGGATCGACACCGACGGCACCGTCCAGGAGCGGATCGCGATCACCACGGACGCGGTGTTCCTCGGGGCCGGGTCCACCGGCACGTCCCGGCTGCTGGTGCGGGCCCGCGAGACCGGCACGCTGCCCGATCTCACCCCGGACGCCGGCCGGTACTGGGGCAACAACGGCGACCGGATCTGCCTGCGCGCCGGTGTCCCGGAACCGGCCGGTGGTCCGCAGGGCGGGCCGCTGGCGACCGGCATCCGCCCCGCCACCGATGACCGGGCCGAGGCGGTGACGCTGAGCTTCGGCCCGGCGCCATTGCCGTTCGACGCCCGGGTGATGTCGCTGCCCGGCTTCGGCGCCTGCGACCCGGCCGGCGAGTTCCGGTTCGACCCGGCCACCGGCGACGCGACCCTGCACTGGCCACCCGACGGTGACGCCGACGCCCAGCGCACCGTCCGTGACCTGCAACAACGCCTGATCGCGCCGGACAACCCGGTCGGCGCGGGGCTCGGCCGCACCGTCGCCGACGTCGCCGGACGGCTCCCGTCGGGCGCCTCCGGGCTGGTGTCGAGGGCCGCGGACGCCCCCGGCGGGGTGGTCGACCTCGGCACCCTGGACCCGATCACCTGGCACCCGCTGGGCGGCGCCGTCGTCGGGAAGGTCACCGACGACCGCGGGCGGGTCGAGGGCCACCCCGGCCTGTACGTCGTCGACGGTGCCCTGGTTCCGGGCTCGACCGGCAGCGCGAACCCGTCCTGGACGATCGCGGCGGTCGTCGAGCGGTGCCTGGACGGGATCGTGACCGCCGACGCCGGGACGGTGTTCTAGCGTCTAGCGTCCCGGCCCGGGCAGGCTCACCAGGTGACGGGCACCGCCCGGACACCACCGGTGACCTGCTCGGTCCGCACGTCGAGCTCGTCCGGACGGACGGCGAGCCGCAGCCCGGGGATCCGGGCGAACAGCCGGGTGAACACCGCCGTCAGCTCGGTCCGGGCCAGGCTGGCACCGATGCAGAAGTGCGCGCCGTGACCGAACGCGACGTGCGGGTTCGGCTGCCGGGTCGGGTCGAACTCCTCCGGGTCGTCGAAGGCGCGGGCGTCCCGGTTGGCGGCTGCCGACGCGATCAGCACCGCCTCCCCGCGACGGATCGTCACGTCCCCGACCGGGACGTCGTCGTGGGCGTAGCGGAGCAGGGCCAGCCCGCCGGGCGCGGACAGTCGCAGCACCTCCTCGACGGTGCCCTGCACCCGGCCCGGGATGTCCGCGACGACGCGTCCCGCCGGTCCGGGCGGGCCAGCAGCATCAGCACGCCGAGGTCGATCCGGTTCACGGTCGTCTCGTGCCCGGCGAACAGCAGCCCGGCGGCGATCAGGGTCAGCTCCTCGTCGGTGAAGGACGGGTCCTCGTCCTGGGCCCGGACCAGATCGGTCACGACGTCCTCACCCGGCTCGGCGCGCTTGGCCTCGGCGAGCCGGCCCAGGTAGGCCCGGAACTCGGTCATCGCGGTCTCGGCGTCGCCGCCGGAGCGGATCGCGGCGACCCGCTCGGACAGCCCGTGGAAGTAGGACCGGTCGGCGAACGGCACCCCCAGCAGCTCGCAGATCACCAGCACCGGAACCGGGAACGCCAGGTGCTCGTGCAGGTCGACGACGCCGTCCGGGGCCGCGTCGTGCGCGGCGATGAGCGCGTCCAGGCAGCCCTCGACCAGCTCGCCGACGTGGTCGCCGAGCAGCCGCATCCGCCGCGCCGAGAACGCGGGCACCAGCAGCCTGCGCATCCGGGTGTGCGTGTCCCGCTCGTTGTCGTGGTCCCCGCTCGGACCACCCATGATCGCCGCGTCGGACACCCGGGCGGCCTGTTCCGGCGCCGGGTGCGAGCGGCCCAGCCGCGGGTCACCGAACAGCTCCCGGGCCTCGGCGTAGCGGGTCACCAGCCACGCCGGGTCGCCGGCCGGGGTCCGCACCGGCACCACCGGGCCCTGCCGGCGCAGGAGGTCGTAGAGCGGGGCGATCTCCAGGACGTTCGGCCGGTCGAAGGGCAGCTGCGGCTCGGCGAGTGTGGTCACGGGCTCTCCCGTCGTCGGATGATCGAGGAACCCGAACGATAGGATGCTATCGTTTCCCAGCGCAACCGTGGTCGGGGCACCGTCCGCCGATCCGGTCCGAACCGATCCGCCCCCGGGTGCCGAACGGACCCCCATGATCCGCCGCACGGTCCCGACACTCGCCCTGGTCGCTGCGCTCGCCCTGCTCTGCGGCTGCTCGGGCGGCGGGGCTCCGGCGGACCCGCCGCCGACCGGACCGGCCGCCCCGGGGACGACGGGGACGCCGGCCCGGTTCGCCGAGCCGCTCCCGCCACCCGCCGAACCCGGCGTCGCCCCGCCGGTCACCGGGACGCCGCCGGGCCGGGTGGTACCGGTCGGAGCGGTCCCGGAGGGGATCGTCGCGGACGGGCCGACCCGGCGCGTCGCCGTCGGGGTGCGAGAGCCGAACGCCCTGGTGCTGCTCGACGCCGACACCGGCGCCGTGACCGCCCGGGTCCCGCTGCCCGGGGTGCTGCGCCACCTGCAGCTCGCCGCGCCCGGCGGGCCAGTACTCGTGCCGAGCGAGAGCGCGAACGGCCTCGTCCGGGTCGCGCTGCCGGACGGGCGGATCGAGTCCCAGGTGCCGACCGGGCGGATGGCGCACGACGCCACCGAGACCGGCGCCGGCACCGTGTTCGTCGCCAACGAGGGCGGCGCCAGCGTGTCGGTGCTGCGCGACGGCGGGGTCGTCCGCCAGCTCACCGACGTCACCCAGCCGGCCGGCCTGGCCCCGGTCGGCGACCGGGTCGGGCTGATCGACGTCCGGGAGAACTCGCTGACGGTCTACGACGCCGCCACCGGCGACGGCATCCTGGAGCTGCCCGCCGGTGCGGGCCCCACGCACCTGGTGGCCGACAGGCACGGCCGGATGATCGCCACCGACACCCGCGGCGGCGCGATCATCGTGTTCGACCCGTCCGGCACCCCCCGCGAGGTCGGCCGGGTCGCGCTGCCCGGCGAGCCGTACGGCATCGCCTACGACCCGCAGCGGGACCGGCTGTGGGTCACCGCCACCGGGGACAACCTGCTCGTCGGCTACGACATGACCGACCCGACGCCGCGCGAGGTCGCCCGGATCCCGACCGTGCGGCAGCCGAACACCGTCGCCGTCGACCCGGACACCGGGAGGCTGTTCGTCACCGGCACGAACGACGGCGTCGTCCAGGTCGTCGACCCGCCGGCCTGATCATGCGCGTCGGGGAGGCTGCTCACTCGCGGCGCAGGAAGAACATGAACGGCTGCTTCAGGCCGCGCAGATCCATGGCCCCGACCACGGTGTCGTCGTCGACCTTCCGGAACACGTCGTGGATCGGCAGGTCGTCGTAGCACATCGTCGCGCTCGCGACCCCGCGGTACTCGGTGGTCCGCAGCCGGGCCTTCGGCGCCCGGGTGCCCAGCGCGGGGCCGGCCTGCTTCGCGAGCCGGGCCACGGCGGCATGGCGCAGCGCGGCCGGGTAGCGGATCAGGGTCGGCAGCGGGACCAGCGCCGGGTTCAGGCTGAACCGGCCGCCGCGGGGGTGGTCCATGACCAGCGGGTGCACGTCGTCGGGACCGTCGAAGCGCTTCCCGTGCCAGCCGAAGCGCTCCAGCAGCCCGTCCATCGGGTTGCCGGTGGGGATCTCCCCGCCCGCCCAGTTCCCGAGCATCTCCGGAACGGCCACTGCGGGCAGCGCGTCGAACAACGCCAGCGCCTCGTCGATCGTGGCACCGTGCTCCAGGTACCGGAGGGTCTCGGTCGGGGTACCGGTGACGGTCATCGGGCCTCCATCGAAGCGGCTCCATCGAGACGGCGGGTCGGTCGCCCGGACCCTACCGCCGCCCGGAGGAGCGCCGGTCACGCGACGGCGCCGAGGGCGTCGCCGGCCCGTTCGGACAGGTACTTCTCGCCCTTGTCGCTGGCGAAGGTCACCACGGTCCGCCCGGGGTGCTCGGCCAGCCACCGCCGCGCCGCGACCAGGTGCGCGCCGGTGCTCGGCCCGACGAACAGGCCGTACGCTCGGGCCAGCCGCGCGGACTCGGCGAGCGCCTCGGCGTCGTCGACCGGGACGACGTCGTCGATCTCGGCGCGGTGCCGCGCCACGATGCCGGGGACGAAGCCGTCCGCGATGCCCTCGATCCGGTGCCGACCGATCTCCCCGCAGCACAGCGTCCGGGAACCGGCGGGTTCGACCCCGAGCAGCACGCAGCCGGGGTGGGCCGCGCGGAACGCCCGCCCCACCCCGACCAGCGTGCCGCCGGTACCGATCCCGCAGACGACCGCATCCGGGGTGGCGCCCTCGAGCTGGCCCAGGATCTCCGGGCCGAGTCCGGTGGCGTTGGCCTCGACGTTCCACTCGCCCTCGAACTGTCCGGGGTGGAACCAGCCGTCGCGCTCGCCGAGCTCGCGGGCGCGGGCCAGCGCGTCGCCGACGTGGAAGTCGCCGACCTCGACCACCTCGGCGCCGAACGCCCGCGAGATCGCGGTGCGCTCCGGCGAGAGCCCGGCCGCGGTCACCACGACCATCCGGTAACCGAGCACCGCGGCGACCATCGCCATCGCGTTGCCGGTGTTGCCGGAACTGGCCTCGACGATCGTGTCCCCCGGCCGTAGCGCTCCCGACGCCGCGGCCCGGGTGATCACGTGCCGGGCCATCCGGGCCTTCACCGATCCGGACGGATTGAGGTGCTCGCACTTGAGCCACACGTCGTCCACCCGGATCAGCGGGGTACCGCCGATGGCGTCCAGGATGCTGGTCACGCCGCACCCCCGTTCTCGTAGCCGGTGTACTCCTCGTAGGTGGCCTCGGCGACACCGGGCAGCACCGCGATCTCACCGAGCATCGTCCGGACCCAGGTGTGGAACTGCTCGATGTGGTGCTCGGTCGGCACCAGGACCCCGCCGCCGGCATACACCCGCGAGGACATCCCGTGCTGGCAGCGCTCGCAGGCGTCGAAGTCCTGCCGGTTCACCCGGTCGAACAGCTCCACCGACGACGACACGTCCGCACCGGACTCCACCACGTCCGGGGTGAACAGCCAGTCGCACTCGACGACCGTGCGGTCCGGTCCGATCGGGAACATCCGGTGCACGATCACGTGGTCGGGCACCAGGTTCAGGAACACCTGGGGCAGCACGGTGACCGCGAAGTAGCGGCGGTCCTGGTCGTCGTCGATCCCCGGGAGCCGGCCCGGTCCGGCCGAACCGTCCACGGTGAACCCCTCGGCGCGCTCCCCCATCTCGGCGCCGTGCCCGACGAAGTACTGGGCCGCCCACCCCGGGCGAACTCCGGCAGCACACCGGTCAGCTCGGGGTGGATCGTCGCGCAGTGGTAGCACTCCATGAAGTTCTCGACGACGAGCTTCCAGTTCGCCGCCACGTCGTAGGTGATCCGGCGGGCCGGCACGAGGCGCTCGACGCCGTACCGCTCGATCGCGCCGTGCTCGCCCAGCCGCGCGGCGACGACGTCGACCACCGTCTCGGAGAACGACGGCGGGTCCCCGGCCAGGCAGACCCAGACGTAGCCGAGCCACTCCTGCACGGCGACCGTCGCCAGACCGAGGTCGGCCCGGTCGGCCCCGTGCATCGCCGGCAGGTGCGGCGCGCCGGCGAGGTTGCCGTCCAGGTCGTAGGACCAGGCGTGGTACGGGCAGCGGAAAGTCCGTTTGACCTGGCCCGCGGACTCGACACAGAGCCGGGCTCCCCGATGGCGACAGACGTTGAGGAACGCCCGCGCACCGCCGTCGCGGGCCCGGGTGACGATCACCGACTCGCGCCCGACCGTCACGGTGCGGAACGTGCCCGGGTTCCCGACGTCGGTGCTCGACACCGCGCAGAACCAGGTCGCCTCCAGGATGTGCGCGGCCTCGGCGTCGAAGCCGGCCGGGTCGACGTAGGCGCTGCCCGGCAGGGTCGGGCGCAGCGTGGATCCGTGCTCGATGGCGGTCATGCGACGTGCTCCCCGGGTCGGGCCGTCAGGCCGGGGCGGGTGGGGTCGAACAGGTCGATCGGGTGCGCGGTGCGCCCGTGCTGCACCAGGTCGGCGACGATCTCGCCGACGACCGGCACGAACTTGAAGCCGTGCCCGGAGAACCCGCAGGCCAGGACCACGTTCTCCTGGGCGGGGTGGTGCCCGAGCACGAAGTCGTGGTCGGGCGTGCACTCGTAGAGGCAGGTCTTCGCGCGGACGAACCGGTGCACCGCGCCGGGTACGTACCGGCCGGCGAACCCGGCGACCTCGTCGATCTCCGACGGGTGCACCGTCCGGTCGACGCCTTCCGGCTCGCAGGGCCGTCCGCCCCGGAAGAACGCGACCTTCACCAGGCCGTCCACATCGGTCGGGAAGCCGTAGACCTGGCGGCCCCCGGCGCCCTCCCAGATCCACACCGGATGCCCGTCGAAGGTGGACGGGTCGGCCGGCTCGAACCAGAACTGCACGTACCGCTCGGCCCGTACCGGGAGCCCGAGCAGCGACCCGGCCCACGCCCCGGGCGCGACGACCAGCCGGTCCGCCTCGAACACGCCGGCTCCGGTCCGCACCCGCACCCCGGACGCGCTCGCCGTCCAGCCGTGCACGGTGACGCCGAACCGCAGGTCGGCACCGGCCGCGGCGGCGAGCTCGAGGTGTGCCCGGACGCTGTGCTCCGGGTGCAGCGCCCCGGCCCGGGACTCGACGACCGCGACCTCGCCGTCCGCGGGCCGCAGCGCCGGGAACCGCCGCCGGAGCGCCGCGGCATCGAGCACCTCGTGCTCCAGGCCCCAGCGGCGGGCGCTGGCCAGCGAGCCGCCGACCGTCGGGCCGTCCGGGCGACCGGCCCAGATCCCGCCGGTCCAGCGGACCAGCTCGCGTCCGGACTCCGCCGCCGTGCGATCCCACAGGTCCGCGGAGCGCTGCAGCAACGGGACGTAGGCCGGGTCCTCGAAGTAGGCCTGCCGGGTGATCCGGGAGCCGCCGTGGCTGGACCCCCGGTCGTGGGCCGGGCTGAACCGCTCGCAGCCGAGCACCCGCAGCCCCCGGCCGGCCAGGTGCCGCGCCGCGGCGCTGCCCATCCCACCGAGCCCGACGACGATCACGTCGTACCCCAACGCCGCTCAGCCCTTCATCCGCGCCGAGGAGGGGTCGTGCACCGGGCCGTCGACGACCTCCGCGGTGAGCCGGCGACCGAAGGTCTCGACCTCCATCCGGGTCCCGGCGCCCGCCCGCTCGGCGGGCAGCCAGGCGTAGGCGATCGAGCGGCCGGAGGTGTACCCGACGGCCGCGCTGGTCACGTACCCGCTCGCCGAGCACCCCGCAGGGGCGGCCGGCGGGCCGTCCGGATCGAGCAGTATCGGGCCCCGGGTGAGCCGCCGCGCCTCCGGCACGTCGTACACCGGTTCCCCGCCGAACAGGACCGCGCCGTCGTGGTCCAGGACCAGGGTGGCGAGCACCCGGGACGGTCCGCCCTCCTCGCGCGCCCGGTGCACCGCGGCCCGACCGACGAACGGGCCCTTGGCCATCGCGACGGCGAACCCGAGCCCGGTGCCGTCCGGCCCGTGCTCCGGGGTGATGTCCGAGCCCTTGGCCCGGTAGCCCTTCTCCACCCGCAGGCTCGCGAACGCGTGCCGGCCGCCGGCGACCAGGCCGTGCCGGGCACCCGCCGCGTGCACGGTGTCCCAGAGCCGTTCGGCGTCGGCGGCCGCGCAGACCAGCTCCCAGCCGTACTCACCGACGTAGGAGACCCGCAGGCCGGTCACCGGGACCCGGCCCACGCTGAACTCGGCGGCCCGGAAGAAGCCGAGCCGCTGCATCTCCTCCGGGACCAGGCCCTCCAGGATCTCGGGCACCTTCGGCCCCCACAGCCCCAGGTGCGCGGTGTCCTCCGTGACATCGGTGATCCCGACACCGTCCCGGACCCAGCGGCGCAGCTCGGCGACGTCGAGCCGGTCGGCGACCGCGAGCAGGAACCGCTCCGGGCCGAGCCGGGTGACGGTGAGGTCGGCCAGCACGCCGCCGCCCTGGTCCAGCAGCAGTGCGTAGACCACCCGGCCGACGGGCCTGTCCACGTCGTTCGTGACGAGCCGCTGCAGGAGCTCGCAGGCCTGGGGCCCGGTGACCTCGAGCCGGCGCATCGGCGAGAGGTCGTACATGCCGGCCGCGCGCCGGGTCACCAGCGCCTCGGCCCCGGCGATCGGGGACCAGTTGCGGGCCGCCCAGCCGGTGCGCCGGGCGACCTCGCACACCTCGGGCAGCGAACCGTTCGCCTCGAACCACATCGGACGCTCGTAGCCGCCGGTCTCGGTGAACACCGCCCGCAGCTCCTCCATCCGGGAGTGGAACGGCGTCGTCCGGCCCGGGCGGGCGACCGCAGGCGGATCGTGCGGGTGGATCACGTCGTAGACCTCGTCGAACGCCCGGCAGGCCCGCGCCCGGACCACGTCGGGCGCCAGCGCGGCCGGGTCGAACCGGTCCAGGTGGGCGCCCGCGAGGTCGACCGGCTCGCCGCCGACCGCCGGGCGCCCGTTGGTGATCCACTCCGCGACCGCCTCGGCGACGCCGGCCGAGTGGGTGATCCAGACGGCCTCGGCCGACCAGAACCCGCCAACGCCGGGGTGCTCACCGAGCAGTGGCATGCCGTCCGGGGTGAAGGAGAAGACGCCGTTCACCCCCTCCTCGATCTTGGCGTCGCCGAGCGCGGGCAGCAGGGCCACCGCGTCCTCCCAGGACGGGTCGAAGTCCTCGGGGGTGAAGCGGCGCTCGGAGGGCATCGAGGTCTCCGGATCCGCGTCGTCGAGCTCGCGCGGCTCCATCGGCATCGCGCGGTGCCCGTAGGCACCGATGCCCAGCCGCAGGCCGTGCGGCCGGAAGTACAGGTCGGCGTCCTGGTGTCGCAGGATCGGCAGGGACGGGTCGGCACTGCCGGAGGCCGACTCGAGCGCGTGGATCGTCTCTAGGACGCCGAGCGGGTTGGTCCGGGCGTACTGGTGCGCCATCGGGACCAGCGGGATCGACACGCCGGCCAGCGCCCCGACCGTCGGCCCCCACATACCGGCGCAGCAGAGCACGATGTCGGCGTCGAACCGCTCGTCACCACAGTGAACGGAGCGCACCCGGTCGCCGGTGGTGTCGATCGCGGTGACCGTGCGGTGCTGCAGGAACCGTGCGCCGCGCGCGCCCGCGGCCCGGGCCTGGACCTGTGCCGCCGCGACCGGCGCGGCGGTGCCGTCGGTCGGGATGTGCAGCCCGCCCAGGACCCGGGACCGGTCGAGCAGCGGATGGAGCTCCGCGCACTCCCGGGGCTCGATCACCCGGCTCGGGATCCCGGCCGCAGACGCCCAGCCGTGCCGCCGGTGCAGGTCGGCGAGGCGCTCCGGGGTGGTCGCGACCTCCAGCCCGCCGACCTGGTTCAGGCACCGGACGCCGTCCTCGGTCAGGGCGGCGTACTTCTCGACGGTGGCCGTCGCGAGCCGGGTCATGGTGCGGCTGCCGGCGGTCTGGAAGACCAGGCCGGGCGCGTGCGAGGTGGAACCGCCGGTGCGGAACAGCGGACCCTGCTCCAGGACGGTCACGTCGCCGTGCCCGCGGCGGGTGAGCTCGTCGGCGAGGGCGCAGCCGACGATGCCGGCTCCGATGATCACGATGCGGGGGGTGGTGGTCGCCATGGTGACTCCTGCTCCGAATCCGGTGCGTGGATCCGTCGTTGCGCAGGCCGCATCGCCCGCCGGGGCGGGTGAGAACACACGGATTGAGCCGGCGGCCACCATCGTTCCGACCGCGTGTGTTGCACTTCGCGCAACTACGATGTACTGACCGCAACAGCGTGCGGCCTGCGGGAATGGCCTGTCAAGACCCCGTCGACCAGCGGGGATGCGCTCTCCGGCGGGCCGCCGCACCCGCTTCCGGCGAACGCGCACGAAACCGGAGAACGCGCGTCCGATCGGGTGCGCGTTATCCGGTTTCGTGCGCGTTCTCGGCGGACCGGGAAACAGCCCCGGACCGGACGGATCGGCATTACGGTGCGCCCGGTCGTGGATCATCGATCGGGCGGCGGGCCCCGAGGCACGAGGGGCGGACGTGGCGGAAGGCGAGCGGCTCGGCGATGGTCTCGGCCGGGTGTCCACTCCGGCGAACCCGCGGGCGCCCGGCGCCGCGGCACCTGCGACCCCGCCCGATCGAGCCCGCAACCGGTGCGGCTGGGCGGGCCCCGGACGGCCGCTGCGCCGGCGACCGGGCGGTGCGACGATCATGCGATGGGACTGCCACGGGTGCACGACGACGGCGCGGTCCGGACGATCACGCTGGACCGGCCGGAGCAGGCCAACGCGTTGCAGCTGGACGACCTGGACGCGATCGGCACCGCCGTCCGGGAACCCGGTGCGGCGACCCGGGTGATCGTCCTGACCGGTGCGGGTGACCGGGCGTTCGCGGCCGGGATGCACCTGGGCGTGTTCCGCTCCGCCGCCCCGGACCAGGGCCGGGAGGTGATCTCCCGGGTTGCGGCCTGCCTGGACGCGGTGCGCCGGTCCCCGATCCCGACGATCGCCCGGCTGAACGGCGCCTGCGTCGGTGCCGCGTTCGAGCTGGCGCTGGCCTGCGACGTGCGGGTCGCGCACGCCGGCGTCCGGGTCGGGCTGCCCGAGGTCAAGCTCGGCATCCCCTCGGTGGCCGACGCGGCGCTGCTGCCGGACTTCCTCGGACCGGCGAAGGCACACGAGCTGATCCTCACCGGCGATCTCTACACCCTGGACGAGCTCGGCCCGGACCGGCTGGTGAACCGGCTCGTCGCGAGCCCGGAGAACCTGGACGCCGCGGTCACCGACCTGACGGCCCGGCTCGCCGCCCCCACCCGAGAGGTGATCGCGGCCCAGAAGGGGCTGTTCGAGACGTGGCGCAACCGCGGCATCGCCGACAGCGTGCAGGCCAGCGTCGACGTGTTCGCCGAGGTCTTCGCCGAGCCCGCCACCCGTGCCGCGATCGAGGCCTACCGGCGGTGAGGCCACCGGTGCTCGTCGCGGGCGGCGGGATCGCCGGCTGCGCGACCGCGCTGGCCCTGCACCGGGCCGGGATCGAGTCGGTGGTCCTGGAGGCGCGGGCCGACGGGGGCGGCACCGGCGGGTGGGACGAGCTCGGCGGCTGGTTCCTCACCCTCGCCGCGAACGGCGTCCGGGCGGTGCGGGCCCTGGGCGCCGGTGCCGCGCTGGACCGGGTGTCCGGGCCGATGACGTCGTTCGTGCTGCACGACGCCGACGGGACCGAGCGCGCACGCCGCCCGCTCGGCGGCGGCGACCCGGTCGGCTTCCGGCACCTCACCCGGGCCGCCCTGATCAGCGCATTGCGGTCCGAAGTGGAGCGCCGCGGGATCGAGGTCGTCCCCGGGGCCCGGGTCACCGCGGTCGAACCGGACGGGTGCGGGGTCCGGGTGCACGCCGGTGGTGACACCCGCACCGGCGCCGTCCTGGTCGGCGCGGACGGGGTCGGCTCCGCGGTGCGGGCCGTCGTCGACCAGGCGTGCCCGGCACCGCGGCCGACCGGACAGCGGGTCTACTTCGGCCGGACCCCGGACCGGCCGTTCGACGGCGACGGCGACTTCCACGTCGTCGCCGGCGCCGCCCAGGCGTTCGCGGCGATCCCCACCCCGGCCGGGCCCACCTGGTGGTTCGCCCGGGCGGGGCCGCCCGACCCGGACGGCGACCCCGGACGCGCCCCACGGGCCGGCGCGCTCGCCGCGCTGTCCGGCTCCGGGGTCGCCGCCCGGCTCGTGGAGGCCACCGCGCCCGACGACGTGGGCGCGGTCGACCCGCACGACCTGCCCTACACCGGCACCTGGTGGCGCGGCCGCGCCGTCCTGGTCGGCGACGCCGCACACGCCGCCTCCCCCGCCACCGGACACGGCTCGACGCTGGCCTGCGAGGACGCCGTGGTCCTGGCCAGGGCGTTGCACGGCAGCGACCTGCGCGACGAGCGGGCGGTCGGTGCGGCGCTGGCCCGCTACCAGCGGCTGCGCCGCGGCCGGTGCCAGGCCAACGTCGTCGCGAGCGCCGAGATGTGCGGCTCGCCGGTCCCGGACGCCGACCCGGGCAGCCGGATCGACGACGCCGAGCTGCACGTCCATCTCGACTGGGGAGAGCCGCTGCCCGACCCCTAGGGTCGGGCCCATGGCCGTCACCACCAAGATCGCCGACCTGACCGGCCCCGGGCACACCGACACCTTCGGGATCGGCGGCACCGACCTGGGCATCGTCGCGACCGCGCCGGACGGGCGGCTGGTCGCGGCGTTCGGCGACACCTTCGACCGGGCCGGTGTCGGCGGGCCCGGCTGGCGGTCGCCGGTCGTGCTGTTCGCCGACCCCCGTGACACCGGGTCCGGTCTGCGCTGGACCGGCTCCGGCGGCGACACCCGCGACTACGCCTGCCGGCTGGTCGACAAGCCCGCCACCAGCTGGCTCCGCCCGCACCGGCGCGTCACCACGATCCTGCCTGCCGACGTCATCACCCTCGGCGACACGATGTACCTGCACGTGATGGCCAACAAGGGTCTCGGCAACGTGCTCCACAGCGAGGTCCTCGCCTCCACCGACAACGGTGTGAGCTGGGAGCGCACCGGCCTGTGGTGGCCCGGTGACCACTGCAACGGCCTGTTCCAGCAGCTCACCTGGTGCGCCGGGGACGACGGGTACGTCTACGCCTACACCACCGGCTTCCAGCGCCGGGACGGCCTGCTGCTGCACCGGGTGCCCGCGGACCGGATCACCGACCGGGACGCCTGGGAGCCGTGGGGGTTCGCCGGGGAACGCTGGGGCTGGGGCAACCCGCCGACGCTGACGATCCCCGGCGCGTTCGGGGAGCTGAACCTGCGCCGGGTCCCCGGCCCGGACGGTCGCGGGCACCTGCTGCTGACCTTCTTCGACGCCGGCAACTACCGGATCGACACGATGCTGCTCGACGCCCCGAACGCCGACCTGCACCGGGCACCGCGGGCGACGCTGCTGCACGGCTGCGGCTGGGACGACGAGGATCACGCGAGCGGCCGGGTCGCCCAGCTCTACGGCGGCTACGTCGTGCCCGGCAGCACCCTGGAGAACCTGCACCTGGTCGTCAGCCAGTGGAACACCACCACGAACTGGCCGTACCGCTCGATGCAGTTCCGGTCCGACGCCACCGAGCTGCTGGGCCGGTAGACGTCGTGGGGTCGCGGGTCAGCCCTCGGCCGGCAGCAGGCTCAGGTACCAGCGGCCGTTCTCCTCGGTGACCGACAGGGTCGCCAGCCGCGGTCCGGACCGGATCTCGAGAGCATCCGGCCCGGTGCGGGTCAGCACCGGGTCACCGGCGGCGCGGAGCCGCTCGGCGTAGTCGTCGGTGAAGTCGCGGTCCGGGGCGTCGAGCAACAGCTCGTGCAGCCGGGCACCGTCCCCGGCGCGCAGCGCGGCCTCGGCACGGGCGAGGAGCGCGGCGTCGTCGTCGGCCCCGCGCTCGCCGCCGGCCAGGATCGTCGCCGCCGTCCCGATGATCCAGAAGGCCATGAACCCGGCGGCGGCCAGGGACAGGGCGATCCGGCGGCGGCTGGGTCTGCTCATGGCCCGGTCACTCTGGCACAGCCGCCGCCGGTCGCAGCCCGGGGCCCGCTCGCCGACGACACCCGGCCCACCCTCGAACCCGGAGGGTGCCGGGCGTCGTAGGACCGGGTGGAGGTGGTCCACGTGTCCAGGTGGTGGCGTCCCGCGCTGCTCGTGCTGCTGGTGACGGCCGGTTCCGCGGTGCTGCTGGTGACCGGCTGGCCGACCGTGGAGTCGGTGCGCGGCGCGACGGCCGGGGCGGGCTGGCTCGCCCCGGTGCTGTTCACGCTGCTGTTCACCGCATTCACGCTGGTCCCGGCCCCGGCGACGCTGATGGGGATCGCCGCGGGCGTGCTGTTCGGCCTCCCGATGGGGCTCGCGACGACGATGGCCGCGGTCGCCGCAGGCGCGCTGATCGGATTCGGGCTGTCCCGGTCGCTGGGCCGCGAAGTGATCGCCGGGCTCGGCAGCGCCCGGCTGCGCCGCCTCGACGAGCGGCTGCGCCGCGGCGGGCTGTGGACCGTCGCCGGTGGCCGGCTGCTGCCGGTGATCCCGTACCCGGTCCTGAGCTACGCCTGCGGGCTGACCTCGATCCGGCTGCGCGACTACCTGGCCGGGTCGGTGCTGGGTGTCCTGCCGAGCGCGGTCGCGTTCGTGACGATCGGCGCCTACGGCGGTGACCCGTCGTCGGTGCCGTTCCTGCTCGCCGTCGCCGGGCTGGTCGTGCTGGCCGCCGGCGCCCTGATCGCGAAGCGCCGCCGCCCCCGGGACACCGCGCCGGCCGCCCCGGCCCCACCCACCCCGGTCGGCTGAGCACTCGCCCCCGCCCACTGCCCCGCTGCCCCACTCTGCCCCGCTGCCCCACTGCCCGGTCGAGCGGTACACCAGCGCTGCCGGCGGCAGCGAGGCAGCCCCGGCGTACCGCTGATCATGGTCAGGTGGAGATCAGGGTGCCGACGGCCTCGCCGGCGAGTGCCTTCGTGAGGTTCCCCGAGGTGGTCCCGTCGATCACCCGGGCGGAGCGGACGTGCTTGGCCCGGCGCAGGATCTCCAGCGCCTCCCGGTCCACCGGCAGGGCGCCGGCAGGCCCGGCCAGCAGCTCGTCGACCGAGACCTCGGCGGTCCCCTGGCTGCACGAGGTGTCCCGGACGTAGGTCAGCGACGCCGCACCCCACGCGTCGGCCAGCAGCAACGAGCCGGCGTCGGTGCGGTGTGGCGGGATCTTCCCGGTCTCCGCGGGGAACTCGTGGATGCCGTAGGGCGGGAACCCGTTGGTGACCGCGGCGTTCGACGCGGCCAGGTGCACCGGCAGCTGGTGCGCGACGGTCTCGTGACCGAGGTAGGCGACACCCTCCTGGGCCAGCAGCGCCGCGACCAGGTGCCCGTTCTGCTCGGCCTCGCGGCCGGCCAGCTCGGCCAGCGCACCGATCGGCAGGCCCAGGTCCAGCCCGACGCCGAGCGCGTGCCGGGCCCGGATCCCGGCACCGGTGCAGATCAGCAGCGGGTCGCCGGACAGCGCCGCCCGCAGCTCGTCGACCAGCGGGAGCAGTACGTCGCGGCCCTTGTCGATGATCGAACGCCCGCCCAGGACGACCACCCGCAGCCGCGGCAGCATCCGGATCACCGGCTGCTGCTGGTCGACGGGGCGGACCTGGTCGCGGTCGAGCAGCGTCTGCCGGGCCAGCGCGGACTCGACGTCCTTGGTGTGGTTGCTGCTCATCGGGTGGCTCCGGAGGTGATGATCGTGCCGACGTGCTCGCCGGCCAGGGCACGGGTCAGGTTTCCGGGCTCGAGCCCGTTCACGATCTGGACGCTGCGGACATGCCGGGCGCGCTGCATCAGCTCCAGCACCGGGCGCTCGATCACCAGGTCCGGCAGGTCGAGCGTGACCAGCTCATCGACCGTGATCTCCGGGATCAGCGTGGCGTCCGGGTCGGTCTTCGGGTTCGCGGTGTACAGGCCGTCCTCGTCCTTCACGAAGATCATGTTCTGGCAGCCGTAGGTCTCGGCGACCAGGTAGCAGCCCGCGTCGGTGCGGTACGGCGGGATGACGCCCTCGTCCGGCAGCGGCTGCCACATCGCGTACGGCGGCATCCCGGCGAAGATCGCCGCCCGGGACTCGGACAGGTACAGCGGCAGCGCCGCGAACCCGCCACCCGCGACGACCGGAACGCCGTGGCGGGCCATCAGGTAGCCGAGCATCTGGGCGTTCTGCCCCGCGACGGCGTTGCCGACCGACGACAGCACACCGGTGGGCAGGCCGAGCTCGGCGGCCAGCGCGTAGGCGTGCCGGGCGCGCGTGCCGCCGCCGGTGCCGATCAGCAGGCGGTGCGTCCCGCGGGCCTCCAGCAGCTCCTCGACCAGCGGGAACACCGCGGCACGGCCACGGTCGACGAAGCTCTGCCCGCCCACCTTGACCACCGAGACGTCCGGCAGCACGGGGGTGTCACGGGTGCGCTCGGTGGCCGCGGCCAGTTCCGGGTCGCCCAGCGACCGGGACAGCAGCAGCGACTCGAGCTCGGCCGCGCTCGCGGCGTCGGTCATCGGGTCTCCTCGACGGTTCGTCGCGGCCGGGATGCGCGCGGCCGCGGGGTGACGGCGCCGAACCTAGCGACCCCCGGGCCCCGGCCGCGCGGCGGCGGCGCGGACGGGGACGGCGGTGTTGCGGCGCGGGCCCGTGCACCGCGACCGTGCCCGCGCCGGGTCGTGCCCGACCGGGCCGCATCCGCAGGACGGAGCGACGATCGGGTGATACCGGGCACGGTGACCGGGGCCGCACGGGTATGGATCCCGCGCACGCTCACGGCACGCGGCACCGCAGGCGGGTCAGCCGGTGCGCAGCCGGAAGGTGCCGGAGTCCGGGTCGAACGCCAGCTCCGTGGTGTCGAACGCGGCACCGACGGAGCCGTTCCGGGACAGCGTGGCGGGCGTGCCGGTCGCGAACCGGCCGGCACCGTCGAGCAGCCACACCGCGTCCGCCAGCCGCAACGCGAGCTCCAGGTCGTGGGTGGACAGCAGTACGCAGAGCTCCTGCTCCCGGGCCAGCCGGCGCAGCAGCCCGAGCAGCGCGACCCGGGCCGCGACGTCGAGGAACGCCGAGGGCTCGTCGAGCAGCAGCAGGGACGGCCGCTGGGCCAGGGCGCGGGCCACCATCAGCCGCTGCCGCTCGCCGTCGGACAGCTCACCGATCCGGCGCCCGGCCAGCGGCCCCGCGCGGACCGCGTCGAGGGCCTCGTCGACGGCGGCGTCGTCGCCCGGCCCGAGGACGCCGGACGCCCCGGTGTGTGGCAGCCGCCCCAGCTCGACGACGTCGCGGCCGGTCAGCAGGCCCGGATCGGGCCGGTCGGTGAGCACCACCCCGACCCGCCGGGCGCGGGCCGCGGCGGGCAGCGCGAACAGGTCGTCGCCGTCGAGGGCGGCGGTCCCGACCAGCGCGGGCTGCAGCCCGGCGAGGGTGCGCAGCAGCGTGGACTTGCCGGCGCCGTTCGGCCCGAGCAGCACGGTCAGCCCGCCGCGCCCGGCTGTGGCGTCCACCCCGGACAGCACGGTGGTGGCGGCGCGGCGCTGCCGGTGCCCCACCGCCAGCCCGGACAGCACCAGCCCGGCGGACCGGCCCTGCGTGGCGGGCACCCCGTCGTCACGCATCATGCCCCCGATCACCACACCCGGCCGCGCCGGGCCCGCAGCAGCACGGCGATCACCACCGGCGCCCCGACCAGCGAGGTCACCACGTTCAGCGGGAGCACGGTGTTGGTCCCCGGCGGGTGCCCGACGATCGCGCAGGCCAGCCCGACGAGCGCCCCGGTCAGCGCCGTCGCCGGGATCAGCACCCGGTGCCGGGACGTCCCGACCGCCAGCCGGGCCAGGTGCGGCACGGCGATCCCGAGGAACCCGATCGGCCCGCAGAACGCCGTCACCACCCCGGCCAGCAGGGCCGCGACCACCAGCACCACCCCGCGCAGCCGGGCGACGTCGACGCCGGCGGTGCGGGCGTAGTCGTCCCCCAGCAGCAGCCCGTCCAGCGGCTTCGCCAGCAACCCCACCGCCACCAGCCCGGCCGCGACGATGCCGCCGAGCACCGGCAGCTCAGCGGTCGCGACGCCGTCGACGCTGCCCAGCCCCCACACCAGGAACTGCTGCGCCGAGCGCGGGTCGGTCCACACCAGCAGCAGGCTGACCAGCGCGGTCACCATCGAGCCGAGCATCACCCCGATCACCAGCAGCGCCGTCACCGACTGGGCCGCGCGGGAGAGCAGCAGCACGACCCCGAGCACGGCACCGGCCCCGGTCGCGGCGGCGGCCACCGTCCCGAGCCGCCCGATCGGGCCGAGCACCGCGCCCGGGCCGCCGCCGGCGAACCCGGCCATCGCACCGGCGGTCCCGAGCGTCGTCACCAGCGCGACCCCGAGTCCCGCCCCGGCGCTGACGCCGAGCACGTACGGCTCGGCGAGCGGGTTGCGGAACAACGTCTGGGTCAGCAGCCCGGCCGCGCCCAGCCCGGCGCCGGCCAGTGCCGCGGTCGCCGCCCGGGGCACCCGGATATCGGTCACCAGCACGTCCAGCCGCGCGTCGCCGGACCCGAGCCCGAGCAGCGCCGACCCGGTCCGCAGCGGGGAGATCGGCACCGACCCTGTCGCGACGGCCAGCGCGAACAGCACCGCTCCGCCGCACGCCAGCGCGAGCAGGACCAGCGGGGCGCGCCGGCCGGAGCGCTGTCCCGCCCGGTCCGCCGTCGGCGTCACGGGACGGGTCGCCGAGCGGGTCATCCGGCGGGCACCTGCCGGTAGTAGACCGTCTCGTGGCCCGGCAGCAGCTCCGGGTGCAGGATCGACACCAGGTCGGCGAGGACCTCGTCCGGGTGCGCGACGCCGCGCTCGAAGAGCTGGTTCCCGCCGGTCGGGCCGCGCAGCTTGTCCCGGTTCCACACCTGCCCACTCGGCCCGGCGGCCGCGAACGCGGTCAGCCGCGGGTCGCTCGCGGCGATGTCGGCGGTGGTCCGCCAAGGGCCGTCGGCCAGCCAGATCCGGGCGTCGCCGTCCGCGGCGAGCACCGCCTCCAGCGACGAGGGCACCGCGCCGCCCTGGGCGTCCTGCCCGGACCAGCTCGCCCCGGCGTCGGCGAGCAGCCGGCCCGAGGTGGAGCCGAGGGACGGCACGCTCCAGGATCCCTGGTAGGGCTGGCCGGCGACGATCGGCGTCGGCGCTGACCCGCGGACCCGGGTGGCGAGGTCGTCGTAGCGGCTCGCGACCACGTCGTAGGCGGCGGCCGCCTCGGCGTCCCGGCCGGTCAGCGCGCCCATCACCTTGATCCACTCGGCCTGGCCGAGCGGGCCGGACTCCAGGAAGTCGGCCCAGCCGACGACCGGGATACCGGCCGCCGCCAGCGCCGCGAACGCCGGGTCGTCGGTGCCCCCGGAGAGCACCACCGGCGGCGACGCGGCGACGACCTGCTCGGCGTTGATCATGTCGGCCGGGGCGAACTCCTCCGCCGCACCGGACTCGACGTGCGCCCGCACCGCGGGGTCGCTGATCAGGTCCAGGCCGCCGACACCGGTCAGCGTGGGCAGCACGTCCAGCTCGGTGACGAACGGCAGCGGGGTGGTCGAGACGGCGTGGATCCCCGTCACCGGGGTGCGCAGCACCGGCGCCCCGGCGAGGTCGGCGGGCAGAGCGGGGTCCGGCTGCCCGCAGCCGACCAGCACGACCGACTGCGGCGCACCACCCGGGTAGGGCTGCCGCACGGTCAGCACGCGGTAGCCGTCCGCCCCGATGATCTCGACGTTGCTCGCCTGCTCGAACTCCACGGTGCCGGTGGGCGGAGGCGGCGCGTCCGGGACGCAGCCCGGTGCGGCCGGTGCGGGAGCCGGTGCGGAGCAGCCGGCCCCCAGCAGGAGCAGCAGGAGGCCGAGCGCCGCCAGTCGAGTCACCTGAACAGTCTCACATATGTGATTCGGTACCCGATGTCAGCTCCGCTCAGGCCCCGGTGAACTCGGACAACGCCGTCAACAGCCGCTCGACGTCGGCGTCGTCGGTGTAACAGGCCAACCCGATCCGCAGCGCCCCGGTGTCGCCCAGGCCGAGCCGGCGCGAGCACTCCAGCGCGTAGAACGACGACGCCGGCGCCGCGATCCGCCGCCCGGCCAGGAACCGGTACGCCTCGGCCGGGTCCCGGCCGTCGACGGTCACCAGCAGGGTCGGCGTGCGCGACGCGGCCCGCGAGAGCACCGTCACGCCGGGCAGCCCGAGCAGGTGGGACTCGATCCGCTCGCGCAGCGGCTCCTCGTGCGCGGCCACCGCCGTCATCGACGCGGTGATCCGGGCCCGCCGGTCGCCGGTGGCTGTGGCGCCGGGTGCGCCGGCGTCCAGCCCGGCCAGGAAGTCGACGGCGGCGCTCGTCCCGGCCAGCAGCTCGTAGGGCAGGGTGCCGAGCTCGAACCGCTCCGGCACGGCGTCCGACGACGGCGCCAGCTTGGCCGGGCGCAGCGTCTCCAGCAGATCCGGGTCGGCGGCGAGTACGCCGCAGTGCGGGCCGAGGAACTTGTACGGCGAGCAGGCGTAGAAGTCCGCGCCCAGTGCCCGCACGTCCACCGGGACGTGCGCGGTCCGGTGCACCCCGTCGACCATGAGCAGCGCGCCCGCGGCGTGCACCTGCTCCGCGATCGCGGGGACGTCCGGCATCGTCCCGATCAGGTTGGACGCCCCGGTCACCGCGACCAGGCGGGTCCGATCGTTCAACAGCGGCGCGACGTCGTCGAGCCCGCCGGTCCCCGGGTCGAAGTCCAGCCACCGCACGGTGGCGCCCGCGGCCTCGGCGGCGATCACCCACGGCCGGACGTTGGCGTCGTGGTCCAGCCGGGTCACGACGATCTCGTCACCCGACGACCAGGTCGCGGCCAGCGTGCGGGCCAGGTCGAAGGTCAGCGCGGTCATGCTGCGGCCGAACACGATCCCGCGCGGGTCGGCGCCGAGCAGGTCGGCAACGGCGGCGCGGGCGCCGAGCACGATCGCGTCCGCGGACCGCTCCCCACTGGTGACGCTCCCCCGGTTGGCCAGCGGTGAGGTCAGCGCGCCCGCCACCGCCCCGGCGACGGTGTCCGGCACCTGCGAGCCCCCGGGGCCGTCGAAGTGTGCGATCCCGGCCCGCAGCGCGGGGAACCGGCCGCGGACCGCGGCGACGTCGTAGCTCATGGCCCCGAGCCTCGCACCCGTCCGCGACGCGCGCGACCACGTGCCGCGCTCCGGGGACCGCCGTCCCGCGCACGCCGCCGCGTGATCGAACGATGACGTGTCGCCTACCCCGTGTGGGTTATCCGAGATGCGATCATCTGTCGCATGAACCGGTCCTGGGACGACTCGTGCGGCCGGCACACGCCGCGCCGCCGGCGTCGCTCCATGCACCGGCGCAGCGCGGCCGTGTTCCTCACCGCGCTGCTGGCGACGGCGGCGCTGGTCGCCGGGGCCACCGCGGCGATGGCCTCCGGCGGGTTCGGCGCCGGCGTGGCCCGCAACCTTGCCGGGGCGCTGGACCGGATCATCCCGGACGCCCGGCCCGCACCGCCGCCCCCGGTCCTGACCACCGCGCCGCGGCCGGGGCCGCCGGCCGCACCCTCGGGTCCGGCCCGGGCGCAGGTCAGCGCCGGGACCCTGCACGACGTCGCGCTGACCGGGGACGACGGCCCCGTTCCCGGCACCCTCGCTCCGGACGCCCGGACCTGGACCAGCACCGCCCCGTTCGACTACGGGACGCGGTACCGCTGGTCGGGCACCTGGACGCTGGAGGACGGCAGCACCCGCCCGCTCACCGGCGCGTTCGCCACCGTCGCCCCGGACGACACCGTCGAGGCCGCGATGAACATCCGCGACGGCGGCGAGGTCGGGGTCGGCGCGCCGGTGGTGCTGAGCTTCGAGAAGGACCTGTCCGACGAGGCGAAGGCCCGGGTCGAGAAGGCCCTCACGGTGACGACGTCGAAACCGGTCGAGGGGGCCTGGGCCTGGCTGCCGGACACCGCGGAGGGCTCGCGGGTGCACTACCGGCCGCGGGAGTACTGGCCGGCGCACACGCGGGTGCGGGTGCGGGCCGCGCTGCACGGGCTGGACCTCGGCGCGGCCGGCTGGGCGGACGGGGACCTCGACCGGAGCTTCACCATCGGCCGCAGCCAGATCGTGCGGGCGGACACGCGGAGTCACCGGATCGTCGTCGTGCGGGACGGCCGGGAGGTCGCGAGCTACGACGCCTCCTACGGGATGGAGTCCGACCCGCGCCGGGTCACCCGCTCCGGCGTGCACGTGGTGATGGCGAAGTCGCAGAAGGTCCTGATGACCAACGAGGACTACGGCTACGTCGACGAGCCGCAGTTCTGGGCGGTGCGGATCTCGAACAACGGCGAGTTCATCCACGCCAACCCGTCGTCGTCCGACGCGCAGGGCCGCCGGAACGTCAGCCACGGCTGCGTGAACCTGTCCACGAAGGACGCGAAGGAGTTCTTCGCGTCCGCGACGTTCGGCGACCCGGTCGAGGTCACCGGCAGCTCGCAGCCGCTCACCGCCGCCGACGGCGATCTCTACGACTGGACGATCCCCTGGGACGAGTGGACGTCGATGAGCGCGCTGGCGCAGGCTCGCTGAGTCTCTGGCTCGGTGACGGTCGGTCAGGACCCGATCCTGCGGTCCCGGCCGGACCAGGCCGCGTCCCGCAGCACGAACTTCTGGATCTTGCCGGTGGACGTCTTCGGCAGCTCGGTGAACGTGACGCTCTTCGGCGCCTTGAACCGGGCCAGCCGGGCCCGAACGTGCTCGACGATCTCCTGCTCGGTCGCCGACGCGCCCTCCCGCAGCGTCACGTAGGCGGCCGGCACCTCGCCCCAGCGCTCGTCCGGGACGGCGATCACCGCCGCCTCCAGCACCGCCGGGTGGTCGGCGATCGCCTGCTCCACCTCGACGCTGGCGATGTTCTCCCCGCCGGAGATGATCACGTCCTTGGAGCGGTCGCGGAGCTCGACGTAGCCGTCCGGATGCATGACGCCGATGTCACCGGTCCGGAACCAGCCGTCCGGCGCCGCGTCCCGGGTGGCCTGCTCGTCCTTCAGGTAGCCGAGCATGACGTTGTTGCCGCGCAACGCGATCTGCCCGGTGGTCTGCCCGTCGGCTGGCGCGTCGGAGCCGTCGTCGGTGATCACCCGCACCGCGCAGGCGATCATGTTCCCGACCCCCTGGCGGGCTTTCATCCGGGCCTGGGCGTCCTCGTCGAGGTTGTTCCACTCCGGCTGCCAGTCGCAGATCATCGCCGGCCCGAAGGTCTCGGTGAGCCCGTAGAGGTGGGTGACCTCGAAACCCAGCTCGGCCATCCGGCGCAGGATCGCCGGGCTGGGCGGCGCACCCCCGGTCGCGACCTTCACGGGCGTCTGCACGGTGTGGGCCTCCGGTGCGTAGGCGATCATCGACAGCACCGTGGGGGCACCGTTGAGGTGGGTGACACCGTGGCCGCGGATCAGCTCCCAGATCCGGGCGGGCTCCACCCTCGGCAGGCAGACGTGCGTCGCGGCGGCCGCGGTGACCGCCCACGGGAAGCACCAGCCGTTGCAGTGGAACATCGGCAGCGTCCACAGGTGCACCGACGACGGCGTCAGCCCGGTGTGCCCGGCCATCGACAGCGCCTGCAGGTAGGCGCCGCGGTGGTGGTACATCACGCCCTTGGGGTTGCCGGTCGTCCCGGACGTGTAGTTGATCGAGAGCAGCGCCCGCTCGTCGTCCGGGGTGACCGCGGTCGGCTCGCCCCAGGTGATCAGGCGCTCGTAGTCGTCACCGACCCGGACGACCTGCGGCGGGGAGTCCAGCCGGCCCAGCGCGTCGGCGACGAGCTCGTCGAAATCCGGGTCGTGGACCAGCACCGACGCGTTCGCGTGCTCGAGGATGTAGGCGACCTCGCCGGCCGAGAGCCGGGTGTTCACCGCGACCAGCGCGGCGCCGGACCACGGCACCCCGAAGGCCGCCTCCAGCCCGACGTGCGTGTTCGGCACGAGCACGGCGACCGGGCGCCCGCCGTGGATCGCGGCCAGGCCGCCGGCCAGCTTCCGGCAGCGCTCGTGCAGCTCGGCGTAGGTCCAGGACCGGTCCCCGTCGACGACGGCAGTACGCGTCCCGTGCGAGGCCGCAGCCCGGTCCAGGTAGGCCGTCGGGGTGAGCGGCTCGTAGGACAGGGACATGAGGTCCGCGGGGACGCCGGCGGGATGGGTAGCGACACCGCTGTCGGTCATGCCCCGCAGCCTCCCCCGCCACACCGGACCCCGCAACGCCCCGCGCTCCCCGCCACCCTGCCCATACCCCTGACCGCACGTCGGCCCCACGACGCGAGCCCGCGCACCTCCACAGCGCGCTATGGCTCCGCAACGGGGGCGGGGGTTAGGTTCGCGGTGGCAACGACGCGCGTGAAGGGTGGTCCGCACCATGGCTTGGGACTTCAGCACCGATCCGGAGTTCGAGGAGAAGCTCAAGTGGATGCGGGGCTTCGTCCGTGACGAGATCATCCCGCTGGAGACCCTCGACCTCGACCGGGAGACGTTCGCCCGGATCACCGCCCCGCTCAAGGAAAGGGTCCGCGAGCAGGGCCTGTGGGCCGCCCACCTGCCGCCGGAGCTCGGCGGCGGTGGCTTCGGGCAGGTCTCGCTCGGCCTGATGCACGAGATCCTCGGCCAGTGCCGGTTCGCGCCGGGGATCTTCGGCAACCAGGCCCCGGACTCCGGCAACGCCGGACTGCTCGCGCTCGGCGGCTCCCCGGAGCAGAAGGAGCGCTGGATGCACCCGCTGCTGCGCGGCGAGCTGCGGTCCTGCTTCTCGATGACCGAGCCCGGCGCCGGCGCCGACCCGACGATGCTCACCACCCGCGCCGTCCGGGACGGCGACGAGTACGTGATCAACGGGCACAAGTGGTTCTCGTCGAACGCCTCCGCCTCGGACTTCCTGATCGTCATGGTGGTGACCGATCCGGACGCCCCGGCGTACCAGCGGGCGTCGATGATCATCGTGCCGACCGACACCCCGGGCGTCGACGTCGCCCGGGACATCCCGGTGATGGACCACCCCGACGTGGGCGGCGAGCTCTACGGCGGGCACGCCGAGGTGTTCTACCGCGACGTCCGGGTGCCGGTGGAGAACCTGGTCGGCAACCCCGGCGACGGGTTCAAGCTGGCCCAGCAGCGGCTCGGTCCGGGCCGGATCCACCACGCGATGCGCTGGCTGGGCCAGTCGAAGCGGGCCTTCGACATGCTCTGCGAGCGTGCGGTGAGCCGGACCGCGAGCAAGTCCCGGCTGGCCGACAAGCAGATGATCCAGGACATGATCGCGACCTCGGCCGCGGAGATGCAGGCCGCCCGGCTGATGACCCTGCAGGCGGCCTGGACGATGGACCAGGTCGGCGCCTCGAACGCCCGGATCGAGATCGGCATGATCAAGTACTGGGGTGCCCGGGTGCTGCACGACGTGATCGACCGGGCGATCCAGGTGCACGGCTCGCTGGGCTTCTCCGGCGACCTGCCACTGGAGCACATGTACCGGGCCGCGCGCGCCGCACGGATCTACGACGGCCCGGACGAGGTGCACAAGGAGTCCGTCGCCCGGCGGATCCTGCGCGGCTACACCCCGGTCGACGTGCCCACCGAGCACGTCCCCACCCGGGCCGAGGCCGCCCGCGCCAAGTTCGCCGACTACCTGGACACCGCCGCCGCGAACGCGTGACCGCCACCCTGACGCACCGCGGGTGAACGGTGCTCGCCGATCCCGCCGAGATGCGGCTCAGCGGGAATCGTGGATCTCCACGGCCCGCTGAGCCGCATCTCGGCGGGAGTCGATCAGGGCGGTGCGTCCGGAGGTGGGTCGGGCCGCCCGGCGGCGAGGTCTGCGCGGTAGCGGGCGACGAGGGTGTTCACCGCGGACAGCAACCGAGCGGCCGCGGCGAGGTCGGCGTCGTCGAACCCGGCCAGTGCCTCGTCCATCCGCGCACCGAGCGGGCCGAAGAAGGCCGCACCGACCTCCGCGGCGGTCTCACCGTGCCGCAGCGTGACCCGCCGCCGGTCGGCGGACTCGCGGCTGCGGCGTACGTGACCCGCCCGTTCGAGGCGGTCGACGAGTGCGGTCGTCGCCCCCGTCGACAGGCCCAGCCGGGCACCGAGCGCACCGGGGGTGAGCGGCTCGCCTGCGGTGTCGGCGCGCATCACCGCCAGCAGCGCCTGCAGGTCGGTCGGGTGCAGGCCGTGCCGTCCGGCGAACGCCTGGCCGAGCAGTTCCGCCTCGCCGGCGTAGTCCTGCAGCAGGACGACCAGTTCCTCGCGCCGCGCCCGGCCCTCCATGGCCGGCGGCCCTAGCGGCCCGTCCACCGCGGCTCCCGCTTCTCCAGGAACGCCGCGACGCCCTCGGCCCGGTCCGCCGAGTTCTCGATCGCCGCGGACGCCACCTCGGTCGCCGTCCAGCCGCGGTCGTCCGGCTCGGCCACCACCCGCTCCAGCGCGCGCAGCGACACCGACACCGCCAGCGGCGAGTTCCGGCAGACCTGCTCGGCCAGCACGATCGCCGCCTGCTCCGCCGTGCCGACCCCGACCAGGTCGTTCACCAGCCCCAGCGCGTACGCGCGTTCCGCACCGATCGGCCGGCCGGTGATCAGCAGCTCCTTGGCCACGTTCAGCGGTAGCGGGCGCGGGGCCCGGAACAGCGCACCGCAGTTCGCGACCAGCCCGCGAGCCACCTCCGGCAGCGCGAACCTGGCGTCCCGGCCGGCCACCACCAGGTCGCAGGCCAGCACGATCTCGAACCCACCGCCGTAGGCGACGCCCTCGACCGCGGCGATCAGCGGGGTCCGCCGGTCTCGCCGCACGACGCCGTAGTTCCCGCCCCGCGGGGTCGGCCCGCCGGAGCCTGCCGCCAGGTCGGTCCCGGCGCTGAACGCCTGCGCGTCGCCGGCGAGCACCCCGCACCACAGGTCCGGGTCGTCGTCGAGGGTGTTCAGGGCCTCGTCCAGGGCCGCGGTCATCCCGGCGTCCACCGCGTTGCGCTTCTCCGGGCGCCGCATCCGCACGATCAGCACGTGCCCACGCCGCTCGGTCTCCACCGGTCCCGCTGTCGCGTCCGTCACGATCGACAGCCTAGGTGGGGACGCGGCGCCGGCGTTCGTACTGTGGTGATCGTGTCCCGCACCGCCCGCTCCTCCGCCGTGACGTCCCTGTTGCTGGCCGCCGGCGCCGCCGGACTCGGCCTGCACGTCCGGCGCAACCTGGGCGCGTCCCGGGCCGAGCTGGCCCGGCTCGCCGAGAGCTCGCCGCACGCGCGGGACGGGTTCTTCGCCAACACAGAGGCCGGCCTGCCCCCGGCGAAGGCCTCCCTCCGCATGATCGTGAACATGCTGCGCAGCCGGAACTCGCAGGGGGCGCCGCGGGGCCCGATCCCGGTGGCGCCGCTACAGGTCCCGGCCGCCCCCGGCGACCTCGCGTTCACCTGGCTCGGCCACGCGGGCGTGCTGCTGGAGGTGGACGGCCGCCGGGTGCTGGTCGACCCGGTCTGGTCCGAGTTCGCCTCGCCGGTGCCGTTCGCCGGGCCGCGCCGGCTGCACTCGCCGGTGGCACCGCTGGCGGCACTGCCGGAGGCGGACGTGGTGCTGCTGTCCCACGACCACTACGACCACCTCGACCGCCCGACGGTCACCCGCCTGGCCCGGGACACCTCGGCGCTGTTCGTCGGGCCGCTCGGCGTCGGAGCGCACCTGCGGGCCTGGGGGGTGCCCGCGCACCGGGTCGTCGAGCGGGACTGGGACGGCGTCGTGCACGTCGCCGGGCTCACCCTCACCTGCCTGGAGACCCGGCACTTCTCCGGGCGCGGGTTCCGGCGCAACACCACCCAGTGGGCGGCCTGGAAGGTGGCGGGACCGCGGCACTCGGTCTACGTCGGCGGCGACTCCGGACCGAGCCGGGTGCACGCCGGCACCGGCGCCGAGCACGGCCCGTTCGACCTGACCGTGCTGCCGGTCGGGGCCTACGCCGAGCTGTGGCCGGACATCCATCTCGATCCCGAGCAGGCGGTCGCCGCCCACCGAGAGCTCGACGGCCGGGTGATGCTGCCGGTGCACTGGGCGACCTTCAACCTCGGCTTCCACCCGTGGGACGAGCCGGTGGAGCGGGCACGCAAGGCCGCCGCGGCCGCCGACGTGCTCCTGGTGCTCCCCCGGCCCGGCGAGCGGGTCGACCTGCGCGACGCGACCCCGGACACCGTCCCGACCGAACCGTGGTGGCCCACGCCCGGGTGAATCGCAGCGCCCCGCCGATCCGGCCGGGTTCGCCTTTCGGCCGATTCCACCGCACCCGTACGCCGCATCCGCAGTTACCGTAGAACGGGTCGCGAACCCTTTTCCGGGTCCGGTTCGACACGGCACATCGGCATCCCTTATCGTTCTGACCATTCGGTTCGCAGGACGGTTCCATGCCTCCTTCCCGGGTCGTGGAACCGTCCGCTCTTTCATCCACTCGGATGCTCGGATTCCCCGGAAGGAACGACGACGTGGCGCAGCAGACGACGATCACCCTGGTCGACGACCTGGACGGCAACGAGGCCGACGAGCAGGTGGAGTTCGCCGTCGACGGCCGCACCTACGAGATCGACCTGTCCTCCGGGAATGCCGAGCGGCTGCGCGAATCCCTGGCCCCCTACGTCGCCGCGGGCCGGCGGGTCACCGGCAGGCGGTCCGGCGCGGCGGCCGGGTCGGGAGCACCGTCGTCGTCGAACGGTTCCAGCGCCTCGGAACGGGCCGCGAACCGCGCCGTCCGGGAATGGGCGATCGGGCAGGGCATGAAGATCTCGGAGCGCGGCCGTATACCGTCGTCGGTTCTCGAGGCGTATCAGAACGCCCACTAGCGGGAGTGGCCGAAGCCGCAGATTCACCGCGGGCCCCGCGGTCTCCCGGGATGGCAGGATCGGGACGCAGCACGAGCCGCCGTCCTGGCGCGCCCCCACCGTCGAGAGGCCACGATGTTTCCAGGCACGCACGCCGCCACCGACCCGGAGAAGCCGGCCGCGATCATGGCCGGCTCCGGCCGGACCCTCACCTTCGGCGCGCTCGAGGAGGGTTCGGCCCGGCTGGCCAACTACCTGCACGCGGCCGGCCTGCGCCGGGGTGACGTCGTCGCGCTGGTCTGCGACAACACCCTGCGGGTCTACGAGGTCTACTGGGCTGCGCAGCGTTCCGGGCTCTACATCACCGCGGTCAACCACCACCTGTCCGCGCCGGAGGCGGCCTACATTGTCCGGGACTGCGGCGCGAAGGCGCTGATCGTCTCCTCCGGTGTGGCCGGGCTGGCCGCCGCGATCGAGGACCACGTGGACACCCCCGTCCGGCTGGCGTTCGGCGGCGAGGTCCCGGGTGCGACCCGGTACGCCGACTACGACGCCGAGCTGGCGGGCACCACCGCCACGCCGCCGGCCGACCAGCCGCGCGGCGCCGACATGCTCTACTCCTCGGGCACCACCGGCCGGCCGAAGGGGATCAAGCCGACGCTGCCGGAACGCCAGGTCGACGAGCCCGGTGACACCTACCAGGCGCTGTTCGGCCCGATGTACGGGTTCGACACCGACACCGTCTACCTCTCCCCCGCGCCGCTCTACCACGCGGCACCGCTGCGGTTCAGCGCCACCGTGCAGGCCCTCGGCGGCACGGTCGTGGTGATGGAGCGGTTCGACCCGGAGCAGGCGCTCGTGCTGATCGAGCGGTACCGGGTCACCCACTCGCAGTGGGTACCGACGATGTTCGTCCGGATGCTGAAGCTGCCCGAGGAGGTCCGGGCGCGCTACGACCTGTCGTCGCTGCGGGTCGCCATCCACGCTGCGGCGCCGTGCCCGGTCGACGTCAAGCAGGCGATGATCGACTGGTGGGGCCCGGTGCTGCACGAGTACTACGCCGCCACCGAGGCCATCGGCATCACCTTCATCGACTCCGCGGAGTGGCTGGAGCGGCCGGGCTCGGTCGGCCGGGCGGGCCTGGGCACCATCCGGATCTGCGACGAGGAGGGCCGCGAGCTCGCGCCCGGCGAGATCGGCACCGTCTACTTCGAACGCGACGTCCGGCCGTTCGAGTACCACAACGACCCAGCCAAGACGCAGGCCGCGGAGCACCCCGAGCACCCGAACTGGACGACCTGCGGCGACCTGGGTTACGTCGACGAGGCCGGCTACCTCTTCCTCACCGACCGCAAGGCATTCATGATCATCTCTGGCGGGGTGAACATCTACCCGCAGGAGGTCGAGGACTGCCTGGCGCTGCACCCGAAGGTGCTCGACGTCGCGGTGATCGGGGTGCCGGACCCGGAGATGGGCGAGAAGGTCAAGGCGGTCGTGCAGCCGGCCGAGGGCGCCGAAGGCGGGCCGGAAATGGAGCAGGAGCTGATCGGCTTCGTCCAGGAGCGGATCGCGCGCTACAAGGCACCGTCCTCGGTGGACTTCACCGACTTCCTGCCGCGCACCCCGACCGGCAAGCTCGTCAAGCGCGAGCTGCGGGACCGTTACGCCTAGCGGCCCGTGAGTGGTTATCGCGGTCCTGACCGCGAAAACCACTCACGGGCGAGCGAAGCCGCCACCCCCAACGGGACCGACGCCGTCAGGGCGGCGGCGAAGAGCAGGGTGAACCGGCCGGCGTCGGCGAGCGGGGCGCCGGCCGCGGTGCCCGCCGAGCTGCCCAGGAACAGCAGGGTCGCGAACAGCGCGACGGCGGTGGCCCTGGCCTGCGGGGTGACCTCGGTGGCCCATGCCTGCAGGGTGGAGTGCAGGAACGCCCACGCCCCGCCGAGCAGCAGCCCGGCCAGCACCACCGTGACCGGGTGAACCAGGAGCAACGGCGGGATCCACGCCGCGGCCAGGAACGTCGCGCCGACCGCGGCTAGCACGGCCGGGGCCAACCGGCCGACCAGGCGTCGCACCAGCCGGGACAGCACCAGCCCGCCGACGCCGAACCCGCCCGCGGCGAGCCCGGCCACCGCTGCGGTGCTGCCGCCGGCCTGCAACGCCGGCGCCAGGTAGGTGAGCACGCCGAGCACCACGGCCCCCTCGACGAAGGCGAACAGCAGCACCGCCCGGGCCCAGCCCTCGCCCAGCACCACCCCCAGCGGGCCGAGCAGCGACCGCCACCCCCGGGTCACGCCGCCGGTGGCGCCGGGCGGCTCGGGCAGGGCCCGCAGCCCGACGGCCAGGCCGGCACACGCCAGCGCGGAGATCCCGAACACCGTCCGCCAGCCGGCCACATCGGACAGCAGCCCGGCCCCGGCCGTCGCGACCGCGGTGCCGAACGCGGAGGCGGCGAGAACGTCGGACAGCGGGCGCTGGCGCACCGCGGCCGGCCAGGTGTCGCCGACGTAGACCAGCGCCGCCGGGATCAGCGCGGCCACGCAGCCGCCGGTCAGCACCCGGGCCGCGAGCAGCGCCGGCAGCGTCGGGGCGAGCACCGAGGCGATCCCGCCGAGCACCGCGCCGAGCAGCGCCAGGCGCATCACCCGGACCCGGCCGAGCCGGTCCGACAGCAGGCCCCACACGACCTGCATCAGCCCGTAGGCCAGGAAGTAGCCACCGGCGACGCCGGCGGTTGCGGCCAGCGGGACGCCGAAACCGTGCGCGATCGGCACCAGCAGCGGCGCGATCGCGAACCGGTCGCAGGTACTGGTCAACGAGGCCACCTGCAGCAGGCGCAGCCGTCGGGTACCGCCGGACACGCCGTCGTCGGCGGATCCGGTTCCCGCGGACGGCGGTCTCGGACGCATCCGTGGGAGCCTGCCCGCCCGGCACCACCCTTGCCCGCAGAACGTGGGACCGACCACAGTGGCAGTCAGTGCCGCGATCGCGGCGATGCCCACGGAGAGGATCACTGTGAGCGCACCGATCAGCCGCACCGGCGGCGGGATGACGATGGCCGACCTGGTCGCCCGGCACGCCCGGACCCGTCCGGACGCGCCGTGCCTGGCCGACCCGTCGACGTCGCGCAGCTACGCCGAGGTCGACGACCGGGTGGCCCGGCTGGCCGGTGCGCTCGTCGCCCGCGGGGTGGGCCGCGGCGACCGGGTCGCGGTCCTGGGGCTCAACTCGGTGGAGCTGCTCGAGGCGTACCTGGCGGTGCTGCGGTGCGGCGCGATCTGCGTCCCGCTGAACTTCCGGCCGGTCGCGGGCGAGATCGCCTACCAGCTCGGGGACGCCGGGGCCGCCACCGTGGTGTGCGACGCCCGGTTCGCCGGGGTCGTCGAGCAGGCCCGCGCGGAGGTGGACACGGTCACCTCGGTGATCACCATCGGCGGGGGCCTGGAGGACGTGATCGCCGGGGCCGAGCCGCTCGAGGAGCTCCCGGTCGGCGACGACGAGCCCGCCTACATCATGTACACCTCCGGGACGACCGGCCGGCCGAAGGGCGCGGTGCTGACCCACCGCAACCTGATGCTGCACGCGTTCTCCCAGATCACGCACCTGGGGATCGGCCCGGACGACAACGTCTGGCTGTCCGGGGCTCCGCTCTTCCACATCGCGGGGCTGGCCGGGATGGTGCCGTCGCTGATCAGTGGCGGGCGGACGATCGTCCCCACCTCCACCGGATTCGACCCGGTCGCGACGCTGGACCTGCTCGAACGCGAGCGGGTGACGTCGTGCTTCTTCGTTCCTGCCCAGTGGGCGGCGATGTGCGCGGTGCCGGACCTGGCCGCGCGCGACCTGTCGTCGCTCAACCGGGTCTCCTGGGGTGCGGCGCCGGCCTCCAGCACGCTGATCCGGACGATGATCGACTCGTTCCCCGGCGCGCAGGTGGTCACGTCGTTCGGCCAGACCGAAACCAGCCCGGTGACCTGCACGCTGCGCGGCGAGGACGCGCTGCGCAAGATCGGCTCGGTCGGCACCCCGATGATCAACGTCGAGGTCCGGGTGGTCGACGAGGAGATGAACGACGTCCCGCGCGGCGAGATCGGCGAGATCGTCTACCGCGGGCCGACGGTGATGCGCGGGTACTGGAACAAGCCCGCCGAGACCGCCGAGGCGTTCCGTGGCGGCTGGTTCCACTCCGGGGACCTGGTCCGCCAGGACGCCGACGGCTTCTACTTCGTGGTGGACCGGAAGAAGGACATGATCATCAGCGGCGGTGAGAACGTGTACTGCGCCGAGGTGGAGGACGTGCTGGCCGGGCATCCGAAGGTCGCCGACGTCGCGCTGATCGGAGTCCCGGACGAGCGCTGGGGCGAGACGCCGCTGGCCGTCGTCGTGCCGGCGGACCCGGCCGACCCGCCCACACTCGATGAGATCGGGGAGTTCTGCGACGACCGGCTGGCCCGCTACAAGCGGCCGCGCCGGCTCGCCGTGCTCGACGAGCTGCCGCGCAACCCCAGCGGCAAGGTCCTCAAGACCCGGCTGCGCGACGACCACGCCGCGACCGCCGCGGTGGCCGAGCCCGCCGTCTGAGCACCGGAGCGTCCCGGCCGGGTGCGCGCGCCTCTATCGTCCGGGGTGTGGCCGTCGTCGAGTCGTTGAACGTCGGCACCGCGCGGCCGGTGCTCGCCAAGGCCGGGGTGTCCGGCATCGACAAGCGCCCGGTCCCCGGGCCGGTCCGGGTGCAGGTGCCCGACCCCGCAGACCCCGGCCTGGCCGGCGACACGATCTGCGACACCGATCACCACGGCGGCCCGGACCAGGCCGTCTACGCCTACGCGCGGGAGGACCTGGACCGCTGGGAACCCGAGCTGGGCCCGCTGCGCTCCGGGGTGTTCGGCGAGAACGTGACCACCCGCGGCGTCGAGATCACCGGCGCCGAGCTCGGCGAGCGCTGGCGGGTCGGGGCGGTGCTGCTGCAGGTCACCGTGCCACGGATCCCGTGCCGCACGTTCGCCGCCTGGCTGGAACGGGAGGGCTGGGTGAAGACCTTCACCCGGGCGGCCGTACCGGGGGCCTATCTGCGGGTCGTCGAGCCCGGCGAGCTGCACGCCGGGGACCCGGTGGCCGTCGAGCACCGGCCGGGGCACGGCGTCACGATCGGGACGGCGTTCCGCGCCCTGCTCAGCGAGCCCGCGCGACTGCCCGAGCTGCTCGCGGCCGGTGACGACCTCCTCCCGGAGATCCGGGAGGAGGTCGCCCGGCGCGCTCGGTAGCGCATCCCCATCGCACGCCGGACCCGGTGCCCGGCATGTGCTCCGGGTCGGCCCGGCAGGACAGGATGTCAGCGGCCTGGTGCACCGGGTAGGTGAGCAGCAGCCCGGGCAGCGCCCCCACCCGGGCGCAGCGTGCTCGGCCTCGACGGTCGGGTTGCGGTGCAACTCGACCTCGGTGACCAGGCTGAGGAACGGCAGCATCAGCTGGTTCAGCGCGGGGTGCGGCGAGCAACGGTCCCCCGGGTAGCGTCACGCTCCGTGCCCGATCTGACTCCGGACGAGTTCCGCGCCCTCGGCCACCTGTTCGTCGACGCGGTGGCCGACTCCCGGGCCGGGCTGGAGCGCCACCCGGTCCGCGACGACGTCGAGCCGGGCACCGTGCGGGCCCGCTTCGACACCCACGCCGCCGACGCGCCGTCCCCGCTGGCCGCGTTCCCGTCGCTGGTCGAGGCGGTCACCGGGGACGCCGAGACCCGCTGGCAGCACCCCGGCTTCCACGCCTTCTTCCCGGCCAACGCGTCGCTGACCTCGCTGCTCGGCGAGCTGCTCTCCGGCGCGGCGGGGGCGCAGGGGATGCTCTGGTCCACCTCACCGGGCTGTACCGAGGTCGAGCAGGCGATCACCGACCAGCTGGCCCGCGCGCTCGGGCTGGCCGAGGAGTTCACGCACACCGGCGGGGGTGGCGGGGTGATCCAGGACTCGGCGTCGTCGGCGTCGCTGGTCGCGCTGCTGGCCGCACTGCACCGCGCCGCGTCCGACCCGGAGGGCGGCTGGCGGGCACGCGGCGTGACCGGCCGGGAGCGGGTCTACGTCACCGCCGAGACGCACTCGTCGCTGGCCAAGGCGGTCCGCGCGGCCGGGCTGGGCGCCCGCGGGCTGCGCACCGTGGCCTGCACGCCCGGCACCCGCTCGATGGACTCCGACGCGCTGCGGGCGGCGATGGCGCAGGACGCCGGCGCCGGGCTGCTCCCGGTGCTGGTCTGCGCGACCGTCGGCACGACCTCGACCGGCGCGTCGGACCCCGTCGCAGCGCTCGCCGCGGTCGCGGCCGGGCACCGGGCGTGGCTGCACGTGGACGCCGCCTGGGCCGGCGTCGCGGCGCTGTGCGACGAGCACCGCTGGGTGATCGACGGCGTCGAGCGGGCCGACTCGTTCTGCACCGACCCGCACAAGTGGCTGCTCACCGCGTTCGACGCGTCGCTGCTGTGGGTCCGCGACGCGGCCGCGCTGCCCGCCGCGCTCTCGATCACCCCGCCGTACCTGAGGGACGCCGCGTCCGAGTCCGGCGCGGTGGTCGACTACCGGGACTGGCAGCTGCCGCTGGGCCGCCGGTTCCGGGCGCTGAAGCTGTGGGCGGTGCTGCACGGGCAGGGCCTGTCCGGGCTGCGGGCGCACCTGCGCGGACACGTCGCGCTGGCCACCGAACTGGCCGAGCGGATCCGCGCGCACGACGGCCTGGAGCTGGCCGCCGACCCGGTGCTGGCGCTGATCTGCCTGCGGGCGAGCGGCACCGGCTCGACAGGCGGGGACGACGACGCCACCCGCACGCTGCTGGACCGGGTGAACGCGACCGGCCGGGTGCTGCTGTCCGGCACCGAGATCGACGGACGGCCGGTGATCCGGGTGGCGTTCGGCAACCCGGCGACCGGAACCGGGCATCTCGACGATCTCTGGACGATCCTGACCGACCGGGCGTGATCTCGCCGATCAACTAAGGTTACCCTCTCCGTATGACAGGGTCGGCTGCGCCAGCGCAGCTCGGAGAGGTGTCCGGGCGGGACGTGCTGCGCGGCTCGCTCGGCGCGTTCCGCGGCCGGATCTCCGCCGCCGCGGTGCTGTTCTGCGGCCACCAGGCGGGCGAGGCACTGGTCCCGGTGCTGGTCGGTGTGATCATCGACCGGGCGGTCGCGACCGGGGACCCGGCGGCGCTGGTGGGCTGGCTGGCGGTGCTGGGGCTGGACTTCCTGGTGCTGTCGTTCTCCTACCGGTTCGGCGCCCGGCGTGCCTGGTCCGCCGAGGCGTGGGGGGACGCCCGGCTGCGCCGGCTGGTCGCCGGTCGGCTGCTGCATCCGCGGGGCGGCGGGGAGACCGGGCGACTGCCCGGCGAGCTGTCCGGGATCGCGGTGTCCGACGCCAAGCGGGTCGCCGAGCTGGGCGTCGCGGTCCCGCTCGGGTTCGCGGCCGTCGCGGCGGTGGCGGTGGCGGCGGTCTCGCTGCTGACGATCTCGACGACGCTCGGCCTGCTGATCCTGCTCGGCACCCCGCCGCTGCTCTGGCTGGTGCAGCTGGTGGTCAAGCCGCTGCAGAAGCGCTCCGGCCCGGAGCAGGAGCGCGCCGCGCAGGCCGCCGGGACCGCGGCCGACCTGGTGGCCGGGCTGCGGATCCTGAACGGGATCGGCGCCCGTCCCGCCGCCGTCCGTCGCTATCGCGTCAGCAGCCGGGACGCGCTCGGCGCCACCCTGCGCGCCACCCGCGCCGAGGCCGGGTTCCTCGGCTCGGTGCAGCTGACCAACGGCCTGTTCCTGGCCCTGATCGCGCTGGTCGGCGGCACACTGGCGGCGAACGGCTCGATCACCGTCGGCGGCCTGGTCTCCGCCGTCGGGCTGGCCCAGTTCCTGGTCGGGCCGCTGCAGATGTTCGGCTTCCTCAGCGCCCGGCTGGCACAGGGCCGGGCGTCGGCGGCCCGGATCGCGGCGGTGCTCTCCACCGACCCCACCGTCGGCCCCGGGTCGCTGCCGGAACCGGCGCCGGGTGCCGGGCCGGGCGCGCTGTCCCTGCGCGGGCTGCGGCACGGTCGGCTCGGCGGCGCGGAGGGCCTCGACCTGGACGTGGCTCCGGGCGCGCCTACCGGCGTCGTGGCCGCGGACCCGGAGGACGCCTCGGCCCTGCTGGCCTGCCTGTCCCGCGAGGTCGAGCCGGACGCAGGCCGGGTCGAGCTGGACGGCGTCGCGCTCGACGCGTGGCCGGCCGACGTCGCCCGCGGCGCGGTGCTGGTCGCCGCGCACGACGCGCACCTGTTCACCGGCACGCTGCGGGACAACGTGCTCGCCGGCGCCCCGGAGGGCACCGACCCGGATCCGGCGATGGCCGCGGCCACCGCCGACCAGGTCGCGACGACGTTGCCGGCCGGCGCGGACACCGACGTCTCCGCCCGCGGCCGGTCGCTGTCCGGCGGGCAGCGGCAGCGGATCGCGCTGGCCAGGGCGCTGGCCGCGGACGCCCCGGTGCTCGTCCTGCACGACCCGACGACGGCGGTGGACGCGGTCACCGAGGTCCGGATCGCCGATGGGGTGGGCCGCTTCCGGGCCGGCCGCAGCACGCTGCTGGTCACCACCAGCCCGGCGCTGCTGGACCGGACCGGCGAGGTGCTGTTCGTGGTCGAGGGCCGGGTCCGGTCCCGCGGCCGGCACGCCGAGCTGATGGACGACCCGGCCTACCGCGCGGTGGTGACGGCATGACCCCCGACTCCCGTACCCCCGACTCCCGCACCCGCGACGCCGCCACCCGCGACGGCACGGCGCCCGACTCCCCCGACGGCACCGTGCTGCTGCCGATCGCCACGACAGCACGGATCCGCGCGCTGCTCGGCGAGCTGGGTCGCCCGGCCCGCAGCACCGCCGTCGTCGCGCTGGTGGTGCTCGTGGCCGGGGCCGCGGTGAGCCTGCTCGCCGCGCCGCTGCTCGGCGACATCGTCGACCGGGTGGCGGGTAGCGTCGGCGGACCGCCCGTCGGCACCGCTCAGGGCCGCGGTGCGGACGCTGTCTGGCCGCCGGTGCTGGGCCTGGCCGGGATCGCGCTGGTGCAGGGCCTGCTGGGCGCGCTCGGCGTCGCGCTGGCCGCCCGGTTCTGCGAGACGCTGCTGGCCGGGTTGCGCGAGCGGTTCGTGGACCGGGCGCTGCACCTGCCGCAGTCCCGGGTGGAGGCGGCCGGGGCCGGTGACCTGACCTCCCGGGTCACCGACGACGTGGCGGTGGTCGGCGAGGCCGTCCGGGAGGCGGTGCCGGAGCTGGCCCGGGCCGCGCTGCTGGTCGGGCTGACCGGCGTCGGGCTGGCCGTGCTGGACTGGCGGTTCCTGCTCGCGGCGCTGCTGGCCGTCCCGGTGCAGATCTGGACCGCGCGCTCGTTCCTGGGCCGTTCCACCCCGCTCTACACCGCCCAGCGGATCGCCGGCGGCGCCCAGCAGCAGCAGCTGCTCGACACCGCGTCCGGGCTGCCGACGGTGCGGGCCTTCCGGCTGCACGACCGGCACGCGACGACGATCGCGGAGCGGGCGGCCGAGGTGGCCCGGCTCGCGGTGGCGGTCGTCCGGATGCACACCCGGCTGTTCGGCCGGTTGAACCTGGCCGAGTTCATCGGGCTGGGCACGGTGCTGGTCACCGGGTTCTGGCTGGTCGGCTCCGGCGGGACCAGCATCGGTACGGCGAGCGCGGCCGCTCTGTACTTCGTGAACCTGTTCACTCCGATCAACATCGTGCTGTTCCAGCTGGACGCGGCCCAGACCGCGCTGGCCGGGCTGCGCCGGATCGTCGGCGTGGCCGACCTGGATCCGGAGCACGCCCCCGACTCCCCGGCCGGGACCGACGGGTCCGGCGTGCGGGTGCGCGGGCTGGGGCACAGCTACGTCGACGGGCACCCGGTGCTCGCCGACGTCGACCTGGACGTGCCGGCCGGCGAGCGGGTCGCGCTGGTCGGCGCCAGCGGTGCGGGCAAGTCGACGCTGGCCGGAATCGTGGCGGGGGTGCACTCGCCCGGCACCGGCGGCGTCGAGATCGGCGGGGCCGCGCTGGAGAGCCTGGGCCCCGACGAGCGGCGGGCCGCGGTGGCGCTGGTGACCCAGGAGTCGCACGTGTTCGCCGGCACGCTGGCCGACGACCTGCGACTGGCCCGCCCGGACGCCGACGACGACGCGCTGTTCTCCGCGCTCGACCGGGTCGGGGCCGGTGGCTGGGCCCACGCCCTGCCCGACGGGCTCGGCACCGTCGTCGGTGACGGCGGGCACCGGCTGCCGGTGGTGGCCGCCCAGCAGCTCGCGCTGGCCCGGGTCGTGCTCACCGACCCCGCGGTGCTGGTACTCGACGAGGCGACCGCGGAGGCCGGCAGCGCCGGGGCCCGCGCGCTGGAGGAGTCCGTCGAGGCCGCGCTGGCCGGGCGGACCGGGCTGGTCGTCGCACACCGGCTCACCCAGGCCGTCGCCGCGGACCGGGTGGTGGTGCTGGACGCCGGCCGCGTCGTCGAGCAGGGCCCGCACCACGAGCTGGTCGCCGCCGGCGGGCGCTATGCGGGGCTGTGGATGGCCTGGTCCGGTGCCCGTGGCGGCACCGAACCGGACACCTCGGAGACCGGGCCCGCCCGGGCCGGGACCCAGACGTGACCCGCGTGGTGCGGGTCCACCGGAAAGGAACACCAGATGTCTCGACCTCTGCTGCGTACGATCGCCGCGTGTGCGGTCCTGCTGCTCGCCCTGGCGGGCTGCTCGTCCGGCGGTGGCGAGCAGCAGCCCGCGCCGTCCGGTGAGAACGCCTCGCCCGGTGCCTTTCCCGTCACCCTGAACCACGCCTTCGGCTCGACGACGATCGAGAGCCCGCCTCAGCGTGTCGTCGCGGTCGGCTACAACGAGGCCGACTTCGTGATGGCTCTCGGCGTGCAGCCGATCGCCGAGCGCCAGTTCCTCGGGGACTTCCCGTTCCAGCAGCGGCCGTGGCTGCCGCAGCCGCCGCTGGGCCCGACCCCGCAGGTCCTCGACGCCAACAACGTGCCGGTCGAGCAGATCGCCGCGCTGCAGCCGGACCTGATCCTCGGCGTCTACTCGTTCCTGGACCGGGGCACCTACGACGCGCTGTCCAAGATCGCGCCGACGGTCGCCCAGCCCACCGAGGACGGCACGAACGCCGCCACCTGGGACCAGCAGACCCGGATCACCGGCCAGGCGCTCGGGCGCACCGAGCAGGCCGAGCAGGCCATCGCCGCGACGCAGCAGAAGTTCGACGCCGCCAAGCAGCAGTACCCGGACTTCGCCGGCAAGCGGCTGTCGATGGACTTCGTGGTCGAGGGCCAGCCGATCAACCTGGGCACCGACGACCTGCGCGCGCAGCTGTTCGCCGGGCTCGGCTTCGAGGTCCGGCCGGACACCCAGAACCTGTCGCTCGAGCAGCAGGGCCAGCTGGACGGCGACGTGATCGTCGTGATGGGCCGGAGCAAGGCCGAGGCGATGGCCGACCCGGTGTTCGCCGCCATCCCGGCCGTGCGCGAGGGCCGGGTGGCCTTCCTGGGCGACTTCGGCACCGAGTTCGCCGGTGCGCTGGGCTACTCCAGCCCGCTGTCGCTGCCGTACGCGATCGACGCGGTCGCGCCGCAGCTCGACGCCGCGCTGAAGGGCCAGGCGCCGGGCAACTGACCCGGCACCGGTTCTCCCGCCGGAGGGCGTGACCGTCGAGGCAGGCGGATTCGGCCGTCGCGCAGGACCAGGCGCAGGCTGCACGGCCCGATACCCTCCGGCGGTGTTCGTACGACAGGCCGGTCGCCCCGATGGCGAGGGGATCGCACGGGTGTTCGCCACCGTGGCCGAGGAAGGCTCGATTGGAACCGAGCCGCCGGTCGATGTTGAGACACGTGCGGCGCGATTCCGGGAGATGCTCTCCGCCGGAGAGCTCGTCATGGCCTGGGTCCTGGAGGCCGACGGCCGCGTCGTCGGGCACGCAGGACTGCACGAGAGCGGCCCACCCGGGGTCCTGCAGCTCGGAATGGTCTTGCTCCCGGAAGCCCGCGGGCGAGGGCACGGCCGCACGCTGCTCGACGCCATCCTCGACCATGCCCGTGCCCATGGCGCCCACAAGGTCGAACTCGAGGTCTGGCCGGACAACGCACGCGCCATCGCGCTCTACGCGAAGACCGGCTTCCAGGTCGAAGGGCTGCGACAAGACCACTACCGCCGCCGCGACGGCTCGCTCCGCTCGACGCTGCTCATGGCCTACCGGCTCACTGACGAGGCCGGCCGCCGTCCGTCACGCGACACCGCATCGCCTGGTACCGCAGGTGACGACGCCGCCGGCACGCCATAGAGTCTTCCCGTCCACTCCCGTCCAACGATCCGGTGCACCGTGGCGTCCGCGATCCCCGAGGAGGTCCAGACCGGATGAGTGACAGCCCGTCCCCCAGCACGGACGCCGCGCCCGGCGACGACGCCGGTGTCCCCGACGAGCCGGCGTCCCGGCTGAACCGGCCGGTCTTCTTCGGTTCCGCCATCGGCGTCCTGCTCGTGGCCGCCTGGGCGATCATCTTCCCGGAGAACGCCGACACCGTGATCGGCACGGTGGTCGGCTGGATCGCCACCGGTTTCGGCTGGTTCTACGTCCTGGTGGCGACCGCGGTCCTGGCGTTCGTGCTGTTCCTGGCGCTCTCCCGGTACGGCTCGATCAAGCTCGGGCCGGACCACTCCAAGCCGGACTACTCGAACCTGTCCTGGGCGGCGATGCTGTTCGCGGCGGGCATCGGCACCGACCTGATGTTCTTCTCGGTCGCCGAGCCGGTCACCCAGTACACCTCCCCGCCGGTCGGCGAGGGCGGCACCGTCGAGGCCGCCCGCGAGGCCACGGTGTGGACGCTGTTCCACTACGGCCTCACCGGCTGGGGCATGTACGCGCTGATGGGCATCGCGCTGGCCTACTTCGCCTTCCGCCGCGAGCTGCCGCTGTCGATCCGCTCGGCGCTCTACCCGCTGATCGGCAAGCGGGTGTTCGGACGGGTCGGGCACGCCGTCGACCTCGCCGCGGTGCTCGGCACCATCTTCGGCATCGCGACCTCCCTGGGCATCGCGGTGGTGCTGCTCAACGTCGGCCTGAACGTCATGTTTGGCGTGCCGCAGGGGTTGGGAGCGCAGACCGCCCTGGTCGTCGTCGCCGTGGTGATCGCGACGATCTCCGCGGTGTCCGGTGTGGACAAGGGCATCAAGCGCCTGTCCGAGCTGAACGTGGTCGCCGCGCTGGCGCTGGCCCTGTTCATCCTGATCACCGGGAACACGTCGTTCCTGCTCAACGCGCTCGTGACCAACCTCGGTGACTACCTGTCGAGCTTCCCGGCGCTGACCATGGAGACGTTCGCGTTCAACCAGAACGACCCGGCCGTCGGCGAGTGGCTCAACCTCTGGACGCTGTTCTTCTGGGCATGGTGGATCGCCTGGGCGTCGTTCGTCGGGCTGTTCCTGGCCCGGATCTCGCGCGGGCGGACGATCCGCCAGTTCGTCGTCGGCACCCTGGTGATCCCGTTCCTCTACATCCTGTTCTGGATCTCGATCTTCGGGAACGCCGCGCTGGACGCCGTCCGGTCCGGCGACGGCGAGCTCGCGAACCTGGCCCTCGAGCAGCCCGAGCAGGGCTTCTACGCGCTGCTGGCCGACTACCCGTGGGCCGGGTTCCTGGCCGGCCTGGCCACCCTGGCCGGGCTGCTGTTCTACGTGACCTCCGCGGACTCCGGCGCGCTGGTGATGGCCAACCTGACGTCGTACCGCAAGACCCCGCGGGACGACGCCGCGGTCCCCACCCGGATCTTCTGGGCGGCCGCGACCGGCCTGCTCACCCTCGGCATGCTGTTCGTCGGCGGGATCACCACGCTGCAGAACGCGACCGTGATCATGGGGCTGCCGTTCGGGTTCGTGATAGTGCTGGTGATGTTCGGCCTGTACAAGGCACTGCGCCTGGAGCGCAACCGCTCCGACAGCCGGCGGACCAGCCTGCCCGCGCTGCTGTCCGGGCGCAGCCACCCCGGCGGCCCCGGCGCCGGCCGGGCCGACGGCGCCGCCGGGCAGGACTGGCGAGAGCGGTTGCGCCGCACCATGGGCCATGCCGACTCCCACGGCGCGGACGAGTTCCTGGCCGGGACCGCGACGACCGTGCTGAACGACGTCGCCGAGGAGCTGCGCGCGCAGGGTGTCCCGACCCGGGTGCAGCGGTGCGACGAGGCCGACGCCCCGGAGATCGAGCCGGGCGAGGAGCGGCCGGAGGGGATGCAACCGCTGGAGCTGGTGGCCGATGTGCACGAGACGCTGCCGTTCGTCTACCGGCTGGTCCCCCGGATCACCGGGCTGCCCCGCTACCAGTCCGCCGACGGCGACGGCCCGGCCGGGGACACCGGCGGCAGCGCGATCCCGGCCGCGGCCGGGATCGAGACGGCCGAAGTGACCGACTGGACCGACCACCACCGCGTCGAGGTACACCTGCAGGGCGGCGGTCAGGGCTACACCGTGATGGGCTACGGCTACGGCCAGCTCGTCGACGACGTCCTCGACCGCTACGAGCAGCACCTGGAGCTGCTTCGCCTGGAGCGGGAGACCTCCGGCTGACCAGCGCCGGGGCACGGGCTCCGTCAGCCGATCCTCTCGTAGCGCAGGTACACGGTGCCGCCGCGGAAGGCGCGCTGCTCCATCAGCCGCAGCCGGAGGTCGGCGCCGGGCGGGAAGTACGGCTTGCCGCCACCGGTGAAGGCCGGCACCACGCTCGGGCGGAACTCGTCGATCAGGTCCAGTAGCGATGCGGCCAGTCCGGCCCCGCCGACGGCCAGGTCACCGTCGGTCTCCTTCTTGAGCCTGACCACCTCGTCGACCGCGTCGGCGCGGCGCACCAGCCGGCACCCGGGCGCGACCGACGCCAGCGAGTCGGAGAACACGATCCGCGGCGTCGCGGCGTACTCGCGGGCGAACTCCGCCTCCATCTCGGACCCGTCGGCCCGCTCCGGTGCCGTCCAGAACTCCTCCATATCCTCGTAGAGGCCACGGCCGAACAGGAACGCCGCCGTCTCGCGGGTCTGCTGGTTGGCGAAGCCGTGCACCTCCTCGTCCGGCTCGGAGAAGGTGATGCCACCGGTCGGGTCCTCGACGTAGCCGTCGAGGGAGATGCTCATCGCGTAGTTGAGGATGCCCATGGGGAGAGGACCGCCCGGCTCGTCCGAACTCATCGCCCCGTGTCAGCGGCCCCGCACCACGATCGCGGCGTCCTTGTGCGGCAGGGCGATCGTCTCGGCGTGGGTGAACCCGCCGCGGCGGAACGCCCCGAGCGCGGCGGCGTTGCGGGCGTCCGGCTCGGCGAGCAGCCGCGGGCAGCCGGGCTCGGCGGCCAGCAGCACCTCGGCGACCGCGCCGAGCAGCGCGCCCCCGGTGCCGCGGCGGTGCGCGGCGCCGACGCAGACGTGCACGCCGAGATCGTCCGGACCGGTCGCGAACGCGCGGGTCAGCGCGTGCCGGGCCGGGCGGTAGAACTCCAGGTAGGCGATCGGCCCGGCGGCGGGGTCGGTGGCGTCCTCGACGAGCACGGCCACGGTGCCGCTGCCGGGGCCGTGCCCGGCCAGCTCGCGGGCCCAGCGCTCGTCCGGCCAGGGCTGGCCGAAGAAGCGGGTCACTTCGGGTCGGCGCATCCAGCCGGCGACGGTGCGCAGGTCGGCGCCGTCCGGGCGGGCCCGGCGCAGCCGGAAGGGCCCGGCCCGCTCGGGCACCGGCGGGTCGGCGAGCGCGGTCGGCACGGCCGCCACCAGCGGGTTGCGGACCCGCTGCCGGGCCGCCGGGTGCAGCACCGGGCACCGCCACAGGTACGGGTCGTCCAGCCAGTCGACGAGCACGTCGCGAACCGGGCCGGGCGCCTCGTCGTCCCGGGCGGCGGCCAGGCGTCCGATCAGCGCGGCGAGCCGGGCCTGCTCGGTCGCCGGGCCGGGGTTTCCCGCGGCGACCCGCGGGAGCAGGCCGTCGAGCAGGACGGCCGCGAGATCGGTCCGCGACGCCGCCGCGGATCCGGTCGGTGTGCCGGAGCCGGCCGGGATGGCGCCGGCGTCGCCGACGAGGCGCCGGATCGCCTGCAGCGCGTGCTCGACGGCGGCCACCGGGTCCCGCGGGGCGTCCGGGCCGAGTACCGCTGCCGCCGATCCGTCCGGGTCGCACACAGCCGTTCCGTTCCGGCCACCGGGTGCCGTCGCGCCCGTCGACCAGCGGGTGTCCGGCCCCGGCGCCCCGTCACCCGCCCGTGCCCCGACCGGTCCGGCGGCCCCGGCGGCGCCGTCCGGATCGGACGGTGCGGAGCGCGCGGCCAGCTCGGCACGCAGTGCCGCGGCCAGCTCGTCCGGGCCGGGATCGGGGTCCAGGCCCCCGTCCGACGTGCCCAGCGCGATCCGGGCGAACCGGTGCACCCCCACCGGGGAGACGTGCGCGACGTCGGCGACCACGCTCATCCCGACCGCAGGCAGCGGCACCAGCAGCGGCCCGGTCACCGGCTCGGAGTGCGTGTCGCGCAACGCGTCCCGCAGCAGCTTCTGCGCCGCCACGCCGGCCTCCGGCGGGGCCGGCGCGGGCGGCCCCGCCTCGTTGACCCGCACCACCCGGGTCACCGGCGCACTGCCGCACGCAGCTCGGCGACCAGCTCGGCGGCCAAGTCCGCGACGTCGCCGGCCGTCCAGGCGGCGAGCCGGTGGGTCAGCTCCAGCACGATGGGTCCCTCTCCCTGCGGCTCGGCGACGCTCACGGTGAGGTCAGCGGTGGCTCCGCCGACGTCGAGCGCGTCCAGTGTGCCGAGCACCTGCTGCTCGGCCGCCAACCCGGTGTCCTCGTGCGGAACCAGCAGCACCGACGGCCGGACCCGCGCCGGGTCGGCGCCCCACACCTCGCGGGCGACCGCGGCGAACCCCACGTCGGTGTGGTCGTAGCCGGCCAGGTCGTCGGCGCGGGTGGCCCGCAGCAGCCCGGGGTCGAGGCCGCGGGAACCGGGGTGCACCGGCAGCAGCGCGACGTCCGCGACCCCGCCGACCAGGTCGGTCAGCGCGGCCTCGGTGCGCCCGGCGACGAACGACGCCGTCGGGACCGGGACCGGAGCGCCGCGACGGGCCAGGGCCACCGCCAGCGCGGCCTGCACGAGCGTGAACAGCCCGGACCGCTCGCGGCGGGCCAGCCCGGCCAGCTCGTCGCGCAGCTCCGGGTCCAGTTCGGCGACGACCGTCCCGGCCGCCGCCGGGTCCGGCTCCGCGGCGCCGGTCGCCGGGTCACCGGTCGCAGCGCCCGGTTGCGCGGTGCCGGCCGACTCGCCAGGCGCCGGGTCGCCGGTCGCGGGGCCCGCGGTTACCGGGCCACAGGCCCTACCGCCCGGTCGCGCGACGCCGGGCTCGGGGGCCCGGTCGGCGCACCGGTCTCCCGGCTCCGGGTCGACCGGTGCCGGCACCCCGGCCAGCGCGGCCCGCCAGTGCGCGATCGACCGGGCATAGCGGTCGCCCCCGTCGTGCTGTCCCCCGTCGTGCTGTCCCCCACCGGCCCGACCGGCGAGCGCGCACGCCCAGCGGGCGTGGTCGGTCGCGGTGACCGGCAGCGGGGTGAACCGCGGGGCGCGGCCGGTGCGGCGGGCGTCGTAGGCGGTGGCGAGGTCGCGCAGCAACGGCACCACCGACCACTCGTCGACACCCAGGTAGTGCAGCACGAGCACCAGCTCGTGACCGCCGTCCGGGCGGGTGTCGATGCTCGCTCCGCCTGCGCTCCGCTCGGTGGTGAGCACTGCGCGGAAGGGCGGCTCGCCGGTCAGGTCGAACGGTTCGCGGGCCAGCTCCGACGCCGGCCGGGCGCTCTCCACCAGGCCGGTGCCCCGGTCCCGCACCAGCCGCAGCGCCGTGTCCGGGCCGGGGGTGAACACCGTGCGCAGCGGCTCGTGCCGGTCGACGACGTCGTCCACCGCCGCGGCCAGCGCCGCGACGTCGTACGGCGTGTCCGGCCGCAACACCAGGGCGTGGTTCGGTCGCGGGTCGACCCGGTGCCGGGCCCAGCGCCACTCCTGCGCCGGTGCAAGCGGCTCGCCCCGCGGGTCCGCGGGCGGCCCGGCGACCAGCTCGGGCCGGTCCGAGGGCCGCTGCGCGAGGAGGCCGGCGAGCGCGGCGACGGTCGGGGCGTCGAACACGTCGCGCATCGACAGGTCCGCGCCGGTCCGGGCCCGCACCCGGGCGATCAGCCGCATCGCGGCCATCGAGTGCCCGCCGAGGGCGAAGAAGTCGTCCTCCGGGCCGACGGACTCCGGGTCCAGGCCGAGCACCTCCCCGACCAGGCCGGCGAGCCGGCGCTGCTCCGGCGTGCCGCCACCCCCGGAACCGGCGGCCCCCGGCAGCGGGAGCCGGTTCAGGGCGAGCCGGTCGAGCTTGCCGTTCGGGGTGAGTGGCAGCGGCCCGTCCAGCACGACGACGGCGCCCGGCACCAGCGCGGTCGGTAGCCGGTCCGCAGCGTGCGCACGCAGCTCCGCCGGGGCCGCACCGGCGCCGGGTTCGGGCACCACGTAGCCGGCCAGCCCGTCGCCGCGCGGGAGGACGACGGCCTGCCGCACGTCGTCGTGGTCGGCGAGCACGGCCGCGACCTCGCCGGGTTCCACCCGGTGCCCGCGGACCTTGACCTGCTCGTCGGTGCGGCCGAGGAAGTGCAGCTCCCCGCCGTGCCACCGGGCCCGGTCCCCGGTGCGGTAGAGCCGCGCCCCCGGCGGGCCCCACGGATCGGCGACGAACCGGTCCGCGGTGAGCCCGGCCCGGCCGCGGTAGCCGAGCGCGAGGCCGCGACCACCGACGTACAGCTCCCCCGCGACGCCGTCCGGGACCGGGTTCAGCCGCTCGTCGAGCAGCCGGACCACGGTGCCGGGGTCCGGGACGCCGATCGGGACGGGGCCGTCCCGATCGGGCCGGGCCGCCCAGAGCGTGGAGTTCACGGTCGCCTCGGTGAGCCCGTAACAGACCACCAGCGACACCCTCCCGGCCCAGCGGTCGACCAGGTCCGGCGGTACGGCCTCGGTGCCGACCAGCACGTGCAGCCCGCCGGGCAGCGCGGTGTCCGGGCCGAACGCGCCGAGCAGCGCGGGCGGGATCGCGGCGTGCGTGACGCCGTGCTCGTGCAGGAAGGCCGGCAGCTCCGGCCCGGCAGTGCGCACGTCGTCCGGGGCGATCACCAGCCGGCCGCCGGCGCCGAGCGCCATCGCCAGCTCGAACACGACGACGTCGAACCCGGCCGAGGCGAACTGCAGCACCCGCGAATCCGCATCGACGCCGAACCGCTCGGCGGCCAGCTCGGTGAGCACGCCGACGCCGTCGTGCGGCACCAGCACCGCCTTCGGCCGGCCGGTGGAGCCGGAGGTGTAGATCAGGTACGCCGGGTCGTCCGGGCCGAGGTCGACCGGCTCCGGCGCGCCGGCCGAGGCCCCGGGAGCCGGCCGCAGCCGGGGAAGCCCCTCGACCCGCGGGATCCGGTCGTCGCACTCGACGGCGACCACTAGCGCGCGAGCTCCCGCGTCGGTGAGCTGGAAGGCGATCCGCTCCTCGGGGTGCGCGGGGTCGAGCGGCAGCCAGACCGCGCCGAGCCGCCACAGCCCGAGCACGGTCGCGACCAGGCCGGCGTCCCGCCCGACCGCGACGGCGACGACCTCGCCCCGCCCGATCCCGGCCGCGGCCAGGTGCGCGGCGGCGGCCCCGGCACGGGCGTCCAGGTCGGCGTAGGACAGGTCGCCCGCGGTGTCGGTGACCGCGACGGCGTCCGGGGTCGCGTCCGCCCACCGGGCGACCACCGCGGACAGCGGGCCGGGGAACGTGCCGCCGGCGTCCCGGTCCCCGGAGCGGTCGGTCAGCGCGCGGTGCTCGTCCGCGGTGAGCAGGTCGATCCCGCCGAGCGGGGCGTCCGGCTCGGTGGTGAAGGACGCGGCCAGCGCCGCGAACCGGGCGGCGAGTGCCTCGGCGGTGGCCCTGTCGAACCGCTCCGTGGAGTACTCCAGATGCAGCGCGAGGTCCTCCGCCGTCTCGACGAAGGAGAAGACCAGGTCGAACTTCGCGGTCGTCGCCTCGATCGGCTCCTCGGTCGCGGTCACCCCGGGCAGGGCCAGGATCTCGCCGCCGGGCCGGGCGTGGTGCGCCACCATCACCTGGAACAGCGGGTTGCGGCCGGGCTCGCGACGTGGGTTGACCCGTTCGACGACGTCCTGGTGCGGCACCTCGGCGTGCGCGAACGCGGCCAGGTCGGCGTCCCGGACCCGGGCGAGGAGCTGCGCCGGGGTGGGGTCGCCGGAGGTGTCGGTGCGCAGCACCACGGTGTCGACGAAGAACCCGACCAGGTCCTCCAGCCGCTCGTCGGTGCGGCCGGTCACCGGGGCGCCGAGCGGCAGGTCCGTGCCCGCACCGAGCCGGGTCAGCAGCGCCGCGACCGCGGCGTGCAGGACCAGGAACGGGCTGGCGCCGTGCTCGCGGGCCAGCGCGTGCACCCCGTCGCGCACGGCGGCCGGCAGCCGTTCCTCGACCAGCCCACCGGCGAAGGTCGGGCGGGCCGGGCGCGGCCGGTCGGCGGGCAGCTCGATCTCCTCCGGCGCGCCGGCCAGGTTCTCCTCCCACCAGGCGAGCCGGTCGTGTGCGAGCGACGCCGGGTCGTCCGGGTCACCGAGCAGCTCGGCCTGCCAGAGCGTGTGGTCGCCGTACTGCACCGGCAGCGGGTCCCAGGCCGGGGCGGTGCCCTCGATGCGGGCGGCGTAGGCGGTGGCGAGGTCGTCGAGCAGCGGGCGGTCCGACCACTCGTCGGTGGCGATGTGGTGCAGCATCAGCACCAGCACATGCTCGGTGACCCCGAGCCGCAGGACCGTGGTCCGGATCGGGATGTCCCGGGCCAGGTCGAACGGCCGGTCGGCCTCCGCCGCGACCAGCCCGGCGACCTCGTCGGTGTCCGCGTCGACGACGGCGAAGGGCACCCGCGGCGGCGGGAGGATCCGCTGCCGCGGCCCGGCCTCCTCGATGACGGTGCGCAGCGCCTCGTGCCGGGCGACGACGTCGTCCAGCGCGGCGGACAGCGCCGCGGTGTCGAGCTCGCCCCGCAGCCGCAGGGTCAGCGGGAAGTTGTAGGCCGCCCCGCCGCCGTGCTGGGACACCAGCCAGAGCCGGGACTGCGCCGCGGACAGCGGCAGCGTGTCCGGACGCTCCCGTGCCACGAGCTCCGGCCGGGCCTGCTGCGGCCCCGCTGCGCCGGACCGGGCCGCGAGCAGCTCCGGGGTGGGTGCGGCGAACAGGTCGCGCAGCGCCATGTCGGCGCCGAGCGCGGTCCGCGCCCGGGACAGCAGCCGGGTGGCCAGCAGCGAGTGCCCGCCCAGGTCGAAGAAGTCGTCGGTCGGCCCGACCCGCTCCAGCTCCAGGACCTGCGCGAACAGCCCGCACAGGGTCTCCTCGGCCGGCGTCGCCGGCGGGCGGCCCTGGCCGGCCGGGGCCAGGTCGGGGGCCGGCAACGCGCCGGTGTCGAGCTTGCCGTTGACGGTCAGCGGCAGGTCGTCCACGACGACGACCGCGGCCGGCACCAGGTGGTCGGGCAGCCTGTCCCGCAGCCTGTCGCGCAGCCGTACCGGCAGGTCCGAGACGCCCCCGGACGCGGCACCGTCCGTTCCGGCCGGCGGGGCGGCCGCGTCGCCTGCTCCCTGCGGCACGACGTAGCCGACGAGCCTCGCGATCCCGCCGGGTCCGGACCGGTCGGCGACGACCGCGGCCCGCGCGACCGCCGGGTCGGCGTCGAGCAGCGACGCGACCTCGCCGGGCTCCACCCGGTGCCCGCGGATCTTGACCTGGTCGTCGGTGCGGCCGAGGAAGTCCAGGATCCCGTCCCCGTCCGGGCCGGGGCGGCGCCGCACCAGGTCACCGGTGCGGTACATCCGGCCGCCCGGGGCCCACGGGTCGGCGACGAACCGGTCCGCGGTCAGGCCGTAGCGGCCCAGGTAGCCGCGGGCCAGGCCGTCACCGGCGATGTAGAGCTCGCCGGGCACGCCGTCCGGGACCGGCCGCAGCCAGGCGTCCAGGACGTGCGCGGTGGTGTTGGTGATCGGCCGGCCGACCGCGGGGGTGTCCGAGTCGGTGGTGCCCGCGCCGAGGGTGTTGATCGTGTACTCGGTGGGGCCGTAGAGGTTGTAGCCGAGCACGCCGTCGGCGTCGCGCAGCGCGGTCCAGACGGCGTCGGACACCGCCTCGCCGCCGAGCAGCACCAGCGGCATCGGGCGCCGCGCGAGCAGCCCGCCCTCGAGCAGCGCCGCGGCGTAGGTCGGGGTCACGTTGACCACGTCGACCTCGTTCGCGTCGCAGTAGGCGACCAGGCGTTCGGCGTCGCGGCGCAGTGCCTCGTCGGCGACGTGCACCTCGTGTCCCTCGACCAGCCAGAGCAGCTCCTCCCAGCTCATGTCGAAGGCGAACGACACGGTGTGCGCCACCCGCAGCCGGGCGTGCGGGCCGCGCCGGGACCGGACGTCGGCCACGACCGGGTCGAAGATCTCCGCGCGGTGGTTGAGCTGCATGTTCGTCAGGCCCCGGTACGGGGTGACGACGCCCTTCGGCTTCCCGGTGGAGCCAGAGGTGTAGATGACGTAGGCGGGCACGTCGAGCCGGCCGGGAGTGCCCGGTGCGAACGCGCCCAGCTCGGCGTCGGTCAGCGGCCCGCCGTCGAGCCCGGCCCGCTCGTCGGCGGTGGCCGGGTCGTCGAGGCGCACCGCGGGGACGCCGGCGCCGGCCAGGGTCGGTGCGACGGCGGTGGTGCTCAGCAACGCGACCGGGTGGGCGTCGCGCATCGTCTCGACCAGCCGGGCGGGCGGGTGGTCCAGCTCGAGGGGCAGGTAGGCCGCCCCGGTCCGCAGGATCGCGAACAGCGCGATCACCGTCTCGTGCGAACGGGGCAGCCCCAGCGCGACGACGGTCTCCGGGCCGGCGCCGCGGGCCAGCAGCAGCCGGGCGGTGCGGTTCACCGCGGCGTCCAGCTCGGCGTAGGTCAGCCGGTCAGATCCGGAGACCAGGGCGAGGTCGTCCGCGGCGACCGCGGCCCGCCCGGCGAGCAGGTCGGCGATCGTGTCGTCGCCGAGGTCGACGGTGCCGCCGTCCCGGGTCCGGGTGACGGCGGCCCGCTCGGCGCCGGCCAGTGGGTCGAGCGCCGCGACCGGGGCGTCCGGGGCGTCCAGCAGCCCGGACAGCAGCCGCTCGACGCGGCCCATCCAGGCCGCGGCGGCGACGTCGCCGACGGTGTGCGACAGCGTGATCCGGAACCGCTCGCCGGGGGTGACGATCAGCGTGAGCGGGTAGTGGGTGGCGTCGGCGTTCTCCAGACCGGTGATCCCGTGCCGCTCGCCGAGCTCGGCGATCCGCTGCTCGCCGCCCTCCGGCCGGTAGACGTAGAGGGTGTCGAACAGGGTCCGGTGCCCGGCCAGGCGCTGGATCTCCCCCAGCCCGACGGTCTCGTGCGGCAGCAGCGCGAGCCGCTCGTCCTGCACCCGGGACAGCAGCGCGCCACCGGTCTCGCCGGGGTGCAGCACCACCCGGGCCGGGACGGTGTTGAGGAACAGCCCGATCACGTTCTCGACGTCCGGCACCGCCGCGGGACGGCCCGCGACCGAGGTGCCGAACACGACGTCGGTCCGCCCGGTCCCGGCGGCCAGGGCCAGCGCCCAGACCGTGGACAGCACGGTGTTCGGGGTGACGCCGCGGTCGCGGGCCAGCTCCCGGAGCCGGGCCGAGGTGGCGGCGTCGAGGTCGAGGTGGGTCTCGGTGACCGGGCCCGGCTCGGTGACCGGGGCCGGCCCGGCCAGGGTCGGCTCGTCCAGCCCGGCGAGCGCGGTGCGCCAGGCCGCGCGGCCCGGCTCCGGGTCGCGGGCGGCGAGCCAGGCCAGCAGGTCGCGGTAGCTCCCGCCCGGTTCCGGGCGGATCTCGCCGTCGTAGGCGGCGAACAGGTTCTCCAGGAACAGCCAGGCCGACCAGCCGTCCCAGATCAGCAGGTGCCGGTGGATCAGTACCCGGTCCCGGCCGTCGTGGCGGAGCACGGTGATCCGGAACAGCGGCGGCGCGGCGAGGTCGATCGGTGCGGTGCGGTCGGCCTCGGTGCGCCGGTCGAGCTCGTCGACGGAGGCGACCTCGACCAGCTCGACCGCCGCTGCCAGGTGTTCCGCGACGAACTGGACGGGCTCGTCGAGGCCGTCATCGGTGAACCCGGCGCGCAGTGCGGGGTGCCGCTCCAACATGGTCGCGACGGCGGGGCGGAACCGGTCGAGGTCCAGCTCGTGGTCGAGTTCCACGGTCTCCTGGACGGTGTAGACGTCGTGCTCGGCGCCGTCCAGGGTGGCGTGGAAGTAGAGGCCCTCCTGCAGCGGCGACAGCGGCCACACCTCGGCGATCTCCGTACCCGCCACCTCGCGGACCCGCTCGGGGACCCCGGGCTCCGGCGCGGGCAGCGGCGGCAGCGCGTCCGCGGTCTCCCCCGCCCCGGCCGCGACGGCGGCCGGGGTGCGCCCGCTCAGCACGGCGGCGGGACCGACGTCCAGGCCGGCGCGGCGGGCCCGCGAGGACACCGCGATCGAGGTGATCGAGTCGCCGCCGAGGGCGAGGAAGTCGTCGTCCGGAGCGACCGTGTCGCGGCCCAGTACCTCGGCGAACGCGGCGCACAGAGTGCGCTCGGCCTCGGTGGCGGGCTCGCGGGCGGGCCCGGCCGGTGTCGCGCCGGGAGCCGGCAGCGCCGCACGGTCGAGCTTGCCGTTCGGGGTGAGCGGCAGGTCGTCGAGCACGACGACGGCCGCCGGCACCATCGCTTCCGGCAGCCACGCGGCCAGTGCGCCCCGCAACGCGGCGCCGTCCGCGGTGCCCACCGCGTACCCGACCAGGACAGGGGCCGGGCCGTCCCGGCGGACGACGACCGCGGCGCGCTCGACGCCGTCCAGCGCGCCCAGCCCGGCCTCGACCTCGCCCAGCTCGATCCGCTGTCCGCGGATCTTGACCTGGCCGTCGTCGCGGCCCAGGTAGTCCAGCTCGCCGCCGGTCCGGCGCACGACATCGCCGGTGCGGTAGAGCCGCTCCCCCGGCGCCCCGAACGGGTCGGCGACGAACCGGTCCGCGGTCAGCCCGGCCCGGGCGTGGTAGCCGCGGGCCAGCTGCACCCCGGCCAGGTACAGCTCGCCGGGGACGCCGTCCGGGACCGGGCGCAGGCACCCGTCGAGCACGTGGGTGCGGGTGTTGGCCACCGGCGCCCCGATCGGGACGGTGCCGCCCGGGGCGGCCGGCACCGGGTATGCGGTCACGTCGACGGCCGCCTCGGTGGGGCCGTAGAGGTTGTGCAGCGCGACGCCGGTCAGCTCGTGCCAGCGCCGGGCCGCCGCGGCGGGCAGCGCCTCGCCGGAGCAGAACACCCGACGCAGCGGGGCGGCCCACGACGGGTCGGCGGTGACCCGCTCGGCGGCCAGGAACCCCTCCAGCATCGAGGGCACGAAGTGCATCGTGGTGACCCGCTCGTCGCGGACCAGGTCCGCGAGGTATTCGGGGTCGCGGTGCCCGCCGGAGCGGGCCAGCACGGTCGTCGCGCCCTGCGCGGGGCCCCAGAAGAACTCCCACACCGAGACGTCGAACCCGGCCGGGGTCTTCTGCAGCACCCGGTCGTCGGCGCCCAACGGGTAGGCGTCCTGCATCCAGTCCAGCCGGTTGCCGATCGCGCGGTGGCTGACCACGACGCCCTTCGGCCGGCCGGTCGAGCCGGAGGTGTAGATCAGGTAGGCGGCGTCGTCCGGGTCCGGGACGGGCAGCCGGGCCGGCACCGAGCCGGCCGCGAGATCGGCGACGGCGAGCCGGGTGACGCCGGGCAGCTCCGGCAGCGGGTCGTCCCCGCTGCCGACGAGCCCGCTGTCGACGAGAACCGTGCCGACTCCGGCGTCGCCGGCGATGTGGGCCAGCCGCTCGGCGGGGTGCTCCGGGTCCAGCGGCAGGTAGGCTGCACCGGCCCGGACGACCCCGAGCAGCGCCACCATCAGCTCCGTCGAGCGGGGTACCGCGACGCCCACCACGCCGCCGGCACCGCGCTCGCGCAGCGCCCCGGCCAGCGCCGCCGAGCGCCGGTCCAGCTCGGCCGCGGTGAGCTCGCCGTCCGGGGCGACGACGGCGGTCGCGCCCGGATCCCGGGCCAGGCCGTCGGCGACCCGTTCGGCCAGCGTGCGGGTGTCGAGCGGACGGGTCGGCCCGGCCGCCGGTTCGGCGCCGGCCCGCACCGGCAGCGCGGCGAGCGCGCGGTCCGGGGCGCCGACGAGGGCGTCGATCCGGTCCTGCAGCAGCCGCACCAGCAGGTCGGCGGTCGCGGGGCCGACCCGGAGCGGGTCGTGCTTGAGCGTGATCGTCGTCTCCGGCCCGGTCCCGACGACGACGGCGACCGGGTAGTGCACCGCGTCCCGCACCTCGACGTCGCCGATCTCGAGGCCGCCGATCTCGAGGTCACCGCTCTCGAACTGCCCACCGGACGGTTCCGGCGCCGGGAAGTTCTCCACCACGACGATCGAGTCGAACAGCTCGCCGTGGCCGCGCTGCAGGTCGGCGAGCCGGACCTGCGGGTGGTCGAGCACCGCGGTCCGCCCGGCCTGCATCCGGCGCATCGCCGCCGACAGCGGCTCGCCGGGGATCCGGCGCAGCCGCACCGGGACGGTGTTCACGAACAGGCCGACGGCTTCGCCGATCCCGTCGACGGCGGCGTCCCGGCCGGACACGGTGCTGCCGACCAGTACCTCCCGGGCGCCGGTGAGGTCGCCGACGACCAGGCTCCAGGCGGTGTGCAGCAGCGTCGACGGTGTGACGTCGTGCGCGCGGGCGGCCCGGTCCAGCGCGGCGGTCGCGGCCCGGTCCAGGTTGATGACCTTCGTCGCGTGCGGGCCGCGGGGGTGGCCCTCCGGCATCGCTTTGCTCTGAACACCTCCGCGCGCCGGGAGGGCGTCCAGCAGCCGGACCGGTTCGGCGCCGGCCAGCTCGGCGTCCCACACCGCGCGGGCCTCGGCGCGGGCGTCCGGGGCGTCGAGCGCGGCCAGGTGGTCGAACCAGGCGCGCAGCCGCGCCTGCGGGGCCGGGTCGGACCCGGGCGCGGTCCCGGCACGGCGGGCGGAGTAGGCCGCGTGCAGCTCGCCGACCAGCAGCGCGACCGACCAGCCGTCCAGCACGGCGTGTTGGAAGGTCAGCGCGAGCCGGGCCCGGCCGGGCCCGGTGCGCAGCAGCGCGGCCCGCAGCAGCGGCGGGCGCGCCAGGTCGAACGGGCGGGCCCGCTCGGCGTCCAGCACCGGGGTCGGGTCGGCGCCGCCGGTGAGATCGTGCTCGCTCCAGGGCAGCGTGACGCGGTCGGCGACGGCCTGCACGACGCGGCCGTCGGCGCGCTGGGCGAACCCGGCCCGCAGCTGCGGGTGCCGGTCCAGAAGGTCCGCGACGGCGTCCCGCACGGCGGCCGGGTCGAGGTCGGGCGCGGTCAGGTCGAGCACCTCCTGCACCACGTAGGAGGTGTCGGCGGGGTCCAGCGCGGCGTGGAAGAAGAACCCCTCCTGCAACGGCGACACCGGTCCGACGGCCGCGATCCCGTCCAGGGCACCGAGCGCATCGCGGGCCGCGTCGTCCAGCTCGACGGCCGCGGCCCCGTCCGCTGCGCCGAGGTACGCAGAGCAAACCGAGGCCAGGGCACCCGGCGTGCGGTACGTGAACACCTGCCGCGGGGTGATCGACAGGCCGGCCTCGCGGGCCCGCACGACCAGCCGGATCGACAGCACGGAGTCGCCGCCGAGGGCGAAGAAGTCGTCGTCGACACCGAGCCCCGGCACCCCGAGCACCTCGGACGCGCACGTGCAGAGCAGCTCCTCGCGCGGGGTGCCCGGCCGGGTGCCCCGCACCTGCGCGGTCAGGTCCGGGGTGGGCAGCGCGGCCCGGTCGGTCTTGCCGTTGGCAAGCACCGGGATCGCCGGCACCGGGACCACCGCGGCGGGGACCATCCACTCCGGCAGCTGCCCGCGCAGGTGCTCGCGCAGCGCGCCGACCAGCACGTCGACGTCGCGGAACGGGGCCGGGCGGTGCACCGGCTCGGCCGCAGCGGTCGGCCGGTAGAGCGGCCCGGCCGTCGCCCCGGGCCGGGTGAAGACGAGCTCGACGGTGGGCTCCGGACCCCAGGTGCCCTCGGCGGTGTAGCCGAGCGACTCCCCGAGCCGCAGAAGCTCCTCCGGGTCCGCACCGGACGCCGGCGCCGGCTCGCCGTCGATCCGGGCCCGGCTAGACCGGTCCGCTACCGACCGCAGGTCCGGGACCCCGACGACGCGCAGCGCGTCCGGCCGCACACCGAGCGCCCCGCGCACCGCCTCGGTCAGCGTCCCGGCGCTCGCCCCGCACCCCTCCCAACTCAACACGACCGCCTCCACCCGCCGGGTGGCACGTCCCGCCGGCTCGTGGCACGCGGCGTCCCCGCGCGGCGCGGGCTGCGTGGCGTGCTGTGCGGGGTGCCGGTGCGCTGCGAGGGGGGAGTCCGTGCCGGCCGCATCCGGGGCGGGGTCGGGGCGCAGCACGACGTCGTAGCGGTAGCGGGACAGCTCGTCGTGCGCGGTCGCCCGCTTGATCCGGATCTCGGCGTCGGCGAACCCGTCGAGGCCGGCGAAGAAGTCCGGGTGGCAGAGCAGCTCGCCCTCCCAGGCCACGGCCGCGTCCAGGTCGCCGCGCAGGCCGGCCGGGTCGGCGTGCGGCCGGCGCGCGTCGAGCACCCCGGCCCGGAACGTGCGCAGTAGCCCGGCGTGCCGGACGTCGCCCAGGAAGATCGCGCCGCCCGGCGCCAGCAGCGCGGCGGCCCGGCGCAGCACGTCGGTCAGGTACTCGGGGCCCGGGAAGTACTGTGCCACCGAGTTGATCACAATGGTGTCGAACGGCCCGTCGACGCCGTCGAGCTCGTGCGCGGCGGCGGCGTGCAGCTCGACGAGGTCGCGCAGCTCCGGCCGCGCGTCCACCCACCGGCCGAGCGCGGCGACGGCCTCGGCGGAGAGGTCGGTGCCGACGTAACGCGGGCAGTCCGGGCCGCCGGCCAGCTCGGCGAGCAGCAACCCGTTGCCGACGCCGAGCTCCAGGACCCGGCCCGGGCCGAGCGCGTGGATCCGCTCGACGGTGGCGTCCCGCCAGGCGCGCATGTCGTCGCGCGGGATGGCGGTGCCGTCGTAGGTGGAGTTCCAGCCGGCGAAGCCGCCCTCGTAGCCGGTCGGGTCGCCGTCCGGGGCCGAGGTCGCCGCGTAGAGCAGCTCGTGCACGTCCTTCCAGGCGGTGACCTGCTCGGAGCCGTCCCCGGCGTCGCGCGCAGGCACCGCCCACGCGGCCAGCCGCCGGTCCCCCGGCGCGGGCTCGTGCACCCCGACGACGGCATCGGCCACGTGTGGGTGCGCGCGCAGCACCGACTCGATCTCCCCCGGCTCGATCCGGTACCCGCGGACCTTGAGCTGGTCATCGGCGCGGCCGAGGAACTCCAGCTCGCCGGCCTCGTCCTGTCGGACCAGGTCGCCGGTGCGGTACAGCCGCTCCCCCGGCGCGCCGAACGGATCGGCGACGAACCGGTCCGCGGTCTGGCCGGGCCGGTTCAGGTAACCCCGTGCCAGGCCGGGCCCGCCCAGGTAGAGCTCGCCGGGATCGCCCTCGTCGACCGGGCGCAGGTCCGGGCCGAGCACATGCGCGGTCGTCATCGGGTCCGGGACGCCGATCGGCACCGTCGTCCCGGTCCGGGCCGGGTCGCACTCGCCGAGGGTGGAGTTCACCGTCGCCTCGGTCGGGCCGTAGGCGTTGACCATCCGCCGGTCCCGGCCCCAGCGTGCGACCAGCTCCGGCGAGACCCGCTCGGTGCCCGCGAGCAGGGTGGCCCGGGGCAGGTCGACGTCCGGCGGCAGCGCGGCCAGCAACGCCGGCGGCAGCGCCATCACGGTCACGCCGTGGTCGCGGGCGTAGTCCGCCAGCTCCGGGCCGGGCAGCCGCAGCTCGGTGGGCACCAGCACCAGCCGCCCGCCGGAGAGCAGCGCCATGCACAGCTCCCAGAACGCGACGTCGAACCCGGTCGAGGCGAACCCGAGGACCCGGTCGGCCGGGCCGACGCCGAGGCGCTCGGTCTGGGTGGCGACGAGCCCGGCGACGCCGGCGTGGGTCAGCACCACACCCTTCGGCCGGCCGGTCGAGCCGGACGTGTGGATCACGTAGGCGGCCGACCGGTGGTCGATGCCGGTCGTCGTGGCGGGTGCGGCGGCAGCGATCCCGGCCCGGTCGGCGTCGTCGTCGAGCAGCACCGCGGGCAGCTCACCGGGCAGCTCAGCGGCGACCTCGCGGGTGCTCAGCAGCAGGGCGGGCCGGGCGTCGTCGAGCACCTGCCCGGTCCGGGCGGACGGCTGGTCCGGGTCCACCGGCAGGTAGGCCGCGCCGGAACGCAGGATCGCCACCTGCGCGACGACCAGGTCGATCCCGCGCGGCACGGCCAGCGCGACCAGGGTCTCCGGGCCCGCCCCGCGCGCCACCAGCACCGACGCCAGCCGCGCGGTAAACGCATCCAGCTCGGCGTAGGTGAGCGAGGAGTCACCACAGACGACGGCGACCGCGTCCGGGGCCGCGGCCACCCGTTCTGCGAACAGCTCGGGCCAGGTGGCGAGGCTGTTCGACGGGCTCGCGGACGGGGACGGCAGCGTGCGGGTCACGGTCGGCTCCTGCTCGGCGCGGTGTCTCGGGCGGCGCGGTGTCTCGGGCGGCGCGGTGTCTCGGGCGGCGCGGGGTCTCGGGCGGCGCGGGGTCTCGGGCGGCGCGGGGTCTCGGGCGGCGCGGGGTCTCGGGCGGCGCGGGGTCTCGGGCGGCGCGGCGCTGCGGTCAGCCGGTGCGCTCGCGCAGGCTGCGCGGGCGCAGGTCGGTCCAGTGCTGCTCGACGTGTTCCAGGCAGGACGGCTTGTCGGCCGGTCCGTGGCTGACCGTCCAGCCGGCCGGGACCTCGGCGAACGCCGGCCAGAGCGAGTACTGGCCCTCGTCGTTCACCAGCGCGTAGAAGGTGCCGTCGGGGTCGTCGAAGGGGTTGGTGGACACGGGTTCTCCCTGGCAGAAGGTGCGGGTGGACGGTGCGATCGTGGGCGGGTCAGACCGCGGCGGGGGTGCCGGCGCCGGCCGGGACCTCGGTCCCGCCGGGGGCACCGAGCCCGGCCAGCGAGGCGACGACCTCGCCGGAACGGACGGCGATGTTGGACAGCAGCGTCGAGGTGATGCCGTGCGTGTGCTCGGTAGGGCCCTGCAGGTAGAGCCCGGCCCGGACCGCGGCTCCGTCGGCCAGCGCGGTGGTGCCGACCCGGTAGTCGCGGCGCACGTCGAGCCGGCCGGAGACGTCCCGCGCGCAGGCCTCGGGCAGCCCGCCGCCGAGCAGCCGGAGCGGGTCGGCGGCCTGGTAACCGGTCGCGTAGACGACGGCGTCGGCGGTGATCACCTCGCGGGAGCCGTCGATCAACGACTCGACGGCCAGCTCGACCCGGTCCCCGACGTCGACGACGTCGGCCACCCGGGACACGTTGCGGAACTTCAGCCGCTCGGTCCCGGCGACCCGCTCGTGGTAGTGCTTCCGGTAGAGACCCTCGATGAGCTCCGGGTCGACGACCGAGTAGTTCGTGTTCGCGTGGTAGCCGAGGATCATCTCCTTGACCCCGTCCGGGGCGGTGTAGAAATCGTCCACAGCGGACGGGTCGAAGATCCGGTTGGCGAACGAGCTGTCGTCGGCCGGGCTGTAGCCGTAGCGGGCGAACACCGCGTGCACCTCGGCCTCGGGGAACGTGCGGTGCAGGTGGTCGACGGTCTCGGCGGCGCTCTGCCCGGCACCGACGACGGCGAACCGGGCCGGTTCGGTCCCGGCCAGCTCCCGGGTGCGGAACAGCAGGTCGCGGTTGTGCCAGACGCGGTTGCCGGTGGTGATGCCGCGCGGCAACGTCGGCGCCAGCCCGGTGGCCAGCACGACGTTGCGGGCGCGCAGCCGCTCGGTCCGGTCGCCGTGGCGCACCACGACCTCCAGCAGCTCGACCTCACCGTCGCCGTCGCGCACGGGGACGACCTCGACGACCTCGCGGCCGTAGTCGACACCGACGTTGCCGCCGGTGCCGTCGCCCAGCCGCTCGGCCCGCGCCGCGGCCCACTCCAGGTAGTCGTGGAACTCCCGGCGGGTCGGGAAGCTGCTGCCGTAGTTGATGAAGTCGGCCAGTCGCTCCCGGTCGTGCAGGTAGGACAGGAAGGTGAATGAGCTGGTCGGGTTGCGCTGCGTGACCAGATCCTTGAGGTAGGACACCTGCATGGTGGCGTCCTCGAGCAGCATGCCCCGGTGCCAGCCGAACGACTCCTGGTGCTCGACGAACCGGGCGGTCAGCCTGCGCGCCGCGGGAACCGACGCGTTGTGCTCCAGCACGGCGATCGCGACGCCGACGTTGGACGGTCCGAACCCGACGCCGACGACGTCGAGGACCTCCTGGTCGGGCCGGGGGTGTGCGTTCGCCGGAGTCGCCATCACTGTCCTTCCGTCTACATCGCCAAGCCTCAGATAAGGCCAGGCTAACTGCAGCACGGACGGCGGCGTCCCGCCTAGGGGGTGATCCCGACACGCCGGCACCGGGACCTCGTCGTTGCAGGTCGCAGCGGGGACTTGATGATCGCCTCACTCGTCCGGGTGTACCGACTACCGGCTGAACGGACGTGTCGTGAATCGCATTTGCAATCCTCCGGCGCGCCGGCGCGCGCGAAGAAGACGACCCGCCGCCGGGTGGCGGCGTCGACCGGGCCGTAGGCGGCGGGATCGGTGACCGCGGTGTCCGACCAGTCGAGCACGCCGGTGATCCGGTCACCGTCGGCGAGCAGATGCTCGGCGCCGAGGTCGGCGTGCGCGGGCACCAGCAGCCGGCATGCCGGGGGGCACGTCGGCGCGCAGCCGCCCGAGCAGCTCCGGCGGACCGTCCAGATCGGCGAGCCACCCGCGGGACGGCGCGGAAGATCGAGAGCAGCCGGGCGCCGGCGACCCTCGATCCCCCGCCGGACGACTGAGGTTCACCACTCCCAGTTGCGCACGACGACACCCCCTCGTGTGACGACGACGACCATTCCCACCGCACCGGCCCGCCGGAGCGGACGTACGGTGTCCGCTGCGCAGTCGTGTTCACGCGATCGACTGACGCTGCTGCCCACGGTAACCCGACGAGCACGGAGTGTCAGGACTTGAGCGGCCCTTGAGGCGCTCGTCGTGCCGGACGCACCGTTCGCCGCGCCGAGGCCCGCCCGACGACATCGATAGCTCCGCTCTCCGTACCCGCAGGTAACCTGACCCTTCGGTGAGGAGCGGTGACGTCGAGCGGGGACGGGATGACTGCGGGAGACCAGGCGGGACCGGCGACGCGGTCGCGCCGCTCGTCCACCGCCGGATCCCGGTCGCTGCCGGCCGCCGCCGTCGCGCTGGTCGCCGCCGTCGAGCTCGCCACGCTCGGTGCGGTCCTCGCCGGTGCCGTGCTCGCCCCGCTCCCGGACGATCGGCAGCTGCTGCTGGTGGGGTTGCTGGCCGCGGTCGCGGTCGGGCACGCCGAGATGTCGCTGAACGCGGAGCGGATCCGGCGCCGCATCGCCGAGACCCGCTACATCAACATGACCTCGGTCTGGACGTTCTCGGCCGCGCTGCTGCTCCCGCCGCTGCCGGCGACCGCGCTGGTCGTGGTCGTCTACCTGCACCTCTACCTGCGGGTCTCGCGCCCCGCGGGGACGCCGCTGCACCGGCACGTGTTCAGCGCCGCCACCGTGGTGCTCGCGGTGCACGTGGTCGCCGCCGTGCGGCTGCTCGGGAGCACACCGGCGCAACCCGGCTACGGCGACGCCCGGGACGCCACCGTCGTGCTCGGTGCGCTCGTCGCCTACACCCTGGTGAACACGGTGCTGGTGGTGGCGGTGATCCGGCTGTCCCGGCCCGGCTCGCGGTTCCTCACGATCCTGCTCGGCGGCGAGATCCTCCTGGAGTTCTCCACGCTGTCGCTCGGCGGGCTGGTAGCGGTGATCATCGCGAACACCACACCCTGGCTGGTGCTGCTGGCGGTGCTGCCGCTGCTGGTCCTGGAACAGACCACGCTGGTCCGCCAGCTCGAACAACGGGTCGACACCGACGCGAAGACCGGGCTGCTGAACCCGGCCGCGTGGCGCTGGCGCACCCAGCAGCTGCTCGACCGTGCCCGGCACACCGGCCGGGCCGTCGCGGTGCTGATCCTCGACCTCGACCACTTCAAGGCCGTCAACGACCGGCACGGCCACCTGGCCGGCGACGACGTGCTGGCCGCGGTGGCCGGCGTCCTGGGCAGCGAGGTCCGCGAACAGGACCACGCGGGCCGGTTCGGTGGCGAGGAGTTCGTCGTCGCGCTCGGCGGGCTGCGCCCGGACGACGTGGTGTTCGGCCGGGCCCGCGAGGTGGCCGAGCGGATCCGGGCCAGCGTGGAGGCGCTGGCGGTCGAGGCGCCCAGCGCGGGCGGCACGATCGGCGGCCTGTCGGTGTCGATCGGCGTGGCCGCCTCGCCCGAGCACGGCGACGGGCTGGACGGCCTGCTGGCCGCGGCCGACGCCGCGCTCTACGAGGCCAAGCACGGCGGCCGCAACCAGGTCCGGGTCCGCCCGGCGCCGCCCGGGCCCGCGCCGCACCCGGAATCGGCGACACCGCCGCTCGGACTGCGCTTCGGCACCTGAGCGCGCGAGCCCGCCGAGCCGAGTTCCACCGAGCCCTCAGGCCTTCAGCAGCACCCGGGCGAGGTCCTTCCACTGCGCGAGCATGCTGTCCCCGCCCGGGTCGCGCGGGTCGAACGTGTAGGTCATCGACGTCCCGCGCATCGAGGTGAGGAGCAGGTCGCGCAGCTGCTTGAACCGCGGCCGGGAGGCCAGCTCGTCACCGAACATCCGGGCCATCGACGCCCGGATCGCGGCACCGAGCCGGCGCTCCTCCGGCCGCAGCACCTCGGCGATCTCCCCGTTCACCCGGGCCGCCGTCCACAGCTCGATCGACGCCCAGAAGTGCGGCTCGGAGAAGCTCTCCCAGAGCAGCTCGATCACCCGGTCGGCCCGCTGGAAGGCGTCGGCGGGCGGGTCCTGCTCCACCACCCGCCGGACCCGTTCCTCGGTGTCGGCGACCCGCTTGACGGCCAGGTGCTGCGCCGCCGCGACCAGCAACCGGTCCCGGGACGGGAAGTGGTGCAGCAGCCTCCCCCGCGACACCGCGGCCGAGGACTGGATGGTCAGCGTGGTCGCGCCGGAGTAGCCACCCTCGATCAGGCAGGCCACGGCGGCGTCCAGGATCCGGGCGCGGCTGTCCTCGGACCGCTGCGCCCGGGTCCTGGTGACCGGCGTGCGTTCGGTGGTCATGACCGGCCTAGAGTCCGAGCCCCCGGCCGATCACCTCCTTCATGATCTCGGTGGTCCCACCGTAGATCCGGGTGATCCGGGCGTCGGCGTAGGCCTTCGCGATCGGGTACTCGTTCATGTACCCGTACCCGCCGTGCAGCTGCAGGCACTTGTCGACGACCTTGCCCTGCAGCTCGGTGCACCAGTACTTGGCCTTCGAGGCGTCCACCGCGGTGAGCTCGCCGGCGTTCAGCGCGCGCACGCAGTCGTCGACGTAGTGCTCCGCGATGTCGATCTCGGTGTCCAGCTCGGCCAGCACGAACCTGGAGTTCTGGAACGAGCCGATCGGCGAGCCGAACGCCGTGCGCTCCTTGACGTACTCCAGCGTCTGGGTCAGCGCGGTGCGCGCCCCGGAGACGCCCGCGACGGCGATCGACAACCTCTCCTGCGGGAGGTTCTGCACCAGTTGCATGAAGCCCTGGCCCTCGTCCGGGCCCAGCAGGTTCCCCACCGGCACCTGCACGTCGGTGAACGACAGCTCGGCCGTGTCCTGCGCGTGCTGGCCCAGCTTGTCCAGGTTGCGCCCGCGCTCGAACCCCGCCATCCCGCGCTCGAGCATCAGCAGGCTCATGCCCTTGTGCTTCTGCGTCGGGTCGGTCTTCACCGCGATGATCAGCAGGTCCGCGTTGACGCCGTTGGTGATGAACGTCTTCGCCCCGTTGACGACGTAGTGCTCACCCTCGCGCACCGCGGTCGTCGACATCGACGCCAGGTCCGACCCGATCCCCGGCTCGGTCATCGCGATGGCGAGGATCTTCTCCCCGCTCACCACGCCAGGCAGCCAGCGCTGCTTCTGCTCCTCCGAGCAGTAGGCGAGCAGGTAGGGCAGCACGATGTCGTTGTGCAGGGTCAGGCCCAGCCCGGAGGCCGCCGCGCCGGAGCGCATCAGCTCCTCGGCGATGACCGCGTTGAACCGGAAGTCCGGTACCCCACCACCGCCGTAGGCCTCCGGCACGTCCATCCCGAGGAACCCGTTGCGGCCCGCGGTGGTGAACAGCTCGCGGGACACGATCCCGTCGCGTTCCCACTGCTGCTCGTTCGGGACGATCTCCTTCTCGACGAAGGCCCGGAAGGCCTCGCGGAAGTCCTCGTGGTCGGATTCGTAGAGCGTGCGCTTCACCGCGCCCGCCTCCCCTCTCGCCTTCCGGCTATCGCGGCTGCATCCGGATCGCGCCGTCGAGGCGGATGGTCTCGCCGTTGAGCATCGGGTTCTCGACGATCTGCGCGGCCAGCTTCGCGTACTCGGCCGGCTGGCCCAGCCGCGACGGGTGCGGGACCTGGGTACCCAGCGAGGCCTTGAGGTCCTCGGGCAGCGCGCCGAGCAGCGGGGTCTCGAACAGTCCCGGCGCGATGGTGCACACCCGGATGCCCAGGTCGGCCAGGTCGCGGGCGATCGGCAGCGTCATGCCGACGATGCCGCCCTTGGACGCCGAGTACGCGGCCTGCCCGATCTGGCCCTCGAACGCCGCGACCGAGGCGGTGTTGATGACCACGCCGCGGTCGCCGTCCTGCGGCTCGGCCTTGGCGATCCGCTCGGCGGCCAGCCGGATCACGTTGAACGTCCCGATCAGGTTCACGTTGATGACCTTGGTGAACCCGTCGAGCGGGAACGGGCCCTTCTTGCCGTAGGTCTTCGCGGCGTTGCCGATGCCGGCGCAGTTGACGGCGACGCGGACCGTGCCGAGCTCCTCGGCGGCGTCCAGCGCGGCGCTCACCTGCTCCTCGTTCGTCACGTCGGCCGCGACGAAGCGGACGGCATCACCCAGCTTGTCGGCGACGGCCTCGCCCTGCGACGAGGGCAGGTCGATGATGACGACCTTCGCCCCGTTCTCGACGAGGCGCTCGGTGGTGGCGAGGCCGAGTCCGGACGCGCCGCCGGTGACGACGGCGACGGAGCCATTGATGTCCATAGTGGTCCTCACGGGTAGGGGAGCGGGTCAGTGCAGATGCTGCGGCACGGCGGCCTCAGAGCAGCTCGAGGATGGTGGCGTTGGCCTGCCCGCCGCCCTCGCACATGGTCTGCAGTCCGTAGCGGATGCCGTTGTCCCGCATGTGGTGCACCAGGGTGGTCATGATCCGGGCGCCGGACCCGCCGAGCGGGTGGCCGAGCGCGATCGCGCCGCCGTTGGGGTTGACCCGCTCCGCGACCGCGGCGTCGTCGCCTGCGATGTCGGCCAGCCAGGCCAGCGGCACCGGCGCGAACGCCTCGTTGACCTCGAACGCGCCGATCTCGGACGGCGACAGGCCGGACTTCGTGAGTGCCTTCTCGGTGGCCGGGATCGGTGCCGTCAGCATGATCACCGGGTCGGCACCGGCGAGGACCGCGGTGTGCACCCGCGCGATCGGGGTCAGCCCCAGCTCCTTGGCCTTCTCGCTGGTCATCATGAGCAGCGCGGCGGAGCCGTCGGAGATCTGCGAGGAGTTGCCCGCGTGGATGGTGCCGCCCTGGTCTGCGTCCTTGAACACCGTCTTCAGCTGCGCCAGGCCCTCCATGGTGCCGCCACGGCGGACGCCCTCGTCGGCGCTCACGTCCGCGATCGGGGCGATCTGGGCGTCGAACCGGCCGTCGTCCTGTGCGGCCGCGGCGCGCTCGTGCGAGAACAGGGCGAACTCGTCGAGCTGGGTCCGCGAGAAGCCCCACTTCTCGGAGATCATCTCGGCGCCGACGCCCTGGTTCGGGAACGCGCCGTAGCGCTCCATGAACGCCCCGCCGAACGGGTTCTGCTCCATCAACGCGGAGCCCATCGGCACCCGGGTCATCGACTCGACCCCACCGGCGACGGCGACGTCGTACTGGCCGGCGATCAGCCCGGCCGCGGCGAAGTGCACCGACTGCTGGCTGGACCCGCACTGGCGGTCCACGGTCACGCCGGTCACGGTCTCCGGGAACCCGGCGGCCAGCACCGCACTGCGGCCGATGTCGAAGGTCTGCTCGCCGGCCTGGGACACGCAGCCCCAGATGACGTCCTCGACCTCGGCGGCGTCCACGCCGGCCCGCTCGACGACGGTCTTCAGCACATGTGCGGACAGGTCGGTCGGGTGCACCCCGGCCAGACCGCCCTTGCGCTTGCCGACCGGTGTGCGCACGGCCTCCACGATGACTGCGTCTCGCACGTCCCACGCTCCCTCGCGACGGGTGTCCGGCGCCCGGTGCGCCGTCCGGTCCGACGGTAACAGAAACAGTCAGCACTGACTGTGAGGTCGCCGGTTGAGCCGCGTCACACGGAGTCGGGGCGGTACGTCAGATGCCGGAGCCCTCGGGGTTCGCCTCGCCGGCCGGCCGGTCGCTCCGACCCTTCTCCTCGGCGTCGTCACGGTCCGGGGCCAGGTCCTCGGCTCCGGCCGTCAGGTGCTCGCCCACCCCCAGCGCGGGCTCGGGCCGGGTGTCCACCGCCGAGGTACCGGTGCGCTCCTCCTCCGAGATGGGACGGTCCGAGCCGGGCTCGGGGGCGTAGCTCGCGTCGAACGCCCGGTGCACACCCTCGGCCTGCCCCGCCGAGTTCGCCGTGTCGTCTCCCCTGCTCTCCGCCAGCGGGTCGCGCGGCGGGTCGTCGCCGCCGTGCTCGGGGCCCCTGCTGGCGCCCCCGCCCGGCATGTCGGCCGCACCGGGCCGGTCGTCGTTCGTCATCGCCCGCCTCCGAATTTCGCTCGAATGGGAACTCCGCGTTCCCACTATGACGCGGTTCACACCCGCATCGGGTGGGTTCCGGCGGGTACGTTCGGGCCTCCGCTGTCCGGTCGTTCTCCCGGGGAGGCCCCGTGACCGAGCCCTCCCCCCACCGAGCGTCCGGTCCGGAGACGGGGATCCGGATGGGCACCGCGCGGGGCCGGTGGGTACTGCTGACCACGGTGCTGGGGTCCGGTCTGGCGATGCTGGACGCCACCGTGGTCAACGTCGCCCTGCCGCGGATCGGCACCGACCTCGGGGCGGGCTTCGCCGGGCTGCAGTGGACGATCAACGCCTACACCCTGACCCTGGCCGGCCTGATCCTGCTGGGCGGCTCGCTCGGCGACCGGTTCGGGCGGCGCCGGGTGTTCCTGATCGGGGTGGTGTGGTTCGCCGCGGCATCGCTGGTGTGCGGGTTGGCCTGGAACATCGAGGCCCTGGTCGCCGCCCGCGCCCTGCAGGGCGTCGGCGGGGCGCTGCTGACCCCGGGAAGTCTGGCGATCATCTCCGCGTCGTTCTCGGGGCCGGACCGGGCGGCGGCGGTCGGGGCGTGGTCCGGGCTCGGCGGGGTCGCCGGAGCGATCGGCCCGTTCGTGGGCGGCTGGCTGGTGGAATGGAGCTGGCGGGCGGTGTTCCTGATCAACGTGCCGTTCGCGGTCGTGATCGTGGCCGTCGCGCTGCGCCACGTCCCGGAGACCCGCGACCCGCGGGCCGCCCCACAGCTCGACGTGGCCGGCACCCTGCTGGCGGTACTCGGACTGGGCGCGCTGACCTGGGCGCTGACCGCGGCCGGAGAGAGCGGCCCGGATCCGCTGGTGCTCGGCACCGCCACGGCCGGGCTCGCCGCGCTGGGGTTGTTCGTGCTCGTCGAACGGCGCTCCCGCCACCCGCTGGTGCCCGGTGACCTGTTCGCCGACACGCGGTTCACCGCGACGAACCTGGTCACCCTGGTCGTGTACGCGGCGATGGGCGTGGTGTTCCTGCTGCTGGTGCTCCAGCTCCAGGTCGTGGCCGGGTTCAGCCCGCTGGCAGCGGGCACCGCGCTGCTGCCGGTGACCGCGCTGATGCTGCTGTTCTCCGCACGCGCCGGCGCGCTGGCCGCGCGGATCGGCCCACGGACGCCGATCACCGCGGGTCTCCTCGTCGCCGCCACGGGCATGTTGTTGCTGCTGCGCGTCGACGCCGATGCGTCCTACGTGTTCGACGTGCTGCCCGCGATGCTGGTGTTCGGACTCGGGCTGTCCGCCATGGTCGCGCCGCTGACCGCCACCGTCCTCGACTCCGCCGAGGACCGGCACGCCGGGGTCGCCTCCGGGGTGAACAACGCCATCGCCCGCGCCGCCGGGCTGCTCGCGGTCGCCGTGGTGCCGGCAGCGGTCGGGCTGACCGGTGACGACTACACCGACCCGACCGCCCTCGCCGCCGGGTTCCGCAGCGCGATCGGGCTGTCCGTCGGGCTGCTGGCGGCCGGCGCCCTGCTGGCCTTCGCCCTGATCCGCGGTCCGCTCCACGCCGCGCCGGCCCGGGGCCGCGCTCCCCTGCGGCACTGCGCGGTCACCGGGCCGCAGATCCACCCCCGCGCCCCCTCCGGGGAGCCGCGCCGGTAGGTGTCGTGGACACCCTGTGCCGGCGCACCTAGCTGTCCGGGCCACTTACACCGCACGGCCCAAGGTAGCTACAACGTGATCCCACGTGACTCCCACCACACATCCCGAGGCGGGCCATTCATGTCAGAACCGAACGCGGCACCCGACGAGTCCGGTCAGGACGGGGCGGCCGATGCCCCGGTGCACATCCTCTGGATCAACGCCGGGTTGAGCTGTGACGGGGACTCCGTCGCGCTCACGGCGGCCACCCAGCCCAGCATCGAGGAGATCGCGCTCGGCGCGCTGCCCGGCCTGCCGCGGGTGGCCGTGCACTGGCCGCTGATCGACTTCGAGGCCGGCCCGACCGGCAGCAAGGACGACTTCCTGGAGAACTTCTTCCGGGCCGAGCGCGGCGAGCTGGACCCGTTCGTGCTCGTCGTCGAGGGGTCGATCCCGAACGAGGCGATCAAACCCGAGGGCTACTGGTGCGGGTTCGGCAACAACCCGGTGACCGGCCAGCCGATCACCACCAGCGAGTGGCTGGACCGGCTCGCGCCGAAGGCGCTGGCGATCCTCGCCGCGGGCACCTGCGCCACCTACGGCGGGATCCACGCGATGGCCGGCAACCCGACCGGCGCCATGGGGGTGCCGGACTACCTGGGGTGGAACTGGAAATCGCACGCCGGGCTCCCGATCGTCTGCGTGCCCGGGTGCCCGACCCACCCGGACAACCTGTCCGAGACGATCCTCTACCTGCTCTACCAGGCCACCGGGGCCGCACCGATGATCCCGCTGGACGACGCGCTGCGTCCGACCTGGCTGTTCGGCCACACCGTGCACGAGGGCTGCGACCGCGGTGGCTACTACGAGCAGGGCCAGTTCGCCACCGAGTACGGCCAGCCGGAGTGCATCGTCAAGCTCGGCTGCTGGGGCCCGGTGGTCAAATGCAACGTGCCCAAGCGCGGCTGGATGAACGGGGTGGGCGGCTGCCCGAACGTGGGCGGCATCTGCATCGGGTGCACGATGCCCGGCTTCCCGGACAAGTTCATGCCGTTCATGGACACGCCTCCCGGATCGCTGGTCTCGGGCACCACCAGCAAGGCGGTCGGCAGCGTGATGACCCGCCTCCGCAAGATCACCGAGAAGAAGCTCGACGCCGAGCCGAAGTGGCGGCACAGGGGTCGCGAGCTGACCACCGGCTACTCGAAGGTCTGGTGAACCGATGACCGCCACCGAACCGCAGCACGCGAAGGCCGGTGAGGACACCACCGGCCTCACCGAGATGTCCTGGGACCCGATCACCCGGATCGTCGGCTCGCTCGGGATCTACACGAAGATCGATTTCCCGAACCGGCGGGTGGCCGAGTGCCACTCCACGTCGTCGATCTTCCGCGGTTACTCGATCTTCATGAAGGGCAAGGACCCGCGGGACGCGCACTTCATCACCAGCCGGATCTGCGGGATCTGCGGGGACAACCACGCGACCTGCTCGGTCTACAACCAGAACATGGCCTACGGCGTCCGGCCGCCGCACCTCGGTGAGTGGATCATCAACCTCGGCGAGGCCGCCGAGTACATGTTCGACCACAACATCTACCAGGAGAACCTGGTCGGGGTGGACTACTGCGAGAAGATGATCGCGGAGACCAACCCCGGGGTGCTGGAGCTGGCGAACGCCACCGAGGCCCCGCGCGGCGCGGCGCACGGGTACCGGACCGTCGGCGACATCATGCGCGCGCTGAACCCGTTCACCGGCGAGTTCTACCGGGAGGCGCTGCAGGTCAGCCGCTACACCCGGGAGATGTTCTGCCTGATGGAGGGCCGGCACGTGCACCCCTCCACGCTCTACCCGGGCGGGGTCGGCACGCACGCCACCATCCAGCTGTTCACGGACTACTACACGCGCCTGATGCGGTACGTGGAGTTCATGAAGAAGGTCGTCCCGATGCACGACGACCTGTTCGACTTCATGTACGTCGCGCTGCCCGGCTACGAGGAGGTCGGCCGCCGCCGGGTGCTGCTGGGCTGCTGGGGCTCGCTCAACGACCCGGAGCACTGCGACTTCGACTACCGGACCATGACGAACTGGGGCCGGAAGATGTTCGTGACCCCGGGCATCGTGGTGGACGGCAACCTGGTCACCACCGACCTCGTCGAGATCAACCTCGGGATCCGGATCCTGCTCGGGCACTCCTTCTACCGGGACTGGGTGGATCAGGAGCCGTTCGTGCGGACCGACCCGCTGGGCAACCCGGTGGACATGCGGCACCCGTGGAACCAGCACACGATCCCGGAGCCGCAGAAGCGCGACTTCGACGACAAGTACTCCTGGACGATGTCCCCGCGCTGGTTCGACGGGAAGGACTTCCTGCCGCTGGACACCGGCGGCGGCCCGATCGCCCGGCTCTGGCCGACCGCGCTGGCCGGGCAGGTGAACACCGAGTTCGTCCGCTCCACCGGCTACAGCGTGGTGATCAACCTGCCGCGCACCGCGCTGAAGCCCGAGGTGAGCTTCGAGTGGATGCCGCCGAAGGACTCGACGGGCGCGCCGCTGTCCAACGCGCTGGAGCGCAACCGGGCCCGCACCTACTTCCAGGCCTACGCCGCCGGCGTCGCACTGCACTTCGTCGAGAAGGCGCTCGCCGAGGTCCGTGGCGGGAACTCGAAGACCTGGGAGAAGTTCACCGTGCCGGACGAGGCGGTGAGCTGCGGGTTCACCGAGGCCGTGCGCGGGGTGCTCTCGCACCACATGGTGATCCGGGACGGGAAGATCGCGAACTACCACCCGTACCCGCCGACGCCGTGGAACGGCAGTGTGCGTGACCAGTTCGGCACACCCGGCCCCTACGAGGACGCGGTGCAGAACACGCCGATCTTCGAAGAGTCCCGCGGGGAGGACTTCAAGGGGATCGACATCATGCGCGCGGTGCGCAGCTTCGACCCCTGCCTGCCCTGCGGCGTGCACATGTACGGCGGCGGCGTGGACCGGCAGGTCACGCACTCCCCCGGCTCGCTGAACGCCGTCTGATGACAGCACAGTCCGACCAACAGGACCCCGCGCACGTCGCGGAGCGCCTCGAGCAGGTGCTCGACGGGCTCGATCCCTCGGCCCGGACGGCCGGCGAGGAGCTGGTGCGGCTGCTGATGCGGTTCTACGGCGCCGGCCTGGAGCAGGTGGTGGCGATCAGCCGGGCCGCGACCGGGGACGCCGCCGTGCACCGGCTGGCGGCCGACCCGCTGGTCGGCGGGCTGCTCGCGCTGCACGACCTGCATCCGGTCGAGATGCGGGCGCGGGTCGAGCACGCGGTGTCGGTGGCCAAGCGCAAGCTCGGCAGCCACGCCGGCGACGCCGAACTGCTCGGGATCGACCCGGACGGCACGGTGCGGGTGGCGCTCTCGGCAGGCGGCTGCGGGGCGGAGACCGTGCGCGAGGTCGTCTCCGAGGAGGTGACCGCAGCCGCGCCGGACAGCGCCGGGGTGTCCTTCGTGGTGGCCGAGGCGGGTCCGACGCTGCTGCAGATCGGGATGCGGGCCGGCTCGTGAGAGGGCTACGCCGCTTCCTCGTCGACCCCGCCGAGGCGCGGGTGGAGCGGTGCGAGCTGTGCGCCACGCCGGTCCCGTCGGAGCACCCGCACCTGGTGCAGGTGGCCGAGCGCCGGATACGGTGCGCGTGCGGGCCCTGTGCCTTGCTCTTTGATCATCACAGCCTGTTCGACACCCCGGGGGCGGGCGGGGGTGGGTACCGGAGGGTGCCGGACCGGTACCGGGCGGATCCCGCCTTCCACCTCGACGACGCGCAGTGGGACGCCCTGCAGATCCCGGTCGGCATGGTCTTCTTCCTGCGCAACTCCGCGCAGCCGACCGAGGACGGGCAGCCCCGGGTGATCGCCTGCTATCCGAGCCCGGCCGGGGCGACCGAGAGCGAGCTGAGCCTGGACGCCTGGACCGACGGGGTCGGCGCGACCGCACTGGCCGGCGAGCTGGAGCCGGACGTGGAGGCGCTGCTGGTGCGGCGCGAGCCGACGGAGTGCCTGCTGGTCCCGATCGACGCCTGCTACCGGCTGGTCGGGCTGGTCCGGCTGCGCTGGCGCGGGTTCGACGGTGGCGGCGACGCGCGCACGGCGATCGAGGACTTCTTCCACGACGTCCGGTCGCGGGCCCGGACGCTGGAGAACCGATCGTGACCGGGCTGCGCTTCGCCTGCACCGGGTCGCGGCCCGAGCCGTGGGCGGCCGGGCCGTCGCTGCAGCTGGACCTGCGGGTCGACGACGGGACCGGGCGCCGCGTGCACGCGGTGGCCCTGCGGGTGCAGATCCGGATCGACCCCCGCGGGCGCCGGTACTCCGCGGCGGAGAAGACGCGGCTGACCGACCTGTTCGGGGACGCGCATCGCTGGGGCGGCACGCTCACCCCGCTGCAGCTGGCCACGGTCCCGGTCATGGTGCCCTCGTTCAGCGGGTCCACCACGGTGGCGGTGAACGTCCCGCTCAGCTACGACCTCGAGGTCGCGGCCGGGCGCTACCTGCACGGCCTCGACGGCGGCGGTGCGGATGCGGGCTCCGCATCCGCACCGCCCGGAGCCGATGCCCCACCCGACGTGCCGCTCGTGCTGCTGTTCTCCGGGACGCTGTTCTACGCCGGCGACACCGGCGTGCAGGTCGGGCTGGTGTCCTGGCAGGAGGAGGCACGGCACGCGTTGCCGGTCGCGGTCTGGCGGGCGGCGATGGACGAGCACTTCCCCGACCAGGGCTGGCTGCGGCTGCGCCGCGACACCCTGGACCGGCTCGCCGACTACCGGTCCGCGCACGCGGTGTCCTGGGACGACGCGGTGGACCGGCTGCTCAAGGAGCAGGAGAGCACGGGGGCCGGCGATGGATGACTTCGACGAGATCGCCGCCGTCGCGGACGCCGTGCTGTTCGAGGGCTACCTGCTCTACCCGTACCGCGCCTCGGCGCAGAAGAACCGGGTCCGCTGGCAGTGGGGCGTGCTGATGCCCGGCGGGTATGGCACCGGCGGAACGGGCACGGGCTCCGGCGAGACGAGCAGCCAGCGCGTCGAGTGCCTGGTCGAGCCGCGCCGGCCGGACGCCCGGCTGGCCGTGCGGGTGCGGTTCCTGCACCTGGAGCAGCGCTCGCTGACCGACGCCGGAGGCCGCGAGGTCCAGACGCTGGATGTCGGCGACATCTGCCACCTCGCGTTCGACGAGGGCGTCCCCGAGCAGGTGGACGCCACGCTGGGATTCGGAGCCACGGGAGCCGAGGGGCTGCGCTCCGGGACGAAGGTGCCGATCGCGGTCCCGGGGACGCGGACGGTCGAGGAGCTGACCCACCCCGACGGCACCCCGGCGGGCCGGGTCGTGCGGACCCGCGCGCCGCTGTCCGGCACCGTGGCGCTGCGCGCGAGCGAGGTTCCCGGCCCGTACAACGTGCTGCGCCTCGAGCTGACCGTGCGCAACGACGCGGTCGCCGCACCGGGCACGTCCCGGGACGCGGCCCTGCGCACCGCGCTGATCGGCACGCACACGATGCTGGCCGTCTCCCCGGGCGCGTTCCTGTCCCCCACCGACCCGCCGGAGTGGGCCGCCGCGCTGGTCGCCGGGTGCGCGCACGAGCACGCGTGGCCGGTGCTGGCCGGACCGCCAGAGCGCTCCGACCTGCTGCTGTGCACCCCGATCATCCTCTCCGACCATCCGCAGCTGGCCCCGGAGAGCAGCGTGAACCTCTTCGACGGCACCGAGAACGACGAGATCCTCACCCTGCGCACGATGGTGCTCACCGAGGCCGAGAAGGCCGAGGCGCGGGCCACCGACCCGCGCGCGGCCGCGATCGTGGACGCGGTGGACGCGCTGCCCCCGGAAATGCTCGAACGCCTGCACGGGGCGATCCGGTCGCTGGAGCCCCCGCGCGCGGGGGGTGCCGGCGTCCCCACGCTCGTCACCCCGGGCTCCGGCTCCGCCGGTCCCTCGGTCGGCGCCGACTCCCCCGCCGCCGCGCCGCCCGCGTCCGTCCCGTGGTGGGACCCGGGCGCCGACTCCGCGGTGGACCCGGAGACCGACTCGGTCGCGGTCGGCGGCGTCGAGGTCTCCCGCGGCAGCGCCGTCGTACTGCGGCCCGGGCGCCGGCCCGAGAGAAGCGCAGGCGGAACGAGCATCGGCACCGAGAGAAGCGCATGCGGAACGAGCATCCGCACCGACGCCCAGGACGCGTTCCTGGCCGGGATGCGCGCGACCGTGCAGGCCGTGGTGCACGACGTGGACGGCGGCGTACACGTCGCCGTGTCGGTGGACGACGACCCCGCCGCCGAGCTGCAGCTCGCGCACGGCCGCTTCCGCTACTTCCGCCCGGACGAGCTGGAGCCGGCCCGATGACCGGGGACCGGGTGCTGGTGGCCGGCATCGGCAACGTGTTCCTCTCCGACGACGGGTTCGGCGTCGAGGTGGCCGGCCGGCTGGCCGCGCGCGGCGGGCTGCCCGCCGGGGTGGAGGTCGCCGACATCGGCATCCGCGGGGTGCACCTGGCCTACCGGCTGCTCGACGGCTACCGCGGCCTGCTGCTGGTGGACACCGTGCACCGGGACGGCCCGCCCGGCACGCTCTACCGCCTGGAGCATTCCTTCGCCGAGGGCGACGAGCCCGGCGGCCGTGATCCCGGCGGTCGCGAGCCCGGTGGCCGTGATCCCGGCGGTCGTGAGCCCGGCGGCCGTGAGCCCGGCGGAATCGAGCTCGACGGGCACGACATGAACCCGGACGTCGTCCTCGGGCTGCTGCGGGATCTGGCCGCGGCCACCGACGTCGGATCGCCGGTCGGCCGGGTGCTCGTGCTCGGCTGCGAGCCGGCGCGCATGGACGAGGGGATCGGCCTGTCCGAGCCGGTCGCCGCGGCCGTGCCGCCGGCACTGGTCGCCGTCGACGACCTGGTCGAGCTGCTGCTCGCACCGATCCCGGAAGGAGCCCGTCCATGAAGTTGCTCAAGGTCCTCGGCCTCGCCGCGCTCGCCGGTGCCGCGGTGGCCGCCTACGCGTCCCGGGCCGAGATCGAGCGCTACCGCAGGATCCGGCAGATGTAGGGACCCACGGGGGCTCCGCCCCCGTGCACCCCCGAAGGGCGCGGTGGGGACGCGCACGACGAAGGGAGTCGGGAATGTGCCTGGGGATCCCCGGCGAGGTGGTCGAGCTGATGGACGGCCACACCGACCTCGCCATGGTCAGCGTCGAGGGTGTGCAGCGGGCGGTGAACATCGGGCTGCTGCGCGAGGAGTCCCCGGACGGCACGACGACGCTGGACCTGCGTCCCGGCGACTGGATCCTGATCCACGTCGGATTCGCGCTGTCCAAGATCGACGAAGCCGAGGCCAAGGCGTCGCTGGAGTGGTTGACCGGCGTCGGCGACGCCTACACCGACGAGCTCGACGCGCTGCGCGCATCCGACATCGCCTGAGGAGGCGGCCATGAAATTCGTGGACGAGTTCCGGGACGCCGGTACCGCTCGGGCACTGGCAGGCGAGATCGCCGCGCTGTGCGAGCCGGGCCGGCACTACACGTTCATGGAGGTGTGCGGCGGGCACACGCACACCATCTACAAGCACGGGCTGGAGGACTACCTGCCGGAGACCGTGTCGCTGGTGCACGGCCCGGGCTGCCCGGTCTGCGTGATCCCGATGGGCCGGGTGGACGACGCGATCGCGCTGGCCGAGCAGGACGACGTGATCATGACGTCGTTCGGGGACATGATGCGGGTGCCGGGCGGTCGCGGGTCGTTCTTCGACTCCAAGGCTGCCGGCGCCGACATCCGGATGGTCTACTCGCCGCTGGACGCGCTCAAGATCGCCCGGAGGAACCCGGACAAGCGGGTGGTCTTCATGGCGATCGGCTTCGAGACCACCGCCCCCTCGACGGCGATGACCGTGCTGCGGGCCGCCGCCGAGAAGCTCGACAACTTCTCGATCTTCTGCAACCACGTCACGATCCTGCCGGCGATCAAGGCCATCCTGGACTCGCCGGACCTGCGCCTGGACGGGTTCATCGGACCCGGACACGTCTCCACGGTGATCGGCTGCCGGCCGTACGAGTGGATCCCGCGCGACCACGGCAAGCCGCTGGTCACGGCGGGCTTCGAGCCGCTGGACATCCTGCAGTCGGTCTACCAGCTGCTGCTGCAGCGCAAGGAGGGCCGCTGCGAGGTGGAGAACCAGTACGCCCGGGTCGTCCCGTGGGACGGCAACCCGAAGGCGCTGCAGGTGATCTCGCAGGTGATGGAGCTGCGCCCGCACTTCGAGTGGCGCGGGCTCGGGTTCATCCCGTCCTCGGCGCTGCGGGTGCGCGAGGAGTTCGCCGCGTTCGACGCCGAGCGGATCTTCGACGTGCCCGGCGTGCGGGTCGCCGACCCCAAGGCCTGCCAGTGCGGCGAGGTGCTCAAGGGCGTGCTGAAGCCGTGGGAGTGCAAGGTGTTCGGCACCGCGTGCACGCCGGAGACGCCGATCGGCACCTGCATGGTCTCGTCCGAGGGCGCGTGTGCGGCCTACTACAACTTCGGCCGGTTCTCCCGGGAGCGGGTCAAGGAGGCGACCCGGACATGACCACGCACGAGATGGGGCGTGGCGTCGCCCGAGCTCGCGAGGGCGCCATCGAACAGAGTCCGGTCCGGGCGAACTGGGCCGAGCAGGCGGTCGCCGACGCCGAGGCCGCCGAGCAGCAGGCCCACCCGCATCCCGGCACCGCGCACCGCAGCCGGGAGCAACAGGTGCTGGACCGGATCGCCAAGGCCCGCGCCCGCAAACCGAAGATCAAGGAAGAGCGGATCACGCTGTCCCACGGCGCGGGCGGCAAGGCCACCCAGACGCTGATCGAGGCGTTGTTCCTGGACGCGTTCCGGAACCCGGTGCTCGAGCAGCTCGAGGACGGCGCGTCGCTGCGGCTGCCCGGTACCGACGCGGCCGGTCCCGTGGCCGGGCGGCTGGCGTTCACCACGGACTCCTATGTGGTCTCACCGCTGTTCTTCCCCGGCGGCGACATCGGCGACCTGGCCGTGAACGGCACGGTCAACGACCTCGCGATGACCGGTGCCCGGCCGCTGCACCTCTCGGCCGGATTCATCCTGGAGGAGGGTTTCCCGGTCGCCGACCTGCGCCGGATCGTCGCCTCGATGGCCGCGGCGGCCGAAGCGGCAGGCGTGCAGATCGTCACCGGGGACACCAAGGTCGTGGAGCGGGGCAAGGCCGACGGCTGCTACGTGAACACGGCCGGCATCGGCGTGCTGGAACGGGAGTTCACGCTCTCCGCGGGCGCCGCCCGTCCCGGGGACCGGGTGCTGGTCTCCGGGCCGATCGGCGATCACGGCATCACGGTCATGCTGGCCCGCGGCGAGCTGGACATCACCGCGGACATCGGCTCGGACACCGCGCCGCTGCACGGGATCACCGCCGGTCTGCTGGACGCGGCCGGTGACGGGGTCCGCTGCCTGCGCGACGCGACCCGCGGCGGGGTGGCCACGATCTGCAACGAGGTCGCAACCGCCTCGCAGGTCGCCGTGGTGCTGGACGAGAAGGCGGTCCCGGTCCGGCCGGTCGTGAACGGGGCCTCCGAGCTGCTCGGCATCGACCCGCTCTACGTCGCCTGCGAGGGACGGCTGGTCGCCGTCGTCGCCCCGGAGCGGGCGGACGACGCGCTGGCGGCGCTGGCCGGGCACCCGCTCGGCGAGGGTGCGGCGATCATCGGCACGGTCGGCGAGGACCCGCCCGGGCTGGTGCTGCTCAAGACGTCGTTCGGCGGAACCCGGATCGTGGACCTGCTGGTCGGCGACCCGCTGCCGCGGATCTGCTGATCGGCCCGGGAGGGAGTGCGCTGCCGTGCACGAGCTGTCGATCACCCAGAGCGTGGTGGACGCGATCGCCGAGAAGCTGGGCGACGTGCCGGTGCGCCGGGTCCGGCTCGAGGTCGGGAGGTTGTCCGGGATCGTGCCGGACGCGATGGCGTTCTGCTTCGAGATGGTCACCGCGGGCACCGGACTGGAGGGCGCCGAGCTGCAGTTCGACCGTCCGCCCGGGGGCGGGGCCTGCCGCACCTGCGGGCTGGAGTTCGACACCGGCGAGGTCCTGCCGCTGTGCCCCTGCGGCAGCGCCGACGTCGCGGTGACCGGGGGTACCGAGCTGCGGATCAGGGAAGTGGAGGTGATCGCGGCATGTGCGCCACCTGCGGATGCTCCGACGACGCCGGGGTGAGGGTGATCGACCCACGGGCCGTCGGGCACGGGCACGAGCACGACAGCGGCCACGACCACGGGCACGGCGGCGACCACGGGCACGGCGGCGACCACGACCACGGCGCCCCCGGTCACGCCGTGGCGTCACCGACGCACGCCGACCCACGGCCCCTCGGGAGCGGGAACGGCGCCCCGAGCGAGGATCTCGGCTCACGGACCGTGTCGCTCGAGGTCGACCTGCTGTCCAAGAACGACGCCCTGGCCGAGCGCAACCGGCGCTGGCTGGGCGAGCACGGCGTGCTGGCGCTGAACCTGATGAGCTCGCCCGGCTCGGGCAAGACCACGCTGCTCGAACGCACGATCCGCGACCTCGGTGCGTCCCGGCCGTGCGCGGTGCTGGAGGGTGACCAGGAGACGCTGCTCGACGCCGACAGGATCACCGCGACCGGCGCCCGCGTCGTCCAGATCAACACCGGCGCCGGCTGTCACCTGGACGCGGACATGGTCCTGGGCGGCCTGCACACGCTCTCCCCCGAGCAGGGCTCCCTGCTGTTCGTGGAGAACGTCGGGAACCTGGTCTGCCCGGCGCTCTTCGACCTCGGCGAGTCCGCCCGCGTCGTGATCATTTCGGTGACCGAGGGCGCCGACAAGCCGCTGAAGTACCCGCACATGTTCCGCACCGCCGACCTGATGATCGTCAACAAGATCGACCTGCTGCCGCACGTCGACTTCGACGTCGCCCGCTGCGTGGAGTACGCGCGCCGGGCCCGTCGCGGGCTCGAGGTGCTGGAGGTGTCCGCCACCCGCGGCGACGGGCTGCCCGGATGGTACGACTGGCTCGCGCGGCGCCGACCCGGGCGTGACCGAGCCGGCAGCGCTCACGATCATCGATCCGGACGGTGAACGGAAGAGAGCACATGCGTGCCAACCGCATCACGGCCAACCTCCGGGTGGCCGACGTCGACGCGGCGAAGGGCTTCTACGCCGACTACCTCGGGCTGAGCACCGAGGAGTTCAACATGGGGTGGGTGGCCCGCTACACCTCTCCGGAAACCGGGGCGAACATCCAACTCGTCACGCGTGACGCCACCGCGTCCGAGGACTCGGTCGTCTCCGTGCACACGGACGACGTCGACTCCGCCTACGCGGAGGCGCAGGGTCTGGGCTTCGAGATCGTACGCCCGCTGACGACCGAATCCTGGGGCGTGCGCCGGTTCCTCGTCCGGGCGCCGGACGGCAACGTCGTCAACATCGTGGGGCACCGCGCCTGATGTGGAGGGGCTCCGATCCGGTCGTCGGCCCCGCGGGATCGGTGTGGGTCATGCTCGCCCTTCACCTCGTCAGCGCGGCGCCCTGCCGGCCTGCGCCTATCCGGGCGAGTCTGCGACCTCGAGTCGGCTCGAGGTCAATGACGGCATCGCCACCAGGTCGTGGTGTCCGAGAGCAGGGTTGCGCTCAGGACCGGTCGAGCCGCTCGCAGACCTGTTCCCACAGCACCTGGTAGACGGTGGTCTGGGCCTCCTGGATGCGGTGCACCGAATCCGACGGCATCACGAACAGGTGGTCCACCCGGCCGCTGTCGAATGCCTCCACCAGCGCGCCGCCGCCACCGCCGGCGAGCGCGACGGTCAGCATGCCGATCTCGTGTGCCGCGTCCAGGCCGCGCAGCACGTTCTCCGAGCCACCGCTGGTGGACAGCCCGAACGCGATGTCCGCGGGCCGCCCGGTCCCGCGCAGCGGCCGGGCGAACACGACGTCGAACGACACGTCGTTGGCCAGCGCGGTCAGCGAGGCGACGTCGGCGGGCAGCGCCAGCGCGGGGAGCGGCGCTCGCCCGGGGCCGGGGTCACGGTAGAGCGTGGCCATCGCCAGCGCGTCGGTGCTCGACCCGCCGTTGCCGAACGCGTGCAGCCGCCCACCCCGGACGAACCGCGCGGCCATCCCCGCCGCGCACGCCTCCAGCGCGGCGGCGTGGCGGTCCAGCACCGCCGACCGCAGCCGCCCGATCTGGGCCACCTTCTCCCGGGTCGAGCGCGCGACGTCGGCCAGCAGCTCGTCGTCCCGAGCCGGCCGGGTGGTCAGGAACGGGTACAGGTCGTCGGTCGTCATCGCGGTCCCCCGTCGGTGCTGATACTCGTTCCGCCGGCGCTGCTCTCGGTGCTGATACTCGTTCCGCTGGCGCTGCTCTCGGTGCTGATACTCGTTCCGCTGGCGCTGCTCTCGGTGCTGATACTCGTTCCGCCGGCGCTGCTCTCGGTGCTGATACTCGTTCCGCTGGCGCTGCTCTCGGCGAGGAAGACGTGCACCAGTTCCCAGAGCACGTGGTAGGCCGTGACGTGCGCCTCCCGCACGACCCGCGGATCGCCGGACCGGACGACGACCAGGTGGTCCACGCCGTCGGCGGCCGCCACCGCGCCGCCGTCGCCACCGGTCAGGGCGACGGTCAGCAGGCCGCCGGCGACCGCCCGCTCCAGTGCCGCGGCCAGGTCCGGATCGTCACCGTCGACCGACATCGCGAGCAGCACGTCGTCCGGCTCACCGAACAGCTCCACCGAGTCCGCCGAGCCGCCGTCGGGCAGGGCCAGCGCGGGCAGCGCCCGGGTCCCGACGATCACCGGGTGCACGAACTCGACGACGACGTGCGCGACGTCGGCGGCGGAGAGACCCCGCCCCGCGGCCAGCAGCCGCCCACCGGCCCGGAACCGTTCGGCCATCCCCCGGCAGGCCGCGGCCAGCCGGTCGGCATCGGCGTCCAGGCCGGACACCGGACCGGCCCGCCTGGCGAACGCTTCGGTCACCGTGGTCACGGGTCACCACCTCCTCGGATCATGCCGACAGCGGGTGTCCGGGAAGGCTCGCGGCGGCGACCGCGACCTGCCCGAGGCTGATGCCGGCGTCGTTGCACGGGACCCGCGAGTGCACCAGCACCCGCAGGCCCTCCCGTTCCAGCGCGGCCCGCACCGCCTCGAGCAGCAGCTGGTTGGCGAACACCCCACCGGAGAGCGCCACGGTGTCCCGGGTCAGGGCCCGCGCGGCCCCGGCGGCGGTCCCGGCGAGCAGTCCGGCCAGCCCGTGGTGGAACCGGGCGGCGACCACCGGCACCGGGGCACCGGCACCCAGGTCCGCGAGCACGGCCCGGACGAGCTCCCCGGCCGGCAGCACGGACGGCAGCGCCACCGGTCCGTCCGATCCGGACTCCGGCGCCGGCACCGGGTAGCCGGAGGTGACGGCCGGGTCGGCCACCCGCTCCAGTTCGATCGCCGCCTGCCCCTCGTAGCGCACCCGGTCCCGGACACCGCAGAGCGCGGCGACCGCGTCGAACAGCCGCCCGGCGCCGGAGCTCACCGGCTGCGGCAGCCGGCCCGCGTGGTGCGCGTCCAGCAGGCGCGCCACCCCGTCCCACCCCGGGCCGGCACGGTCGGCGAGCGCCGGGTGCTCCGACCCGACCGCGCGCAGCCAGGCCGCCGCGACCCGCCACGGCTCCCGGACCGCGGTCGTCCCGCCGGGCAGCGGGACCGGTTCCAGGTGCGCGAGCCGGGTGAAGCCGGACAGCGACACGTCGAACACCTCGCCACCCCAGAGGGTGCCGTCGGTGCCGAACCCGGTGCCGTCGCAGGCGATCCCGATCGCCGGGCCGGTCTCGCCGTGCTCGGCCAGGCAGCCGGCCAGGTGCGCGTGGTGGTGCTGGACCCCGACGAGCGCGACGCCGTCCCGTTCCGACGCCCACTTCGTCGACAGGTACTCCGGGTGCAGGTCGTGCGCGAGCACCGCCGGTTCGACGTCGAGCATCCGGCCCAGGTGCGCGACGCCGTCGGTGAAGGCGTGCAGGGTCGCGGCGTTCGCGAGGTCCCCGACGTGGTGCGACACGAACGCCTCGGACCCGCGCAGCAGGCAGAACGTGTTCTTCAGCTCGGCGCCGCAGCCCAGCACCGGGATCGGGGAGGTCACCGGGAGCCGGACCGGTTCCGGCACGAACCCGCGGGCCCGCCGCACCGGGTGGGGCCGGCCGCGGACCACCCGCAGCACCGAGTCGTCGGCCCGGGTGCGGATCGGCCGGTCGTGGGTCAGGAACGCGTCGGAGATCGGGGCGAGCCGGGCCTCCGCGTCGTCGTCACGGTGCGCGATCGGTTCGTCGGAGACGTTCCCGCTGGTCAGCACGATCGGTTCGGCCAGATCGTGCAGCAGCAGGTGGTGCAGCGGGGTGTAGGGCAGCAGCAGGCCGAGGTGCCGGTCGCCGGGTGCCACCTGCGGCGCGAGGCCGTCCCCGGATCGGCGGGCCAGCAGCACGATCGGCGCCCGGTGCGAGCCGAGCAGCGCGGCCTCGGCGTCGTCCACACGGCACAGTTCTCTGGCCGCGGCGGGTCCGGGCACCATCACCGCGAACGAGCGGTCCTCGCGGTGCTTGCGGGCACGCAGGGTCGCGACGGCCGCCGGGTCCCGGGCGCGGGCCGCCAGGTGATAGCCGCCGAGTCCCTTCACCGCGACGACCGCGCCGTCCCGCAACGCGTCCGCCGCCGCCGTCACCGGGTCGGCGTCCGCGCCGGACCCGCCCCGGAAACGCAAGACCGGGCCGCAGTCCGGGCAACACACCGGCTGGGCGTGGAACCGGCGGTCGGCCGGGTCGTGGTACTCCGCGGCGCAGGACGGGCACATGGTGAAGCCGGCCATCGTCGTCGCGGCGCGGTCGTAGGGCACCCCGGTCACGATGGTGAACCTCGGCCCGCAGTTCGTGCAGTTGACGAACGGGTGCCGGTAGCGGCGGTCCGCAGGGTCGAACAGTTCGGCGACACAGTCCGCGCAGGTGGCGGTGTCCGGCGGCACTCGCGTCGGGGCCCGGCCGGTCTCGACGCTGGGCGCGATGGTGAACCCGGACCCGCCGCGGGCCGGGACCGGGACCACCTCCACCGCGCTCACCGCCGCGAGCGGCGGCGGCCGCTCGCGCACCTCCCGGACCAGCTCGTCGAGCGCCTCGACCGGGCCCTCGACCTCGATCAGCACGCCATGCTCGTCGTTGCCGACGGTGCCGGACAGGGCCAGTCCGGTGGCCAGCCGGTGCACGAACGGCCGGAACCCGACGCCCTGCACGATGCCGGTCACCCGCACCACCCGCCGCTGCGCCTGCCGCACCGGGGCGTTCGCGGGGGTGCTCACGGCGCGGCCCGCCCGATCGCCTCGCCCGCGTGCACGAGCACCCGGTCGCCGACCACCGCGGCGTCGACCAGCGCGACGCTGACCTCCTCCCGGGTACCGGCGTCGGTGTCGACCAGGGCCAGCCCGTCCGGCAGCAGGACGGCGACGGTCACCGCGACCGCGGCGTCCGAGCAGGTGATGCACTCCGGTCCGGAACAGGCCGGAGGCGGCTCGGCGTCGGCGGTTGCGGGCTCAGCGGAGGCCGGAGCGTCGCTGTTCGGGGACGGCGGGGCGCCCCCCGGCGGGGAGGTGGGCACGGCTCACCTCCCCGTTGCCGTTCGCGCTGCTCCCGTTCGCGCTGCTGCCGTGCGCGGGGCCGGCGTACCGCTCCAGGAACTCCTGCAACGCGGCGTGCACGTCGACCAGGTGCCGGGCCTGCCCGTCGAGATGGTCCCGCCCCGCCGCGGTCAGGTGGTAGGTGCGCCGCGCCGGGCCGACCGCCGACGCGTGCCACTCGGAGCGGACCAGCCCGCCACGCTCCAGCCCGCGAAGTGCGCGGTACACCCCGGCGGCATCACCATCGCCGTCGTGCAGCGGCCGCAGTCTCCCGACGAGCCCGTATCCGTGGTCGTCGTGCTCGCGCAGCAGCAACAGCAGGCACGGCTTGAGGAAGTTGCGTGGTTCCAGTTCGGCCATCTGGCCCCCTGAAGTGGTGGGTGGGGCCTGCACTCCACCCCGAGGGTAGCCAGCGGGTGATCTGCGCCACAAGTACCGATCGTGCTGTCGCAGTGCCCCTTCGCCTGCCCGCGCCCCGCCTCGACGGCCGGGTTCAGCCCGTGGAGGACCGCGGACCGGCCGCGGCGGTGGCGGGCTCGGGCTCGGGTTCGGGCTCGGCCCGGTCGGCCTCCCCGCCGGCGTCCCGGTCGAGCAACCCTTCCTGCGCCGCGACGACGGTGGGCACGGTGACCTGCCCGGCCACGTTCGTCGCGGTGCGCATCATGTCCATGATCGGGTCGATCCCGAAGATCACCGCGATGCCGACCGCGATCAGCTCGGGCGGCATCCCGATCACGCCCAGGGTCAGCGTCAGCATGGTGAACCAGCCGGTGGTGCCGGCCGTGGCCAGCGCGCCGAACACCGCCACCGCGACGATGGCCAGGTACTGCCAGAACGCGAGCGGGTAGCCGGTGAGGTTCGCGATGAAGATCGTCGCCAGGGCCGGGTAGACGGCCGCGCAGCCGTCCATCTTGGTCGTGGAGCCCAGCGGCACCGCGAAGCCGGCGTAGTCGCGGTCGACGCCGAGGTCGATCGCCGCCTGCCGGGTCAGCGGCAGCGACGCCCCCGAGGAGCGGGACACGAACGCGAACTGCAGCACCGGCCAGGTGACCGCGAAGAACCGCCGCGGGCGCACCCCGGCGACGAACCGCAGCAGCAGCGGGTAGACCCCGAACAGGACCAGCGCGCAGCCCAGGTAGACGGTCGCGATCAGACCGAACAGCGACCCGACGAAGCCGCTGCCGTAGGTGGCGAAGGCGTTGCCGATCAGGCCGAGCACGCCGATCGGGGCGAGCACGACGATCCAGCCGATGATCTTCAGGATGATCTCGAAGGCGGACCGGGAGAACGCGACGAACGGCTCCGCGGTCTCTCCCAGCGCGTAGGCGGCGGCCCCGACCAGCAACGCGACCAGCACCACCTGCAGGACGTTGTCCTCGGCGAACGCGGAGAACGGGTTATCCGGGACCAGCCCGGTGAGCAGCGCCTTCCAGGATCCCGCGGTCCGCTGCCCCATCGCCTCGACGGTGGCCGGGTCGGCGGCGAGCGACACCCCGGCACCGGGCCGGGCGATCAGGCCGACCGCCAGCCCGATCAGTACCGCGATCAGTGAGGTACCGGCGAACCAGGCCACGGTGCGACCGCCGAGGCGGGCGGCGACCCGGCCGCCACCGAGGCCGCGCAGGCTGACGATGCCGACCACGATCGCCAGGAAGACCAGCGGGACGACGGTGAGCTGCAGCAGGCCGGTGAACAGGCTGCCGATGGTGTCCAGGGTGGACACGAGCCAGTCCTGGCCGGTCAGCCGGGCGACGACGCCGAGCAGGGCGCCGAGTACCAGGCCGGCGAGGGTGAGGACGGCGAACACGCGCGGGCGACGCCACGCACGCGCCGCACGGACGACGAGTGACACGGGAGGTTCTCCTCCGGGGAGTGCGGGTGAGGGACGGGCTGTCGTCAGCCCGGACAGCCGGCGCTCCTCCGGCGGCACAGGTCGATCACCCTGCGTTGCACCAACAGCAGCTCGCTCCCCCGCACGTGAGGGGTCAACGGCGCCGCGACGCCCGTTTGTTCCCGTCCGTGTTCCCGTCGTCATGGCCGGGAGGCCCGGTGCGGCGCTCGACCTCGACGCGCAGGGTCCGCTCGGACTCCGCGGCGGAGAGGCTGCCGATCAGGACCCGCATGGCGAGACCGTCGGCGGTGGCGATCAGCGACCGCGCCGCGGCGCGGGGGTCGTCGAGGCCGGGGGCGATCCGGCAGAGCAGCCGGGCCGCCTCGTCCTCCTCGGCGTCCTTCGCCTCCCCCAGCATCCGGGCGAGCTCGGGGTGGTTGATGCCGGCGGCGACGTACTGGTGGAACACCGACACGCCGGTACGGGCCCGCTCCGCCCGGGAGATGGGGTGCCCGATCAGCTCCCACAGCGCCGCGCGGTCGTCGCCGCACTCGGCGGTGCCGGCGTGGAGGTCCGCGGCGGTCGAGAGCATCGTCTCCAGGCTGGCCCGGAGCAGCTCGTCCTTGCTCGGGAACCAGTACTGGATCCGTCCTACCGAGACCCCGGCGGCCGTCGCCACGGTGCGCATGGACACCGCACCCATGCCGCTCTGGGCGATCACCTGCCAGACCGCGTGGACGATCGCGGTCCGGCGGTCGTCGGGTCCGGCACTGCTCATGCCCGTCACCCTACCCGTCGATCAATACGATCGTATTGACATCCGTGTACTCTCGGCACCACGGAGCAGTACGACTGTATTTACGGAGCCCCCATGAGCAGGACGTCGACCCGCCGCCGCGTACTGAAGGTCCTGGCCGCCCTGGTGGTGGCGTGGCTGGTGGTCGACAAGGCGGCCTCGGTCGTGGCGCCCGAGCCCGGGGTGGGGCACTGGCGCAGCGCGGAGGGGTTCGCGTCCTACCGGGCCGCCTACGACGCGGTGATGGCGACCCTGCCGGCGCCGACCCGGGTGCACGACGTCGCCACCGGGTATGGATCGGTGCGCGTGTACGAGTGGGCGGCCGCCCCGGATGCGGCCGGAGCCGGACCGCCGGTCGTGCTGCTGCCCGGGATCCGCTCCGGGGCACCGATGTGGGGCGAGAACCTCACCCACTGGAGCGGCCGGCGCACCCTCTACGCCATGGACGCGATCGGCGACGCCGGGCTCTCGACCCAGTCGGCGCCCTTCACCTCGTTCGACGACACGGCCACCTGGGTGGAGCATGCGCTCGCCGGCCTCGGCCTCGACCGCGCGCACCTGGTCGGGCACTCGTTCGGTGGAGCCATGGCGGCCACCCACGCGCTCGCCCACCCCGGCCGGGTGGCGTCGGTGACGCTGCTCGAACCGGTCATGGTGCTGCGCGGGCTCCCGGCCTCGACGTACCTGTGGTCGGCGCTGCTGTTCCTGCCCGTGCCGCAGTCGTGGAAGGACCGGGCGCTGGCCGAGATCGGCGGGGTCACGGTCGAGGAGGTGCGGGAACGCACACCGATGTCGGTGATGATCGACGAGGGATCCCGGCACTACGCCGCTGTCACCCAGGTGCCGCGGACCCTCACCGACGACGAGTGGCGGTCGCTCTCGGTGCCGGTCCGGATCGACATCGCGAGCGACGCCTCCCTCGCCGGTGGCGACGCGGCCGCGGCCCGGGCCCGGGCGCTGGGCACGGGCCCGGTCACGATCTGGCCGGAGACCACCCATTCCCTGCCCATGCAGGCGGCCGAGCAGCTCGGGCCGGAGCTGGAGAGGTACTGGGCGAGCCACGACGGGTGACCCGGCCACCACCCCACCAGCCCGCCACGCCGGGCGACACGTCGATGTCCCGAGGGGCGCCCTCACCTCCACCGGGCCCCGAAGGTGCCCCTCGCGGCCCGGGGCGCCGGCTGCTCGGGACACAGGGCGCGGCCTGCCGGGGCGCCGGGGTGCTCGGCCTCGCTCAGCCGGCCGTGGCCGCGACGCCGGCGAACGCCGTCGAGGCCGGAACTCCGGTCCGGAGCAGGTCGGCGGCGAGCTCGCCGACCGCCGGGGCGTACTTGAAGCCCTGCCCCGAGAAGCCACCCAGCGTGACGACCGGAGGCGCCGAGCCGACCAGATCGACGATGCCGCGCCCGCCGGGCGTGTACCCCTCGACGTAGGTCTCCTGCCGGACCGGGCATGCACCCAGCCCGTCGATCCGGGCGGCCGGCTGCTCCGGCCAGGACGCCGGGTAGTCCGGCCGCACGGGCGGGTGGTGGTCGTCCGGTCCGGCCGTCCGCGGCTGCGACACCTGGACGTTGATCTTGATCGCCCGCCCGTCGACGGCCGGGAAGAAGGTGAACGCCGACCCGCCCAGCCGGACGCCGGGCGGGAACGCCGCGGACGAGAACCGGTCGGGGTCGCGGACCGGGAACCAGGTCAGCACCACCCGGCGGTTCACCACGCCGTCCGGGCCCGGGCCGGCCCCCGGCGGGAACCGATAGTGCCCGGTCGCGACGACGATCCCGTCCAGCACGTCGTCGCCGTCGCCGCTCCGCACGATCACCCGGCCGCCGGTACGGACGACCTCGAGCACCGGCGAGCGCTCCCGGACCTGCGCGCCGAGCCGGCGGGCCTCGGCGACGAGGGCGCGGGTGGCGGACGCCGCGTGCAGCAGCCCGCCGCCCGGGTCCAGGACCGCGACCTCGTCCGGTGCCACGCGGTGGGCCGGCCAGCGTTCACCGGCCGCCTCCGGACCGAGCACGGCCGAACGGCCGGAGCCCGCGACCGCGCGTACCCGCGGGTCACCGGGCGGTCCGACGGTCAGTGCCCCGCACGGCCGGAACACCGGCCGGGCGGGCGTGGCGTGCGACCCGTCGAGGTCGGTCCAGCACTCCCGGCTGCGGTCGAGCAGCAACCGGTACGCCGGAGCGTCCGCGACGGCCGTGCGGAAGATCCGGGTCTCGCCGCCGCCGGACGCCCCGTGCGGGTGGCCGACCCGGCCGGCGTCGAATCCGATGCACTCGACGCCGGCCCTGGCCAGCGCGAGCAGGGTCGCGCCCCCGAGCACCCCGAGGCCGACCACCGCGTAGCGGGTCACGAGGCAGCCGGGCCGATCCGGGCGTCGGTGGGGAGTGGGACCCGGGCGGGGTCGCGCGGCATCCGCCCGGGCCACACCAGGCACAGGACCGGGTCGGCGCCGACCGCGCGCAAGGCCGCAGCGACCGTGGCGACGTCGCGGGCGGTGGTCCCCGCCGTCTGCACGGCCAGCACGGTCGGGCCGCCGTCCCGCAGCAGGCGCAGGTCCTCGTGCGCCAGGCGCGGAACCCGCAGCGCCCGGACGACCGGTTCGCCCGTGACCTCCCCGGCCGGCGGCGCCCCCGGGGTCAGGTCCCGGTACGCCGGCCGGTCCCCGACCAGCACGGCCGCCTTCACCAGCTCACCGGCGACGTCGCAGGCCGGTTCCGGGGTCAGCTGCACGACGGTGATCGTCGGCAGGTCCCGCAGCCGGGCCCGGTAGGTGTCGGCGAGCAGCGGGACGGCGTTCGGCGCCCAGCCCGGCTCGACCACGGGCAGCCCGGTGTGTGCGGTGATCGCGGCGGCGGGGCCCGCCTCGGGCAGCAGTCGCCGGGACCGCCGCAGCGCCGGGACGCAGGTCGCGACCAGCAGCGGGACCGCCAGGCCGGCCAGCCCCGCGGCACCGGCGACCCACCAGCCGAGCGGGACGGTGCGCTCGGCGACCGGCTCCGGTCCGGGAACGACGACCGTGACCAGGCCGGTGCGGTCGGCCAGTGCGCGGCCGAGCTCGTCGGCCAGCGGGTCGCCGGCCGTGCCGTTCGCGCTACCGCCGCCGGTGCCGCTGGTGCCGTCGTTCGTGCTGCCCTCCGACGGGGGGTCGCCTGCAGCGCGGTTGCCGAGCTCGGCCCACAACGGGTCGGTACCGGCGGCCGTGACGGCCGCATCCAGCGCACCGAGCCGCTCACCGAGCGTGGTCACCGCGTCGGCGGCCAGCGCGGTGCCGGTCGGGTCGGCCGATCCCGCCCCGGCCCGGACGTCGACCACTCCCGGTGCCGGCGACGACACCGTCAGCCGGTCGGCGACCTCGTCCGGGGTGCTCCCGGACAGCTCCGCGACCCGGTCGGTGAAGGCGGCGCTCGTGGCGGCGGCCAGCGCGCGGGCGGTGGCCGGGCCCGGGTCGGCCGTGCCGACCGACCCGACCTGGACCGACGTCCCGGCGGTCACCGGGGGCGGTACGAGGAGCGCGAGGCCGGCGGCGGTCCCGGCCGCGGCCAGCGCGAGCAGCGCGACCGGCCGCCTGCGCCTGCCGAGCACGGCCCGGCACTCACGCAGCGGCCCACCCCGGGACGGGGTCCCACCCGGCGGCCCGGCGGCGTCGAGCGGCTGCTCGGAGTCCGGGGCGGCCGGGTCCGGGGCATCCGGGACGGCTGGGCCGACCGGGGCGAGCACCGGCCGGCCGGGTGACCCCGGGAGGCCGGTCAGCGGCAGCCGCAGGGCCGAGACGCTCCGGCCGGGACCGTCCGCCGGTGCCGCCCCGGCCGCGGATGGCGCGGACGGCCGCGGAGCCGACGCCGACGGGGTCGCCGGCCGCGCGGTGGCCGATCGCGGACCGGACTGTGGCGGTGCCGTCGCAGCGGCGTGCCCGTTCGCGTGCGCCCCGGTGCCGGGTCGTGCACCCTCGCTGGACCCGGCCGCGCGCTGTCCGGCTCGGTCGGACGCGGCCATGCCGTTCGCCGATCCGCCCCGGGCGGAGCGGTGGCGTGTGGAGGCGTCGCGCGTGGAGACCTCGCGTGTGGACCCGTCCGGACCGGACGCCTCCACCTTGCCCTCCGATGTGGACATATTCGACGAGCCGCGGTCCGACCCTTCCGCACCCGGCTGCGGTCGACCGGGTGGGGCCGGCGGCCCGACCCCGTCGTCCAACGTGGAGGACGGGACGGCGAGGGGCGCGGGTGTCCGCAGGGTGTGCCGGCGGAGCCGGTGGGTCGGGCCGTCCAGGACCTCCGCGTCCCCGGCACCGGTTCCGGTCCCGGCCGCCGACCGCCCGTCGTCCGCTCCGGCATCCGCACCGGCTCGCCGACCGGGCATCGCACCCGAGCCCGGTCCGGCGGTCCGGGACACGGCCGGGGCCGATCCCGCGTCCTCGGAGCTGTCGCGGGTCCGGTCGCCGGAGCCCGCCTGCGACCGCGGGAACGGGCTCGGCCGCCGCCCGGGGCCGGACGCCTGGTCCCGGACCGGGCCCGCCTCGGTCGCCGGGTCGGTATCGGAAGGAGGCGGCGGCACCAGCGGCGCCCGGACCCGGCTGACCCTCGAGCCGGTCATCAGAACCGCCCCACCGGGATCGGACGGTCGAGGACGGGGCCGTCGGCCGGGGCCGGCATCCCGGGCTGCGAGGGCAGCGGGATCCCGCCGACCGCGGCGAGCCGGTCGTCGACCCCCGGATTCGCGAGCGCGCCCGCCGCGAGCCGGTCGCCGAAGTGCTCCTCCAGCCAGGCGGGCCGGTACACCGTGTCCAGGTACCGCTCCCCCAGGTCCGGCGCGAGTGCCACCGCGACGGTGTCGTCGTCGCCGTGCCGGGACAGCCAGGCGGTCGCCCCGGCGACGACGGTGCCGGTCGAGCCGCCGAGCAGGAACCCGCGCCGCGCGAGCAGGTGGCAGGCCTCGAGCGTGCTCGGCTCGGCGACGTGCACGACGTCGTCGACCAGGGACTCGTCGAGCAGGGCAGGCCGCACGCTGGTGCCCAGCCCCGGGATCAGCCGCGGGGTCGGCGCGTCGCCGAAGGTCACCGAGCCTGCGCTGTCCACCGCGACCACCCGCACCGGTCGTGGCCGCTGCCGGAAGTAGCGCGCACAACCCATCAGTGTCCCGGTGGTCCCGGCGCCGACGAACAGCACGTCGATGGCCGGGAACGCGGCCTCGATCTGCGGGCCGGTGGTGCTCACGTGCGAGCGCCAGTTCTCCGGGTTCACGTACTGGTTGAGCCACAGGTAGCGGTCGTCGGTCGCGACCAGCGCGCGGACGTAGCCGATCCGGGTCGCGAGGTAGCCGCCCGCCGCGTCCGGGCTGTCCACCACCCGGACGTCGGCGCCGAGCGCCTCCATCAGCCGGTGCGTGGTCGTGTTGCACCGCGGGTCGGTGACGCAGATGAACCGGTAGCCGCGGCTGGCCGCGATCATCGCGAGCGCGACGCCGAGGTTGCCCGACGAGGACTCGACCAGCACCGACCACGGGTGCAGCCGGCCGTCCCGCTCGGCGGCGTCGACCATGCCCTTGGCGGCCTTCAGCTTCACCGAGCCGGCGAAGTTGAAGCCCTCGCACTTGAGGAACAGCGGGTGTCCGACGACCCGGGCGAGGTCGACGTAGAGGTCGTCGGTGTTGAACTGGTCGGGCGCGGAGATGACGGTCATCGTTGACCTCCGACAGAGCTGTGGTGGGACTCAGAGCTGCGGCGGGACTCAGAGCTGCGGTGGGACTCAGCCATGCCGGCTGAGCTCGTGAAAGAAGTCGTCGATCACGTGGAGCTCTCCCGAACGCGCGACCTGCTCGTGCACGAAGCGTCCGACCGCGAGGTCGAGCACGCCGAGTCCGAACGGGGAGAACACGACGGTCCGGTCGGACGGGACCCGGAGCGTGCCGGCGATGACCTGGTCGAGCGTGCCGTCGACGAAGTCCCGGTTGCCGGTGCGCTGCTCGGCCAGGTGCGGCGACGTGTCGGCCTTGAGGCAGTGCTCGACGTCGTCGAGGACGTTCACCGAGTCCAGCACGATCTCCGGCGACAGGTCGCGCAGCGAGACGTTGAGCACCAGCGGGTGATGGGCGAACCAGGCCGGGTCGTGCACGTGCGGGCTGCCCGCCACGGTCGCGAACACCAGCAGGTCACTGTTGCGGACCAGTGCCTCCGCCGAGTCGTGCAGCGTGACCCGGGCCCCAGCGACGGTCCGCTCGACGTGCCCGCGGAACCCGGCCGCGGAGTCCGCGGACAGGTCGTGCACGCCGACCTCGTCGAAGCTCCAGCCGGTGCCGTCGAGGAACGTGTGGATGTAGCGCGCGATCAGCCCGGTACCGATGAAACCGACCCGGCGCGGTCGGCCGCGCTCCCGGGAGAGCCGGTCCGCGGCCGCGGCGGCCGACGCCGCGGTGCGGGTCGCCGAGATGATCGAGCTCTCCAGGCAGGCGTACGGGTACCCGGTCGCCGGGTCGTTCAGGATCAGTACCGCCGAGGCCCGCGGGACGCCGTGCTCGATGTTCGCGGGGAAGCTGGATATCCACTTCAGACCGTCCACACCGGATCCACCACCGAGCGAGGCGGGCAGCGCGATGATCCGCGACGCCGGCCGGTCCGGGAACCGCAGGAAGTACGACGGCGGGTTCACCGTCGCACCCGCGCCGTGCACCCGATAGGTCTCCTCGATCAGCTCGACGATCTCCTTCTCCCGCCCGGCCAGTGCCCGCTGCACCTGGGCGCCGGGGACCACCGAGAACGGCGGCACGGTGAGCTCGCTCATTGCTGCCCTCCCGGGACCGGCAGGGCGACACCGTCGGTCATGGCGACGACGACCTCCCGCGGCCCGGTGTAGGGGTCCCGGCCGTGCGCGACCCGCAGGTTGTCGACGATCAGCAGGTCACCGGCCTGCCAGGGCTCGCGCACGGTGTGCGCGTCGTGCGCGGCGTTGATCTCCTCGACGACGTCGGCCGGGATCGGCGAGCCGTCGCCGAAGCGGGTGCTGAAGGGCAGCCCGTCCGGGCCGTGCAGCTCCAGCAGGAACTCCCGCACCTCCGGGTCCATCGCCCACTCGGAGAGGAACGCGACCTGGTTGAACCAGACCTTCTCCCCGGTGCCCGGGTGCACCAGCACGGCGTAGCGGTGCTGGTGGGTGCGCAGCCCGCCGCCGTCGAGCCACTCGTGGGAGATCGCGTTGGCCCGGCAGTACCACTCGACCTCGGCGGGGTCGGTGCTGCCGAACGCCTGCTCCCAGGACGCGCCGATCCCGTCACCGTAGGTGCGGGTCAGCCACCAGCCCTCGCGCTCGAACCGGGTGACCAGCTCCGCGGGCAGCGCGGCGAGCACCCGGGCCGAGTCGGCCAGCCCGGTGGCGCCGCCGGAGTCCGGCGGGCTCAGGCAGGCGAACAGCAGCGTCGCCGGCGTCTCGGCGACGTAGGACAGCTCGTGGTGGGCGCACATCACCTGGTTCGCCGGCCACGGCGTGTCCGCGTAGACGCCGTCGGAGAGCACCGTTCGCGGCGCGAACGGCTCCCGCTCGGCGTAGCTGCCCGATCCGAGCCGGGTCGCGACGGCGTCGACGTCGGCGACGCTGCGCAGTCCCAGCCCCCGAACCAGGACCTTGCCGTGCTCGTCGACCAGGTCGCGCAGGGCGTCCCCGTGCCGCTCGGCCCACCCGGTGGCGTCACCGGACGGTCCGGCGTCGAGAAGCGGTGGCCGTCCGGGGTGCAGGCGCACTCCGGTCAGTGCTCCGGTCATGATTCTCCCCCTCTGATGTGTCCGTTCAGGTCGGCCGGGAGCAACCCGGCGAGATCGGTGAGGACCGGGTGCTCGAGGACGTCCTTGATCGTCACCGCCCGGTCCAGCGCGATCACCAGCTTCACCGCGGACAGCGAGTTGCCGCCGAGGTCTCCGAAGTGGTCCTCCACCGACACCGCGTCCGCGGGCAGGTCCAGCACCCGCGCGACGGCGCCGAGCACCCGCTCCTCGGCAGGGGTGCGCGGGCCGGTCCCGGCCACCGGCGCCGGGGCAGGGGCCGGTGCATCGGCCGCGAGCACGGCGAGCGCCCTTCGGTCGATCTTGCCGTTCGGCGTCACCGGCAACGGGTCGAGCCGGTGCACCGCGGACGGGACCATGTAGGCGGGCAGCGAGCCTGCCAGCTCGGCCCGGACCGTCTCGGCGGCCGGACCGTCGCCGGCCTGGAACGCGACCAGCTGCGGGCCACCCGGCAGATCGGCGACGACGACGGCGGCGTCCCGGATCCCGGGCACCCGCAGCAGCGCGTTCTCGATCTCCCCGATCTCGATCCGGAAGCCCCGGATCTTGACCTGGGTGTCCCGGCGGCCGAGGAACTCCAGCTGCCCGTCCGGGCGCCAGCGCCCGTGGTCGCCGCTGCGGTAGAGCCGCTCGCCGGGCCGGTGCGGGTCGGCGCCGAACGCGGCCGCGGTGCGGTCCGGGTCGTTGACGTAGCCCCGGCCCACGCACACACCGGAGAACACGATCTCGCCCGGGGCGCCCAGCGGGACCGGTGCCAGGTCGGCGTCGACGACGTAGACCCGGACCCCCGGCACGGGCCGGCCGAGCGGGACCCGGTCGCCATCGGGCACCTCGCGCAGCACCGCGTGGTTGGTGTCGTCCGAGGTCTCGGTCAGCCCGTAGGCGTTGACCAGCGGGACGTGCGGCATGGTGGCGAACCAGCGTTGCACCAGCTCCCGCTTCAGCGCCTCCCCGGTGGCCGACACGATCCGCAGGTCCGGCAACGCGGTCGGGTGCGCCTCCAGGTAGGTCAGCAGCACCTCCAGATAGGACGGCACCAGCTGCGCCACCTGCACGCCGCGCTCGGCCAGCGTCCCGACCAACCGGGCCACGTCCAGGATCGCCTCCTGCTCGACGAGCACGGTGCGGCCGCCGACCAGCGGCCCAGCGACCAGCTGCCATAGCGAGATGTCGAAACATTGCGGCGCGGTCTGGGCGACCACGCAACCCTCCGCCAGCCCGAGATCCTCGATCTTGGCCAGCAGGTGGTTGAGCATCCCGGCGTGCTCGCACATCGCACCCTTGGGCTCGCCGGTCGAACCCGAGGTGAAGTACAGGTAGGCCAGTCGCTCCGGACCGATGTCGACGTCCGGATCGGACTCGTCGGTGCTCCGGGTGACAGCGTCGGCGACGGTCAGGACGCTCGTCCCGGGCAGGTCGGCGGCGTCCAGGTTCTCCCGGGCGCCGTCCTCGGTCAGGACCCACCGGCACCCGGCCCTGGTCAGCGTGGTGCTGATCCGCCCGGCCGGGAAGTGCGGCTCGACCGGCAGGTACGCACCGCCCGCCCGGAGGACGGCGAGCACCGCGACCAGCCAGTCCAGGGTCCGCTCGGTGACGACCGCGACGACGTCCTCGGGCTGCAGGCCGCCCTCGAGCAGGGTGCGGGCCACCCGGTTGGCCCTGGCGTCCAGCCCGGCCCGGGTGAGCACCGCCCCGGCCCGCTCGGCGACGACCTCGTCCGGGGCCGATCGGGCCCGCTCGGCCAGCAGGTCGGGCACCCTGCGGTCCGGCAGCACGCGCGGGCGACCGGCCAGCTCCCCCAGCTGGAAGGCCCGCTCCTCGGCGCCGACCAGGGCGGACGCCGTCACCCCGGCGTCCGGGTCGGCGGCGGCGAGGGTGAGCGCGGTGGCGTGGTAACCGGCGATCCGGGCCGTCGCGGACGGGTCCAGGGTGTCCCGGCGGAACCGCAGCAGCAGCCGGCCGTCCGCCACGCCGAGCCGCAGCGCCACCTCGTCGTCGGGCGCACCGGGGGCCCCGTCCGGGTCGAACACGGTGCCGAACTCCGGCAGCGGCAGGCCGAGCTCGGCGGCCAGCGCCGGGAGGTCGGGGGCACCGTACGCCCGGACGCCGTCCAGCGCGGACGCCGCGTCGTGGATCAGGTCGGCCCAGGTACCGCCGGTGTGCAGCGGGACCGGCAGCGGCGGACCATCGGCGGTGACCACGAGACCCGCGGTCACGCCGGTGTCGCCGGAGAGCGCGGCCAGGACCGCGCCGTGCGCCGCGAGCAGCACGGCGCCCGGGTCCACCCCGAGCGCGGCGGCGACGGAGTCGACCGCCCCGTGGGGCAGCGCGGCCTCGTGCAGTCCGGTTCCGCGGCCGGTGCCGGCCGCCCACCGGGGGGTCGCTGTCGCGCCGCCGGTCTGCAGCACGCGGGTCCAGTGGGCGCGCCGGGCGCCGAGGTCGGGGGTGGTGGCCGTGCCGGTCATCGGACGGGCTCTCCCTTCGCGGGAACGGGGGTCGCTGGTACCGGGGCCGCGGATACGGCGGTCGCGGGGACGGCGGCCGGGGGTGCGGCGGGATGCTCGGTCTCGCAGGCCGGGTTCCCGGCCCAGAACGAGCCGGCGGGCGCCTCCGCGCCCTTCATCAGGAAGGCGTCGCACCCGATCCGGGCCGCGTCGTCGATCCGGACGCCGTAGTGCACGAAGGCACCGACCTCGAGGCAGACGCCGGAGCCGAGGATCGCGTGGTCGGACTTGAACGTGCCGTCCTCCTGGGAGTGGCACTGGATCGTCGAGCCCGCGTTGAGGACGGCGTCGTCGCCGATGGTCACCAGGGTGCGTTCGGTCATGCCGCAGCCGTCGTCGAAGACGCGCCGGCCGATCCGGACCCCGAGCGCGCGGGAGACCAGGTTCTTGAACGGGGTCCCGGCCAGCATGATCTCCCAGCCCGAGACGACGAGCTTCCAGTAGCGCTCGTGCCACCAGAAGTACGGGTCGTAGACCGAGCAGAGGCGGGGCCGCAGCGGGCGTCCCAGCGTGGCCAGTCGCTCGACCACGACGGTGTAGATCATGGTGAACACCAGCGACACCAGCAGGTGGATGCCGACCGCGACCGGGCCGAGCGGGACCAGGACGTCCGCGAGCGCCACCGTGAGCAGGGTGATCCCGAACAGCGCTCCCCAGCGCACGAGCAGCGCCACCCCGATGGTGCGGCGGTTGTAGCGGCCCTTGCCGCGCAGCCGCTGGTGCAGGTCCAGCCCGGAGTGCAGGTGCCCCCACGCGGTGTCCCGGGACACCGTCCGCGGGATCTCGAACGGCGGCGATCCCAGCAGCCCGACGCCGCTGCGGACCGGGCCGTCGGTGGGCACCAGGGTCTTGGTCGCCAGCAGGCAGTCGTCGCCGACCCGCGAGTCCGCCGGGTAGGCGATCCGGTTCCCGAAGAAGCTGTTCGACCCGATCCGGGTCCGGGTGATCCGAAACGCGGTGTCCGAATAGTCCGCATTTATGATGGAGAGCCCGTCCGCGACCATCGTTCCGGTCCCGATCGAACTGGCGAACGGCGTCTCGTGTTTGACGGCGGTTCCGAAGTTCGTGCCGGTCTGCGGAACCCGTCGCAGATCGTGGCCGATGGACCGCAGGTAACCGACGATGTACGAACTGTCACCGAGCAGGTACGTGAAAATCTTGATGTTGGTCATTCTCAGGATCATCCGATGCAGCGTGTAGTGCCGTCCGTACAGCGGATAGGTACGGCCCTCGGTCAGCCCGAGCGCGAGCAGCCGGGACATCCCGGCCGCCGTCAGGAACCCGACCAGCAGCCCGCCCAGCATCAGGACGCCGGTCGTGACGAGCAGCTCCAGGTACAGCGCCGCAGCGCCGAGCTCGGCGGTACCGCTGCCGAGCACCGTCTCCAGCGTGGGCACCCGGGTCAGCACCGAGTCGATCACCCCGGCACCCAGCGGCAGCCAGACGCCGACCAGCATCAGCAGCTGACCGAGCCCGTAGGCGATCCGCCGGACCGGGCCGCAGTACGCGTCACCGGGCATCCCGGCGGCGCTGCCGCCGACCCGGGCCGGCGTACCCCACCAGGTGCCGCCGGCCGGGATGCGCTGCCCCTCGTGCAACGACGACGAGTGCGCCAGCCGGCCGCCGTCGCCGATCACGGTGTCGATGTCGACGACCGTTGCCTCGCCGATCACGACGTCCGAGCCGATCGTGACCCGGCCGAGGCGCAGCCGGCCCGGCTCGGCCCGGTAACAGGGCACCAGCGCGTCCTTGCGCACCGTGCTGCGGGCCCCGATCGTCAGCAGGTCGGGGCAGGCCGGAACGGTGCGGGACAGCAACACCACGCCCGGGCCGATCTTCGCGCCGAGCGCCCGCAAGTACAGCGGCAGCAGCGGCGACCCGGGAGCCACCAGCATCAGCGGGTTGGTCCGCACCAGCGTCCTGGCCAGCCAGAACCGGAAGTAGGCCGGCCCCCAGAGCGGGATCTCCCGCTCGGTCCAGCGCCCGACCAGCAGCCACTTGGCGAGCACCGGCACCACCGCGAACACCGCGAAGGCGACCGACACCGCGGCCAGCGCCCGCAGGTACAGCTCGACCAGGGTCGCGCCGCGGGCGATCCAGAGGTAGGCCTCGCCCAGCAGGGCGCCGTAGCCCAGGGTGAAGACCACGAAGGTGGCGAACTGGGCGGCGCCGCAGAGCACGTAGGCGGCCGTCGTCCCGGTCCGGACCGGGACCGCGGCCGGTGTCCCGACACCCGTGGCCGGGCCTGCCGGGACGGCGCCGGCCGGGGCCAGGGCCGAGGCCAGGCCGGCCGGGGTCGGGTGGGCGTAGACGTCGGGCATCGCGACCCGCGGCAGATCGTCACGCTTGCGCACCCGCGCGCAGAACCGGGCGAGCACCATCGAATCCGCTCCGGCGTCACCGAAGAAATGATCATCCGGCCCGACCGGTCGCCCCACCAATTCGGACAGGATCGCGCAGAACTCGATCTCCGCGACAGTTTCCGCGGATGCCGGTGTTCGCGACGTCGTCGCACTCACGAACAGTCCCCCCACTGCAAACCGGATCTTGCTGTCGCCTGCGGCAGCTCTCGCTGGAACAGATCGGACACCACTACGGCAGCGTTACCGTGACCGTATTACCGACCCTCCCGCAATGCGGCCTGTTTTTCGAGTGCCGCTCGGATCCGGACAGTTCGCTCGCCCGCGGCGCCGGAGGCATCCCGACCCGTCTGCGTGTAGTGAGACCTTTCACACCTGGTTGTTCGTGGCAGGGTGTGAACCGGTTCACTTCAGAGTGAATGTGGTGTACATCACACCGATCTCACTCGACCGGGCTCGCCCGGTTCCGGCGCGTACGGCGCCGCCCGCGGCCGGTAGGCGCGATCATCTGGCGATGACCCACCGCGCCGGAAGTCCCGCGCCGCACCAGGACCGCGCCGGGAGGATGGCGACCGTGCCGACGATGCCGCGCCGCGCCGCACTGGCGCTCGGCGCCGCCGGCGCGCTCACCGCGCTCGTCCCTGGAACCGCGGCGGCGGGCCCACGCCCGGCGGCCGACCGGTTCGCCGACCCCTTCGGGCTGGGTGTCGCCTCCGGTGACCCGGCACCCGACGGGATGGTGCTCTGGACCCGGCTGGCCCCGGACCCGTCGAGCCAGGACGGCGGGATGCCGCCGCGTCCGGTCGAGGTCGACTGGGAGGTCGCCGAGGACGACCGGTTCGCCCGGGTCGTGCAACGCGGCACCGCGACCGCGGCGCCCCAGGACGCGCACAGCGTGCATGTCGAGCTCACCGGGCTCGCACCCGGTCGCGAGTACCACTACCGGTTCCGGGCCGGCGGGCACCTGTCGCCGCCCGCCCGCACCCGGACCGCGCCTGCGCCGTGCGCGGCGGTGCCGGCACTCACCGTCGCCGTCGCGTCCTGCGCGAACTACGGCAGCGGGCACTTCACCGCCTACCGCGCGCTGGCCGCCGACGCCCCGGAGCTCGTGCTGCACCTGGGCGACTACCTCTACGAGAACGACGGCGACGGCGTCCGCGACCCGGGCGGCCCGGAACCGGAGGACCTGGCCGGCTACCGGCGCCGGCACGCCCACCAGCGCACCGACCCTGACCTGCGGGCCGCGCACGCCGTCGCGCCCTGGCTGGTCGTCTGGGACGACCACGAGCTGGTCAACAACTGGGCCGGTGCCGAGGGGAAGATCGCTCCCCGGCGGCGGGCCGCGGCGTTCAAGGCGTACTGGGAGCACATGCCGCTGCGCCGGGCATCCGTGCCGCGCGGCATCGACATGCTGCTCTACCGCCGTATCGGGTGGGGCTCGCTGGCGACGTTCCACATGCTCGACACCCGCCAGTACCGCAAGCCCGGCGGCTCGATCACCGGCGCGGCGCAGGAGCGCTGGCTGCTCGACGGGTTCCGCGACTCCACCGCCGGCTGGGACGTGCTCGGCCAGCAGGTGTTCTTCGCGCCGCGCTCGGACGGCGGCAAGCGCCAGACCTGGGACGCCCACCCGGACTCCCGGGACCGGGTCGTCCGCGGCTGGACGGACGCCGGGGTGCGCAACGCCGTCGTGCTCACCGGCGACGAGCACGAACACTACGCGAACGAGCTCCCGGCCGACCCCGGCGAGCCGGACGGGCGGATCGTGGGCACCGAGCTGGTGACCACGTCGGTCACCTCCGGCGGCGACGGCAGCGACACCTCCGAGGACGACGGCGGCGGGGACGGCGGCGGCGGGGACGACCCGCACATCCGGTTCCGTGCCGACCGGCGCGGGTACCTGCTCGCCCGGTTCGAACCGGGACTGCTGCGGGCGGACTTCCGCACCGTCGAGCGGGTCACCGAGCCGGGTGCGCCGGTGCGCACCGCGGCGTCGTTCACCGTGCCGGACCGGGAACCCGGGCTGCACCCCGGGTGAGCCCGGGCCCAGGGCCGTCGGCACCCCGGTGATCGACGATCGGGCGGCGGACCCGGCCAGTCGTGGCCGCATCCACCGCCCGATGAGCGATCACCGGGGTGCGCCCGGCACGTCAGATGTTCAGCCGGTGGCCACCTTCGGGGCCGGCACCTCGTCGAGGGTGTCCAGCACCGCGGCGGAGATCCGCTCCCGGTGCACCTCGGCCGAGCCGAGCAGTGCGGCGTCGGCGATCGCGCGCTTGTAGTACAGGTGCGCCGGGTGCTCCCAGGTGAAACCGATCCCGCCGTGCAGCTGGATCGTCTCCGCGGCGACCCGGTAGCACACCTCCGAGCAGGTGGCCTGCGCGATCGAGACCGCCAGGTCCGGGTCGTCCACCCCGAACCCGACCGCCCAGGCCGCGTGCAGCGCGGCGGACCGGGCGTGCTCGACCCCGACGAGCATGTCCGCGCACCGGTGCTTGACCGCCTGGAACGAACCGATCGGGCGGCCGAACTGCAACCGCTCCTTCGCGTACGCGACGGTCCGGTCCAGCAGGTGCTGCGCGATCCCGACCTGCTCGGCGGCGAGCAGCGCGCCGGCCGTGCGGAACGCGTGCCGCAGGGCCCGGTCGGCGTCGTCGCCGGTGGCCAGCACGGTTCCGGCCACCCCGTCCAGTCGCACCCGGGCGACCCGGCGGGTGAGGTCCAGCGAGCCGCGCGGCTCGACCGTCACCCCGGCGGCACCCGGGTCGGCCAGGGCGAGCACGGGGCCGTCCGGGCCGGCCGCGGCGACCAGCAGGACGTCCGCGGCCCCGGCGTCCGGGACCTGATCGACCGTGCCTGTGAGCCGCCCGGACTCGGCCGTCACGGCGGCCGCGGTCGCCGCGTCGTAGGGGGCGAACAGCGGTGTGACCAGCGCGGCCGTGCGGGTGCCCTCGGACAGCCCGGCGAGCAACGCGTCCCGTTCCGCCGACGCCGGCGCCACCACCAGCGCCGGCACGGCCAGGCCCACGGTGCCCAGCAACGGCCCGGTGGCCAGCGCCGCGCCGAGCTCCTCGGCCGCGATCGCCTGGTCCACGCAGCTGCCCCCGGCGCCGCCGAGGTCCTCGGGGACGGCCAGCGCCAGCGCGCCCAGCTCCCCGCCGAGGCGCGACCAGGAAGCCCGGTCGAAGCCCTCGCCGGACTCTGCCGCGGCCCGCACGGCGGCCTCGACGTGCACCCGCTCGGCGAACCGGCGCAGTCCGGCCCGCAACTCCCGCTGCTCGTCGGTGACGTCGAACTCCTGCGGTCCGGCCCCGTTCGCCTCAGCCACGGGGAACCTCCTTCCACGGGCGGTCCGAATCGGACCGCGGTTCGCCGGGCAGGCCGAGCACCCGCTCGCCGAGGATGTTGCGCATGACCTCGGAGGTGCCACCCTCGATCGTGTTCGCCCGGGAGCGCAGGAACCGCTGCTGCACCGTCGACTCCGGATCGGCGTGCACCCGCGATCGGTCCATCGTGTAGTCGTCGTAGAGCAGCGCCTCCGGGCCGAGAAGGTCCATGCAGAACTCGTAGACCTCCTGGTTCAGCTCCGCGCCGACCAGTTTGGACACCGATCCCTCGGGGCCTGGCTGGCCGACAGTCGCGGTCCGCCGGGCGCGGGCCAGGGTCAGCCGGTGTGTCTCGGCCCGGGTCCACAGCCGGGCCAGCCGGTCGCGCAGCACCGGGGTGTGTCGCTCCGGATGGGCCTGCCAGAGCCCGACCGCCTCGGCGATCACCCCGCTCCCCCGCCGGCCGGTGACCCCGCCGATCGCGGTGCGCTCGTTCATCAGGGTGGTGATCGCGACCCGCCAGCCCGCGCCGACCTCACCGAGCCGGTACGCGTCGGGGACCCGGGCGTCGTTCAGGTAGACCTCGTTGAACTCGGCCTGCCCTGTGATCTGCCGCAGCGGGCGCACGTCCACGCCGGGCTGGTCCATGTCGATCACGAAGTAGCTCAGGCCCCGGTGCTTGGGCTGGTCCGGGTCGGTGCGGGCGACGACCATCCCCCACCGCGCCAGGTGCGCCAGGGTGGTCCAGACCTTCTGCCCGTTGAGCACCCACTCGTCGCCGTCACGGACCGCGGAGGTGGCGAGCCCGGCGACGTCGGACCCGGCGCCCGGCTCGCTGAACAGCTGGCACCAGATCTCCTCGCAGGTGGCCATCGGCCGCAGCCAGGCCGCGGCGAGGTCCCGGTCACCGGCGTACTCGACGACGGTGGGCGCACCCATCCCGTAGCCGATCGGGTTGATCGCGAACATCCGCGGGCCACCGGCGTCGGTGACGATCCCGTCGACGACCGCCTGCAGCCCCCGGGACAGCCCGAGGCCGCCGAGGCCCTCCGGATGGTGCACCCAGGCCAGGCCCGCGTCGTAGAGGGCGCCGAAGAGCTCCTCGCGGGGCACGGCGCGGGGGTCGTGGGCGGCGACCACCGCGCGGGTGGCCTCGGCGACCCGTTCGGTGTCGGTCGTTGCTGTGCTGGGTGGCGAGCTCATCGCACCTCCGGAGACGGCATCGTTGCGGCACCCCCGAATCTATGCCATCGGAGCTGCTCCTCAATTTCGACTAGAGGGGTTAACGCTTATTACTCCGACTGCGAAACCCCGAGCGCCCGACCGGTGCACCCGCCGGTCCGGCTGCGGTGCCGACCGCAGCACCGCCACCCGACCCTCACCGCAGACCGGAGCCGGACATGACCCGACCGATGCACCACCGCCACCCCTGGCCGGCGGCCCGCCGTCGCCGCGTCCCGAACTGGGCGATCGTCCTGGTCGCCGCCGTGCTGGCGCTGGCCGTGGCCGGGGCGTTGCTGGTCACGCTCGCCGGGCCGGCCTCGGCCCGGGTCGTCCGGGAGCCGGTGCAGACCGCGGGCTCGAACCCGTTCATGCCGGCCGTCGGGGACGACGCGGCAGGGGTCGTCGCCCCGGCCGGTGCCGGTGGCCGGTTCTCCGGTGACACCGCGGGCCTCTACGGCGGGACCCGCAGCGACGCCACCTGCGACGACGCGATGCTGACCGGCTACCTGCGCGACGACCCGGCCAAGGCGTCCGCGTGGGCGGGCGCGCTGGGCCTGCGGGTCTCCCAGATCGACTCCTACGTCTCCGGGCTGACCCCGGTCGTGCTGCGTGCCGACACGCTGGTCACCAACCACGGCTACGCGGACGGGGCCGCCACGGCGTTCCCATCGGTGCTGCAGGCCGGCACCGCGGTGTTCGTGGACCGCTGGGGCACTCCGGTCGTCCGCTGCGCCTGCGGCAACCCGCTCGCCACCGCGCCCACCCTCTACCCGGGAATCGTCTACACCGGACCGACCTGGGTGTCGTTCTCGGAGACCGACATCTCGGTGGTCGTCAGCAGCAGCATCGAGATCCACGACTACACGCTGGTCGACCCGCGGGAGCACCGCCCGTTCTCCCGCCCCGCGACCTCGCACGGCGACCGCGACGGCGACGCGCCGGCGGCCGGCGGCACCGCCCCCGGACAGTCCCCGGTCACCGGTGAGCCGGGCACCGAGGCGCCCGGTACCGACGGCCCGGACGCCGAGGCCGGCGACTCCGATACCCCCGGCACCGGGAGCGTCGACTCCGGGAGCGTCGGCTCCGGGACGCCCGGCTCGGGCGACACCCCGGCCGCGCCGTTCGACCCGGAGTCCGGCAGCTACACCGTGCCGTGCGGCGCCGCGACGCTGACCGGCGGCCGAGGCAGCACCACCGGCGGCAGCCCGGTCGAGCTCCTCGCCACCTCCACCGCCGACGTCGACGGGGACGGCCGGGACGAGACCGCCGTGCTGCTGGAGTGCGGCACCGGCGACGCCGTGCAGCAGTCGGTGCAGCTGCTCGACGACACCGGCACCCTCCGGACCGAGCTGCCCGTCCCGGCTCCGCCGACCGGCAGCACGTCGACCCCCGAGTTCGCCCCGTCGTCGTTCACGCTGGGGGACGGCACGCTGACCACCGGCATGCGGGTCTTCGAGGGCACCGACACCGAGGACACCGGACCGACCGGCGACCAGACCTGGACCTGGGACTGGGCCGGCGGCACCTTCACGCTGGACGGGTCCACGGTGCAGGCCGTCGAGACCCCGGAGGTCGCCGCGGAGACGGCAACGGCAACGGCACCGCCGACGACCCCGTCCTTCACCCCGGGCGGCACCGGCACGACGCCCGGCACTGCCACCGGCTCCGCGACCGCCGGGGACACGAGCACCCCGTCCTTCTCGACAGGGGGCGCCGGGAACTGACTCCGCCTGAAAAATAGACAGGTGTCAAGTTTTCTGGTTAGGCTCGCCCGCGGCGTCCCGGCCGGGACGCCGGCTACGGCGAGGGGAGTCAACGTGGAACTCGACGGACGGATCGCGGTCGTCACCGGGGCGGCGTCGGGCATGGGCCTGGCCGCCACGAAGGCGCTCCACGACGCCGGTGCCACCGTCTACGGGGTCGACCTGCGGCAGCCCGACCTCGACCGCGAACTCGCCGGCCGGGAGCGGGTACACGCCGTCGCGGCCGACGTCTCCGACTCCGCCGCCGTCGACCGGGTCCTGGCCCGGGTCGGCGCGGATCACGGCGGGCTGGACGTGCTGGTGAACGCGGCCGGTGTCGCCACACCGAACGCCGAGAAGCAGTCCTGGGTGGACGGGATCAACACGCGGATGGTCGAGGCCGCCCGGTCCGGGGAGACCTACCACCCCGAGTTCCTCTCCGGCATCACCGACGAGGACTTCGACCGCGTCGTCGCGATCAACCTGAACGGCACCTTCTACACGATGCGGGCGGCGGTCGAGCTGCTGAAGGCGGCCGGCGGCGGCTCGATCATCAACTTCGCCTCGGTGGCCGGACTCATCGGCCTGCCGATGCCGGCCTACTACCCGGCGTCCAAGGCCGCGGTGGTCGGGCTGACCAAGGCCGTGGCAGCCGAGCTGGCGCCGTTCGGGATCCGGGTCAACGCGCTGGCCCCGGCCGGCGTCCGGACGCCGCTGCTCACCGCCTCCGGCGACGAGCACGTCCAGGCGCTCCTCTCCCTGCAGCCGCTCAAGCGGGTGGCCGAGCCGGAGGAGATCGGGCAGACCGTCCGGTTCCTCGCCTCCGACGTCGCCGGGCACTACACCGGCCAGACGCTGTCGCCCTCCGGCGGCGCACTGATGCTCTGACCCCCGCGACGACACCCCGAACGGAGACCACCCGTGCAGCACACCGGCACCGTCACCGACGTTCCGGGCCTCGAACGCCGCTTCCTGGAGATCCTCGACGAGACCGTCCGCGCCGATATCGAGCGCGGTGATTACCACGGCGCGAACCTCGTCGTCGCCCGGCACGGCCGGGTCGCCCTGCGCGGCAGCTACGGGCTCGCCGAGGCAGGCACCGGCCGTCCGACCCGGCGCGACGACGTCTACCGCATCCTGTCGATGTCCAAGGGCTTCACCAACGCACTGGTCTTCCGCGCGCTGAGCGAGGGCCGGCTGATGCTCTCCACCCGCGTCGTCGACCTCATCCCGGAGTTCCTGGGAACCGAGCGGTTCCGCGCCGCGCGCAAGGACCGGATCAACGTCGCACACCTGCTCACGCACCGCGCCGGCATGCCGGCCACCCCCAACCCTGGGCTGGGCCCGGAGGGCTTCGCCGTCCTCGCCGACGTCGTCGAGGCGCTCGGCGGTGTCGACGTCGTGCACGAACCCGGCACGAACCTCAACTACTCCGCCGCGATCAACCACGCGCTGCTCGGCGAGATGGCCCGCCGCGCCCACGGCGCCACGTCGTTCCGCGACCTGGTGCAGGACAAGGTCTTCGCCCCGGTCGGCATGACGCACAGCCGCTTCGGCATGCCCGCCGAATGGCAGGACCGGGCGGTGCCGCTGAAGGTCATCACCGCCGACGGATCGTGGCTCGAGCCCGCGGACATCGAATGCCTCAACGACGTCATCGACCGCCCGGACGCCGAGCTGCCCTGGGTGGGCGCGGTGTCCACGATCGACGACGTCTTCGCCTTCACCGAGATGCTGCGCCGCCGGGGCCGCACCTCCGCCGGCGAGCAGCTGATCGGCGAGTCGGTGCTCGACGTGGCCACCACCAACCAGACCGGCGACGAGATCAACGACCTCTACGCCATGGTCGCCGCCGCCCGGAGGTGGGACCTCCCGCCGGGGAACATGGGGCTGGGCCTGGCGCTGGCCGGCACCGGCACACACGCCCGCTTCTTCGGCCCGTTCGTCTCCCCGCGCACCTTCGGTTCCTACGGCGCGGGCTCGTCGTTGCTGTGGGTCGACCCGGTGTCCGACGTGTCGTTCTGCTTCCTGTCGTCGGGGGTGATGGACGAGGGCGACAACGTGGCCCGCTTCCAGAAGCTCTCCTCGATCGCCGCCTCGGCCGTCGTCGGCGGGGCCGGATCGGAGACCCACTCATGACCGAACTGCGCCACGCCCCCGCACCGGTGACCGGCTGCCCGGTCGCACACGGCTTCGACGCCCTGGGCGACGACTACTACCGCGATCCCGCCGGCCACCTGGCCCGGGTCCGGGACGAGACCCCGGTGTTCTGGTACCCGCACCTGGGCGCCTGGATCGTCACCCGGCGCGCGGACTGCCTGGAGGTGCTCTCGGACTGGCGGACCTACTCCTCGGCGGCCAACTCCGCCGCGGACGTCCCCGAGCGGTACCGCGAGATCTACCCGCCGGACCTGGTGGCGAAGATGATCGTCGGCCAGGACCCGCCCGGCCACACCGAGGCGCGCTCGGTGGCCCAGCGCGGCTTCGTCCGGGAGCGCATGGACCGGCTCCAGCCGGAGATCGAGGCACGCGCCCACCGGATCATCGACCGGTTCGAGAACGACGGCGCCGCGAACCTGCTCGAGCAGTACTCGCTGGAGCTGACCACCCAGACGATCATGGCGTTGCTCGGGCTGGGCCACGAGTACGAGGACCTGATCCGGCAGCTGCGCGACGACCTGTTCGCGGTGCTCTCGTCCGCGCACGAGCCGCTGCCCGAGCCGCGGCGTTCCGAGGTGTGGGACCGGTTCGTACAGGCCAACCTGGTGCTGCGCGAGATCATCGACGACCGCCGGGAGTCCGACGCCGACGACGTAATCTCGGTGATGGCCTCCGCCCGCCGCGACGACGGCTCGTACGCGCTGCCCACCCCGCAGATCGCGCTGCACGTCTCCGAGTTCGCGGCCGCGGGGACCGACACCACCGCGCAGGCGATGACCAACGCCGTGCTCTTCCTGGCCGGGCACCCGGAGGCGTTGCAGGACGCGCTGGCCGAGCCCGAGCTGTGGCCCCGGGTCTTCGAGGAGACGGTGCGGCGCCGGCCGTCGTCGACGTTCACCTCCCGGCGGGCGACCCGCGACGTCGAGCTGTCCGGTGTGCGGATCGCCGAAGGCGACATGATCTGGGTCGCGCTGGCCTCGGCCAACACCGACCCGGCGCACGTCGAGCGGCCGTTCGCGTTCGACATCCACCGCCCGGACCCCACCGATCACCTGGCGTTCACCGCGGGCCGGCACACCTGCCTGGGCAATCCGCTGGCCCGCGTACAGGGAGCTACCGGGTTGCGGGTGCTCTTCGAGCGGCTGCCCTCGCTGCGCCCGGACGACGTCGAGGAGCTCGACTTCCTGCGGATGGTCCTGCTGCCGGTGCGCCGCTCGCTGCAGGTGCACTGGGACGTGGCCGACGTCGCGCGCTCCCGGGAGCGCACCGTGCGCACCCTCGAGCTAGTGGTCGCCGACCGCACCGAGGCCTCGGACGGTGTCGTGGCCCTGACCCTGCGCCACCCGGACGGCCGGGAGCTGCCGCCCTGGAAGGCCGGGGCGCACGTCGACGTGCATGTCCCCGCCGGGGAGCACGCGCCGCTGGTGCGCCAGTACTCGGTGTCCGCGGACCCGCGGGACCGCACCGGCTACCGGATCGGGGTGCTGCGCGAGCCCGCCGGGCGGGGCGGGTCCGCGGCCGTGCACGACGCCCTGCGCCCCGGCTCCCGGGTGACGGTGTCCTGGCCACGCAACAACTTCCGGCTCGCCCCGGCAGCGCGCTACCTGTTCGTCGCCGGGGGCATCGGGATCACTCCGATCCTGGCCATGATCCGGGAGGCCCAGCACGCCGGGGCCGGGTGGGAGCTCGTCTACGGCGGCCGCACCCGGTCGTCGATGGCCTTCCTCGACGAGCTGGACCGGCACCGCAACCGGGTCACGCTGGTCCCGCAGGACGAGTCCGGGCAGATCGACCTGCCCGGCCTGCTCGACGAGGTCCGGGACTCCACCCTGGTCTACGCGTGCGGTCCCGAGTCGCTGCTGCAGGCGGTCGAGGAGCACACCGCACACTGGCCGAAGGACTCGCTGCGGCTGGAGCGGTTCGCGCCGAAACCGGTGCGGCGCACCGCACCGGACACCCCGTTCGAGGTCGAGTTCGCCCGGACAGGGACCGTCGTGGAGGTCGGTGCCGAGGAGACGGTCCTGGACGCCGCCGAGCGGGCCGGGGCCCCGGCGGTCTCGTCCTGCCGGACCGGTACCTGCGGCACCTGTGAGACGGCGGTGCTCGCCGGGCGCGCCGAGCACCGGGACTCGATTCTTACCCCATCCGAGCAGGAGGCCGGCGCGACGATGCTGATCTGCATCTCGCGGGCCGCGCCGGGGTGCCCGAGGCTGGTGCTCGACCGCTGACGCGGCCCGGTCCGGTTCGGTCGTCGGCAGCACCAGGTGCCACGGGTTGCACCGCACGCCACCGAAGATTCGATCATGGGCGGCGAGTGCGTCGAGTCCCGGATCGGTCCGCCCGGATCCCTGCTGAACGACACAAACGAAGCGGGACCCCACAGAACGCTTCTCAGTCGAACAGCACAGCCCACTGTCGGGCCAGCGACGCGAGCACCCGCTCCTCCCGCTCGGCGTGGCCGCGGACGTAGAGGAAGTAGAAGTTGCGTTCCAGGCTCATCATGAGCGTCACCATGTGCACCTCGCGGTCCGCCCGGTCGTCGGCGTTGCGGCAGTCCCGGTAGGGGCGGATCCGGGTCGACGAGATGCGCCGGATCAGCCCGAGCCACTCGTCGAGCACCTCCGGGTCCGCGGTCATCGCCTGGTTGATCGCCTCGAACTCGGTGGCGTAGCGCATCCACATCTCCCGGGCACTGCCGAGCCAGTCCCGCAGGGCCGCGGGGGTGTGCTCGGGCATCCGGTCCAGCTCCGCGTAGAGCTCGGCGACCTCGGTCTCGATCTCCCGCATCCGGGCCATGATGATCTGCGACTTGGCACCGAAGTACAGGTAGAGGTTGGCCCGGCTGCTCCCGGCCGCGGTGGCGATCCCGGTCATCGAGGTGTGCTCGTAGCCGCGTTCCCGGAACAGCCGCAGCGCCTCGTCGACGAAACGCTGCCGGGTGGCGACGCTCTTCGGCGTGCGATCGGTCATGCGGCGAGGTGGGTCACGAGCGTGGCTCCGGTTCGGGACAAGCGGGCTTCGGGGGCGGGGCGGCGACGACCGTCGCAGTGTAGGCAGTGCCGCCCCGGCCCCGTTCAGCGCGCCGCGCGCGCCGGTTCGGCCCCGGCGGTGGCCAGGTCGATCCCCTTCGTCTCCGGCAGCAGGTACACCGCGACGCCCGACACCAGCAGCAGTCCGACGGAGTAGCCGAGGAACAGCCCCGGCCGACCGATCTCGGCGAACAGTTGCTGCAGGTAGGGCGCCGTGCCACCGAACAGCGCGACCGAGATCGAGTACGGCACCCCGAGCCCGGCCGCGCGGATCCCGGTCGGGAACAACTCGGCGTAGAGGGCCGGGCAGATCGCGCAGGCCGCCCCGATCAGGACGAGCGCGACGGTCATCGCGATGAACAGCGTCGGGCCGTCGGAGATCATGGCGTCCAGCGGGAAGAGCAGCACGACCAGCAGCGCGCCCGGCACCAGCAGCGTGCGACGCCGGCCGAACCGGTCCGACGCGGCGCCCCAGGCGGGCAGCAGGCACATGAAGATCACCAGTGCCCCGGCGCCGGCCCACAACGACGCGGCCGGGTCGACCCCGCGGGCGGTGATCGCGTACGCCGGAGCGGCGACCGACCACACGTAGTAGGCGACGGTGATCCCGCTGGTCAGGAACACCACCCGGGCCAGTGCCTTCGGGTGGGCCAGCACCTGGCGTAGCAGCGACGGCGCGGGCGCGGCGGTCGTGGCTCCGGCGCGGGTGTTCTCCTCGGCCACGTAGGTGTCGGACTCGCGCATCCGCAGCCGCATCACCAGGGCGTACAGCCCGAAGAGTCCGCCCAGGACGAACGGCACCCGCCAGCCCCACGACCCCATCTGTTCCGGCGTCAGCACGCTGGACAGCACCGCGCCCAGCACGGTGCCGACCAGGATCCCGGCGGTGCCGGAGAAGTAGATCAGGCTCGACCACAGGCCCCGCCGGAGCCGCGGCGCCATCTCGGCGAGGTAGGTCTGCGCGGCCGGCAGCTCGCCGCCGTGCGCGAGGCCCTGGGCCAGCCGGGCGAGCAGCAGCACCAGCGGGGCGGCGAGCCCGATCGCCGCGTAGGTCGGGATCAGGCCGATCACCAGGCTGCCGACGGCGGCCGTCGCGACGCAGAGCGCCATCGACAGCTTCCGGCCGCGCCGGTCGGCGATCCAGCCGAACACCCAGCCGCCGAACGGCCGGGCGACGAACCCGACGGCGAACACCGCCAGGGTCTTCAGCAGCGCGGCGCCCGGGTCGTCGCCGGGGAAGAACTGCGGCGCGAAGAACGCCGAGAACGTCGCGTAGACGTTCCAGTCGAACCACTCCATGGCGTTGCCGGCGCCGATCCCGAGGATCGTGCGGCGCTTCTCGGCGCGCTCCCCCGCCGCTCCCGCGGCCGCGCTCACGCCGACACCGCCGGGGCGAGGCGGGTCGCGGCCAGCGACGCGTGCAGCGCGGCGGCGTCGCCGAGCACGGCGTCGTCGAAGCGGGCCAGCGGCGAGTGGTTCATCGGCGCCCCGTCCGGGTCGGTCCCCGCCGGGCAGGCGCCCATACCGAGGAACGCCCCGGGGATCGCGTCGAGCACCCGGGAGAAGTCCTCCGACCCGCTGATCGGGTCCGGCGCGAGGGTGAACCGGTCCGCGCCGAGCAGCTCGGTGCAGACGCCCGTGGCGAAGCCGACCTCGCCGGCGTCGTTCACCGTGCGCGGGTACTCGTCGTGCCAGTCCACCTCGGCGCGGACGCCGTGCGCGGCCGCGACGCCGTCGCAGACCTCGCGGACGAACGCCGGGAGCAGCGTGGCGTGGGTGTCGGAGAAGCTGCGGACGGTGGCCTCGAACCGGGCGGTGTCCGGGATGACGTTGCGCCGGGTGCCGGCGTGCACGACGCCGACGGTCAGCACCACCGGGTCGAACATGTCGAAGCGGCGGGTCACCATCGTCTGCAGCGAGGTGATCATCTCCGCGGCGGCGGCGATCGGGTCGCGCGCGGTGTGCGGGTTGGAGCCGTGCCCGCCCGCCCCGTGCACGGTGACGTCCAGGGCGTGCGACGCGGAGAGGAACACCCCGGGCCGGGTGGTGACCGCGCCGCGCGGCATCCGGTTCGCGAACACGTGCAGGCCGTAGGCGTGGTCGGCGCGCCGCCCTGCAGCGGTGAGGACGCCCTCGTCGATCATCCGACCGGCGCCGTCCCAGCCCTCCTCACCGGGCTGGAACATGAACACCACGTCGCCGGCGAGCCGGTCCCGGTGTGCGCAGAGCAGCTGCGCGGCCCCGGCCAGCGCGCTGGTGTGCAGGTCGTGGCCGCAGGCGTGCATGGTGCCGGTCCGCGCGGCGAAGTCGTCGCCGCTGCTCTCGGCGACGGGCAACCCGTCCATGTCCCCGCGCAGCAGGACGACCGGGCCGTCCCCGCCGCCGGTGGCGGTACCGCGCAGCACGGCGGTCACCGACGTCGTCGACTCCCCCTCGGTGATCTCCAGCGGCAGGCCCTGCAGTGCGGCCAGCACCCGGTCCCGGGTGCGCGGCAGCTCCAGGCCGACCTCGGGTTCGCGGTGCAGCTCGCGGCGCAACGCGACCAGGTCCGGGTGCAGCGACCGGGCGTCGTCGGACAGATCCATGCGTTCCCCTCGGGTCCTCGCGGCGGCCCCGTTGCCCGTCCCGCGGTGCGGACGAGTCTGCGTAGCCGCTCGCAACCCGCCGTACGATCGACGGATCCGATCCGAATCGGGGTACTGATGGACGAAAACGTGCAAACCGAGCTGTCCGAGGACGACTTCGCGCTCGTGCACGCCCTGCAGCTGCATCCGCGGGCGAGCTGGAGCTCGCTGGCCCCGGTGCTCGGCGCCGCACCGGTCACCCTGGCCCGGCGCTGGCAGCGGCTGCGCGATGCCGGGATTGCGTGGGTGACCAGCTACCCGGTCGTCCGCGACGACGTCATGCAGGTCGCCTTGGTGGAGATCGACTGCGCGCCGGGCCGGCTGGACGACGTCGTCGCGACGCTGGAGGCGGAACCCTCGGTGATGACGATCGAGCACGCGGCCCGCGGCCGGGACCTGCTGCTGACGGTGAACGCGCCGTCGTTCGCGGAGCTGTCCGGGCTGGTCCTGGACCGGCTGGGACGGGTGCCCGGGGTGGCCTCGACCCGCACGCACCTGGCCGCGGGGGTGCACCTGGAGGGCAGCCGCTGGCGGCTGGACGCGCTCGACGCCGGTCAGGCCGAGGCGGTGCGGGGGCTGCGCCGGGCCGACGACGGCGCTGGCGCCGGCCCGGTCGACCTGCTCGGGCCGGTGTACGGGCCGCTCGTGCGCGAGCTCGGCGCCGACGGCCGGGCGGGTGCCGCGGAGGTCGCGGCCCGGATCGGGCGCCCGGCCTCGACCGTGCGCCGCCAGCTCGCCACGCTGCTGCGTTCGGGGATGCTGGTGTTCCGCTGCGAGGTCGCCCAGCTGCTGACCCGCTGGCCGATCTGCGTGACGTGGTGGATCCGGCTGCCGACCGACGACGTCGGCGCGGCCGTCCACCGGATCCGCGGCGACGCCCGGGTGCGGCTCTGCCTCTCCCTCACCGGGCCGGCGAACTTCCTGGTCACGGCCTGGACGCACGCGTTGCCCGAGCTGGTCGGGATGCAGTCGGCGCTGGAGAAGGCGCTGCCCGCGGCCGAGATCGTCGACACCTCGGTGATCCTGCGGATCCGCAAGCGGATGGGCTGGCTGCTGCACCCGGACGGCCGGTGCACCGGGGAGACGGTGCCGCTGTTCCCCGGTTGATACTGGACCCGATGCCTCCCGAACTCCCCGACCTGCCGGTCCGGGGCGTCCTCGACGACCTCGCCCCTGCCCTCGACGACCGTGGCGCGGCCGTGCTGGTCGCCCCGCCCGGCACCGGCAAGACCACGCTGGTACCGCTCGCCCTCGCCGGGCTGGACGGCTCCGGCCGGGACACACCACCGGGCCGGGTGCTGGTCGCCGAGCCCCGCCGGGTGGCCGCCCGGGCGGCGGCCGCGCGGATGTCGTCGCTGCTCGGGACCCCGGTGGGCGGGCCGGTCGGGTACCGGGTCCGCGGCGACGCGCGCACCGGGCCGGATACCCGGATCGAGGTGGTGACCTCCGGGCTGCTGCTGCGCCGGCTGGCCGCCGAACCCGAGCTGGACGGGGTGTCCACCGTGCTCCTCGACGAGGTGCACGAGCGGCACCTGGACGCCGACCTGCTGCTCAGCCTGCTGCTCGACGCCCGCGACGGGCTGCGCCCTGACCTGCGGCTGCTCGCCACCTCGGCGACCCTGGACGCCGCCCGGCCGGCCGCGCTGCTCGGCGACGGCGAGCAACCGGCCCCGGTGCTGGAGGTCGCGGCCCGCTCGTTCGACGTGGCGCTGCACCACGTCCCGCCGCAGCGCGACGAGCGGATCGAGGCCACGGTCGTCCGGGCGGTGCGGCGGGCCCGCGCGCACGGCTCGGTGCTCGCCTTCCTGCCCGGTGTCGCGGAGATCGGGCGGGTGGCGTCCGCGCTGCGCGGGCTCGACGACCTCGACGCCGACGTGCTCACACTGCACGGCAGGCTGCCGGCGTCCGAACAGGACGCGGCGTTGCGCGAGGGCCCGCGGCCACGGGTCGTGCTGGCGACCGCGGTCGCCGAGTCCAGCCTGACCGTGCCCGGGGTGCGTGCGGTCGTCGACTCCGGGCTCGTGCGGGTGCCGCACACCGACCACCGGCGCGGGCTGTCCGGCCTGGTCACCCGGCGGGTGTCCCGGGCGGTCGCGACACAACGGGCCGGGCGCGCGGGGCGGGAGGCTCCCGGCTTCGGCTACCGCTGCTGGCCCGAGGGCGAGGGCCTGGCCGACGCCCCGGATCCGGAGATCCGCACCGCCGACCTGACCGGGCTCGCGCTGGATCTCGCGGTCTGGGGCACGCCGGACGGGGCCGGGCTGCGCTGGTGGGACGCCCCGCCGCCGGGACCGCTGGCGGCCGGGCGGGCGGTGCTGACCGCGCTCGGTGCCCTGGACGCCGGCGGCGCGGTCACCGACCGGGGGCGGCGGATCGCCGCGCTGGGCCTGCACCCCCGGCTCGCCCGGGCGCTGCTGGACGGCGCCGCGGCCGGGATCGATCCGCGCGAGGTGGCCGGGATCGTCGCCGTCCTCGACGACGACACCCTGGCCGGCCCGGAGGCCGACCTGGTCGCCGCCCTCGGCCGGCTGCGCTCCGGTGACGCCCCCGGCGCGCGGCGGTGGCGTGCCGAGCGGGACCGCCTCGCCCGGGCGCTGCGCCGCACCCCCGGCCGTACTCCCGCCCCGGACCGCCCCGGGAGCCCCGAGGGGCACCCCGGTCTCACCAGGGGCCCCGAGGGTGCCCCTCGGGACACCCGCGTCCGGGGTGGCGACGGGGGCGACGGAGCGGGCAGCGGCGCGCCGGGCCCGGTGGCGGATCGGGTGGCCCTGGTGACCGGGCTCGCGCACCCGGAACGGCTGGCCCGGCGCCGGGACGCCGGCTCGGGCGTGTACCTGATGGCCGGCGGCACCGCGGTCGAGGTGCCGCCGGGAGCGCTGCGCGACGCCGGGTGGCTGGCCGTCGCGGTCGCGGACCGGCGCCCGGGGCAGGTGCACGGCCGGGTCCGGATGGCCGCGGCCACCGACCGGGAGGCTGCCGAGCAGGCCGGCGCGGCACTGCTCGTCGAGGGTGCGGAGGCGGTCTGGGAGTCCGGCGACGTCCGGCCCCGCACCGTCCGGCGGCTCGGCGCGATCGTGCTCGAGGAGCGCCCGGACCCCGAGCCGGATCCGGCCGCGGTGCGCGACGCGCTGGTCGCGGGCCTGCGCGCGGAGGGCACCGGCCTGCTGCGGTGGACCCCGGCCGCGCGGTCGCTGGCCGAGCGGCTCGGTTTCCTGCACCGGGTGCTCGGCGCCCCGTGGCCGGACGTCGGCGAGGCCGCGCTGCTCGACTCGGCCGCGGACCCGGCGGGCTGGCTGGCCGGCCCGCTGGCCACCGCCCGCCGCCGCGCCGACCTGGCCCGGGTCGACGCCGGGGCGGCGCTGCGGGCGCACGTGGCCGGGCGCGTCGGCGGGCTCGCCGGCCGGATCGACGAGCTGGCCCCGGAACGGCTGACCGTGCCGTCCGGGTCGCGGATCGCGCTCGACTACTCGGGCGAGGCACCCGCGCTGCCGGTGAAGGTGCAGGAGGTGTTCGGCTGGACCGGGTCGCCTGCGGTCGCCGACGGCCGGGTGCCGGTGGTGCTGCACCTGCTCTCCCCCGCCGGGCGCCCGGCCGCGGTGACCGCCGACCTGACGTCGTTCTGGGCGAGCGGATACCCGCAGGTGCGGGCCGAACTGCGCGGGCGCTACCCGAAACACGCCTGGCCGGAGGACCCGCTCACCGCGACACCCGCCCGCGGCACCGGCCGCCGTCGCTGAGCTCACATCGGCACTGAGCGACGCTCGCGGAGCTCACATCGGCACTGAGCGACGCTCGCGGAGCTCACATCGGCACTGAGCGACGCTCGCGGAGCGGATACCGCCCTCAGGCCGTCAGGTCGGCGAACACGACGACATTGTCGGTGTAGCTGTCGGCGGACCGGTCGAACGCACCGCCGCAGGTGATCAGCCGCAGCCCGGCGTGGTCGAGGTCGCCGTAGACCTCGGCGGTCGGGAACGCGTCCTTCGGGTACTGCCCGACGCGTCGGACCGCGAACGTCACCGCCGTCCCGTCGGCGCGGTCCACCCGGATCCGGTCCCCGGCCCGCAGCGTGTGCAGCTCGGCGAACGCGCCGGGCAGGCCCTTCCAGTCGACGTGCGCGGCGAGCACCGCCGGGCCGCGCTCGCCCGGCGTGGGCGCGCCGGTATACCAACCGACGGTGCCGGCGTCGGTGGGCACCTCCAGGGACCCGTCCGGGAGCAGCCCGAGCGGCACCGGTGCGGTGTCCAGGCTGAGGCGCTCCACCTGTACCCGGACCGGCTCGGGGCGCAGGCGCGGCGCCGAACCGGCCGGGACCAGGTCGGTCGCCGGTACCGGGCCCGCCGCGAGGGACGACGCCGCGGGTGCGCCCGGCCCGGACGGTTCGGGCGCCCCGGCCGGGTCCGCGACGAGCACCGACAGCCCGAGGACGCCGGCCAGACCGGCCGCCCGCATCGCACCGCGCCGGCGCCGGGCCCGGTCGCGACGCATCGGGACCCGGGCGTGGCCCACCTCCCGCCGCCGGACCGGGGCACCACCACCCGACCCCGGCCCGTCCCCGCCGAGAGGCAGCGCAGGGCTTCCCGAAGATCGGGAACTCGCCCTGCGGCGCATCTCGGCGGGATTCGTCACGGGTGGTGGGGCTCAGGCACGCCGGCCGGCGACCCGGCGCACCGCGACGGCACCGACACCGCCCGCCGCGACGGCACCGAGCGCGATCGGCAGCAGCGCGGTCGGGCCGCCACCGGCCTCGACCCCGCCGACCGGCGTCGCGGTGACCTGGGAGGCGGTGCCGTCGTCGGAGGCGGGCTCGGCCGCCTCCGCACCGGGCGGCAGGGTCTCGCAGGCGACGCCGTCGTTGTTCTGGTCCAGGCGCTCCGGGTCGCCCGGCAGTAGCGCCTCCTGCGCCTCGGCCTGGGTGGCGAAGTCGGCGCAGTCGCGGTCCTGGGCGAAGGCCGCCCCGGCCATCGGGACGGTGGCGGCCGCGGCGAGCAGTGCAGCGGCGGAGAAGGTGCGCAGGCGCATCGGGGTGAGGTCCTCTCGGGAGGGAAGCGGCGGGGAGCCTGTCCCTTAGAGCGATCGGGACGTGCCACCCGTTACACCCGAAAGTGGACGCGCCGGCACCGGCTTGTCCGAACCGGACCGGCCGCAGCAGGCTGTCCGGGTGATCGCGGACCCCACCGACCTCCCCACCCCGGACGACGTGCACGCCGCTGCCGAGATCCTGCGCGGCACCGCACACCGCACCCCGGTGCTGACCTCCCGCCTGACCGACGCCGAGCTGGGCGCGTCGGTGCTGGTCAAGGCGGAGAACCTGCAGCGCACCGGCAGCTTCAAGTTCCGCGGCGCGTTCCACACGCTGTCCCGGCTCGGCCCCCGACAGCGCCGCGCCGGCGTCATCGCGTACTCCTCGGGCAACCACGCCCAGGCCGTCGCGCTGGCCGCGCAGCTGCTGGAGGTCCCGGCGACGATCGTGATGCCGACCGATGCGCCCGCGTCGAAGCTCGCGGCGACCCGCGGCTACGGCGCCGAGGTCGTCGCCTACGACCGCTACACCGAGGACCGGGCCGCGATCGCCGGGGACCTCGCCGAGCGGCGCGGACTGACCCTGGTCCCGCCCTACGACCACCCGCACGTGATCGCCGGTCAGGGCACCGCGGTGTGGGAGCTGCTCGAGGACGCCGGCCCGCTGGACGCGCTGTTCGTCTGCCTCGGCGGCGGTGGGCTGCTGTCCGGGTCGTTGCTCGCGGTGCAGGCGCTGGCCCCGGGCTGCGCGGTGTTCGGCGTCGAGCCCGAGGCCGGCGACGACGGCCGGCAGTCGCTGCGGGCCGGGCGGATCGTCACCATCGACCAGCCGCGGACGATCGCCGACGGCGCGGCCACCACGTTCCTCGGGACCCGCACGTTCCCGATCATCGCCGAGCGTGTCGAGGACGTGCTGACGGTGCCGGACGCCGCGCTGGTCGAGGGGATGGCGCTGTTCGCGTCCCGGTACAAGGTGCTCGTCGAGCCGACCGGCGCGCTCGCGCTCGCCGGTCTGCGCGCCGCCGTCGTCGCCGACCCGCAGCGGTTCGCCGGCGCGCGGATCGGAGTCACGATCTCCGGCGGGAACGTCGACCTGGACCGGTTCGCCGGCCTGGTCGGCGGGGCGTGAGCGGCCCCGGTCAGCGGGGCGTGCCCGCTCAGGTGGCCGGGACGACGACCGCGCTGACCAGCCGGCGGGTCCGGCCGGGGTCCGCGCCGAGCTCCAGGAACGGGGCCAGCGTCTCGGCGGTGCGGGCGAGGAGATCGTCGAACTCGTCGTCGGAGAGTCCGGGAGCGCCTCGGCCAGGTCCCCCGTGGTGAGCGTCCGGTTGTTCAGGGCGTGCACGATCCGCCACCGCACCGGGTGGTGCGGCTGGCCGGGTGGGAGCGGCCGTTCGCGGGCGGGCGCCGGATGCTGGCGGTGCCGCGGACGGAGATCGAGTCGGTCGACCGCGTCGACCGGCCGACCGCATGGGCGGTGACCCCGGGCGCCCGGGCCGGGGTGTACGTGACCGGCGTGCTCAAGCTGGGCCGCTGGGGCATCGGCACCCCGATGCACCGGTTCGTCAGCGCCTGGCGGCACCGGCCGGCCCTTCGGGTACGGGTGACCCCGGCCGAGGCCGAGCGGCTCGGCTACCGCGAGATCGTCGTCAGCTGCGCCGCGCCGGAGGCCCACGTCGCCGCCCTGTCGACGGTCGCGGCGCCCGCCACCGGCAGCTGACCCGCACGCACGACGGCGCCGCCCCGGCCGGACCGGGACGGCGCCGCACGCGGTGGTCGGCGGGTGGTCAGCGGCGGTCGTGCTGCAGCGCGTCCTCGGCGAGCACCGCCTCGCTCGGCAGGCCCGGCGCCTCGCCGGCGGCCTCCTCGGCGTCGCTCCGCTCGTGCGACGGCCCCTCGTGCACGGCCTCGGCGTCGGCCTCGTCGAGCGGGCCGCGGATCGTGGTCAGCAGCACCGCTCCGGCGAGTGCCACGACGGCGGCGATCAGGAACGGCAGCGACGCGCCGAACGCTCCCGCCAGCAGCCCCGCCGCGAGCGGGGCGAGCCCGCCGCCGATGAACCGGACGAAACCGTAGGTGGCCGACGCGGTCGGCCGCGGGACCGGCGAGATCGACATGACGGCCGTGGTGACCAGCGTGTTGTTCAGCCCCACCACGATCCCGGAGAGGATCACCGCGACGATCACGACGACCGGGCTGGTGTCGAACAGGCCGATCGCGGCCAGCAGCACCGCGATCCCGACCAGCGCGCCGTAGAGCGTCCGTGCGGTGCCGAACCGGTCCTTGAGCCACGGCGCACCGAACACGGCGAACACCGCGACCAGGATCCCCCACCCGAAGAAGACGCCGCCCAGGGCGATCGGGTCGAGGTCGCCCATCAGGAACGGGGCGTAGCCGAGCATGGTGAAGAAGCCCCAGTTGTAGAGCAGGCCGACGCCGCTGGTGGTGGCCAGCGCCCGGTGGCGCAGTGCGGTGATCGGCTCGGAGAGCTTCGCCTTGTGTTGCGCCGGTGGCGTCGGCTCCAGCAGCACGACGGTGGCGACCAGGGCGATCAGCATCAGCACCGCGACGCCGAAGAACGGGCCGCGCCAGGAGACGGTGCCCAGCAGCCCGCCGAGCAGCGGCCCGGTCGCGATGCCGAGCCCGAGCGCGGTCTCGTAGAGCACGATCGCCCCGGCGAACCCGCCGCTGGCCGAGCCGACGATCACCGCCAGCGAGGTCGCGATGAACAGCGCGTTACCCAGGCCCCAGCCGGCACGGAACCCGACGATCCCCCAGATCCCGGACGACGCCCCGGCCAGCGCGGCGAACGCGACGATCAGCACCAGGCCGGTGATCAGCGTCTTCTTCGCCCCGATCCGGGACGACACCCAGCCGGTGACCAGCATCGCGATCGCGGTCACCACCAGGTAGCTGGTGAACAGCAGCTCGACCTCGGCGTGGCTGGCCTCGAGCTGCCCGGACAGCGACGGCAGGATCGGATCGACCAGCCCGATGCCCATGAACGAGATGACGCAGGCGAACGCGACCGCCCACACCGCCTTGGGCTGGCGGAACGGACTCGGCGCGTGCGCCGCTCCGGACGACTGGGACATCTACTCGCCTCTCACGGTCGTGGACCTATCGAACACGCCGTAGATTGCACCACGCAACCAGGTAGTTTGCAATGCGAACGATCGTGACGACCACCATCCCCGGACCGGCCCGGCGGGTGGGCTCAGCGGATCCGCAGGACCGGCTTGCCCGGTGCGCGGTCCGGGGCCTCCAGGTACGCGTGCGCGGCGGCGACCCGATCGAGATCGAAGACCCGGTCCACCAGCGGGGCCAGCGCCCCGGCGGCGAGCCCCGCGTGCACGAACGCCGCGGCACGGGTCAGCACGGCGGGCTCGCCGGTGACCTCGCGGACGTGGAACCGGCGCAGCCAGACCGGGGCGTAGCCGGCGGCCGGCAGCGGCGTCGGCTCGCCGGAGAGCCCGCCGTGCACGATCACCGCGCCGCCCGGCGCGCACGCCCGGACCAGGCGTTCCACGCCGGGTCCGCCCTCGGCGTCGAGCACCAGGTCGGCGCCATCGCCGCCGAGCGCGGTCCGCAGGTCACCGTCGCCGGGATCACCGTCGCCGGCGACCACCTCGGCCGCACCGCTGGCCCGCAGCGCCGCGGCGTGCCGGTCGTCGGGCACGGTCGCGACGGCGTGCACACCCAGGTACCGGGCGACCTGCAGCGCGGCCGCACCGATGCTGTTCGCGGCCGCGGTGACGACCAGCCGGTCGCCCTCGCGCAGCCGGGCCACGTGCCGGGTCATGCCCCAGACCGTGAGCAGCGGCATCCAGACGGCGGCGGCGCCGGTGTCGTCGAGGCCTGCCGGGCGCGGGAGCAGGGCACGGGCCGGGACGACGGCTTCCTCGGCCTGGACCGGGTGCGCGTTCTGCGACGACGCCGGGATCACGCACACCTCGTCACCGGCGGACCAGCCCGTCACGTCCGGGCCGAGTGCCAGCACGGTGCCGGCGCACTCGCTGCCCAGCCCCGCGGGCAGCCGCGGGGCCTCCAGGTAGGTCCCGCGCCGGAAGTTGACCTCGGAGCGGTTCAGCCCGGCCGCGTGCACCCGGATCCGGACCTCGCCCGGCCCCGGCTCGCGCACCGCGACGTCCTCGACGCGCAACACCTCCGGGCCGCCGGTCTCGTGGAACCGCACCGCCCGGACCGTCCTCGTCCCCGTCACACCCGGCAGGTTAGGCGCGAGGTCATCGGTGCGGCCCGCCCGGCCGCACCCGGACGGGACCGGCACCGAGCAGGGAGGCCATGGTGGGCCAGCACGGGACGACCCGAATCGGTGACGGTCGCCGCATGGATTCGGCGCGGCCGGGGAACCCGGAGGCGACGACCGCCCCCGAGGAGAGGACCCGCCCCGTGCCCGCCGAGACCCGCAACGGCCCCGACCTGCACCCGATGACCGAGAAGCTCGCCACCGGCGCGAACTTCGCCTCGGTCGCCACGCTGCTGCCCGGCGGCGCGATCCAGAACCAGACCCTGTGGGTGACGGCGGTGGACGGCCGGATCGCGCTCAACACCGAGACACACCGGGTCAAGGCGCACAACGTCGCCCGCGATCCCCGGGTCACCGTGCTGATCCGCGACGAGCAGGACCCCTACCGCTACGCCGAGGTGCGTGGCGAGGTCACCGGCACGACGACCGGTCCCCGAGCCCGGACCCAGGTCGACGAGCTGGCCCAGAAATACCTGGGAAAGGACTACCCGCCCGACGACATCAAGTCCGAGCGGGTCATCCTCTGGGTCACCCCGGAACGGCAGACCCTGATCGACCAGAACCACGGCATCGCGGACTGAACCCCGAGATCGCGGGCCCCGAGCCCGACGGCCTCGAACGCACGTTCTATCTTCACCCTTGTTCCTGCCGCATCCGACGCAGCGACTCGAGTGAATGAGGGAGCACGTGGACGACGACCTGGCCACCAGCACCACCCGGGACGAGAGCGGCGACGCCGGCCCGGCGACCGGTGACCCGACCGCGGCCGTGGCCGCCGGAGACGGGATCGGGAGCGGGGACGACGGCGGGGACGATGCGGCGCCGAAACGCCGCCGCGGGCGCCCGAAGGGCTCGGCCGCGAAGACCACCCGCGTCGTCACGATGACGCTGACCGTGAGCGGCTCCGCCGACGGCGAGTGGCAGGCCGAGCTGAAGCAGGGCAGCAGCTGGGTGACCCGCGGCCTCCCGGTGAGCGCCGCCGCGGTGTCCCAGGCCGCCGCCGCGCTGCACGCCGACCTGGCCGGCCCGGTGGACGAGGTGATCGAGACCGCGCGGGCGTCCAAGGCCGCCCGCGTCGCGGAGCTCGAGGCCGAGCTGGAGCACGCGAGGAAGGCGCTGGCCGACCTCGAGCAGTAGGCCCGCGCGGCGAGTGGCACCTCGCCTCGGCAGGCCCCGAGGGGCACCCTCGTCTCGGCCAGGGCCCCGAAGCTGCCCCTCGCGACCACGACGATGGCCGACCTGGCCGCCCCGATCCCGACGGGCGGTCGTCGGCACCGAGCATCGGCCGGAGCCTCGCGGCCACCGTGAACGCGCACCAGTTCGGAGAACGCGCGTCCGATCGGGCGCGCGTTCTCCGAACTGGTGCGCGTCTGCGGTGACGGGGTGCGACGGCACCACGGCCGACCCTGCCCGAGCCCTTCGCGATCCGGTCATGCATGGACCGGGCAACGTCCGGGGTCGGAGACCTTCCGGTGCCCGGCAATCCCGCCCGCCGGGACCGCGGACCGTGCTACATGTGGCTGTGCCGGGTGCCGGACGGTGGACCGCCCGGGCCGCCCGATTCCCGCGGGCCGACTCCGTCCGGCCCCTGGTCCACGGGCCGGTGCGTACGTCGCGCACCGGCCGTTCCGCGTCGTGCCTGACGACGTCACGCGAGGAGTACTCCATGACCGACACCCACGTCTGGCTGGCCGAGGGCGCCTACCAGAACCTGCGCACCGAGCTGCGCGAGCTGCTGGCCCGGCGGGACGACGAGGGCTCCGCGGGCCCCGACGGCACCGACCACCAGCTGCTGGCCGAGCAGCGCGGCCGGGAACAGCGGATCCGCCGGCTGCAGGAGCTGCTGCGCGACCCGGTCGTCGGTCACCGCCCGCCGGACGACGGCGTGGCCGAGCCGGGCATGGTGCTGACCGTGCGCTACGAGCAGGACGGCGAGGTCGAGACGTTCCTGCTCGCGCACTCCGGGGACGGCGCCTACCCGGCCGACCTGATGCTCTGCTCACCGGACTCGCCGCTCGGCCGGGCGCTGCCCGGGACCCGGCAGGGCGAGCGCCTGCACTACCGGCTGCCGGACGGCGGTGCGCTGGCGGTCACCCTGCTGCGCGCGGTCCCGTACGGCGAGCACCGCGCGGCGAGCTGACCCGGGCACGGTCGGATCCCGGCAGCCGGAGCGCCGCAGCGACGACCGGGGATCGGCTAGACTTGCCGGAGTCCGGCAATCCGGACGGGGCGAAGTTCGCCCGGGCGGCCCCTGCAGGGCGCGCTGCGCCCGCGGGCACGGTGGCGGGCGGCGGCGCCGACCACCGGCACCGCGGCAGGAACGGAGAACGACGTGCGCGCGAACACCGGACCGGCGGTCGCCGCGGGCCCTCCCCGGACCGGGCCCGGACCGGCGGCTCCAGCGGGGGCGGGCCACCGCCGCGCCGGCGACGACCGGCTCCGGGAGGTCGCCCGCGAGGCCGGGCGGGAAGCCGGCCGGGAGGCCGGTGGGGTCCCGCCGGAGCTGCTCGGCGACTTCCTGTCCGTGCTGACGGACGCCGCGGCGACCGGCCGGGTGCCCGAGGCCGCGGAGCTCGACGCCGTCGGGAGCAACGGCCGGCGGGCCGCCGAGCTGGGCGTGTCCGCGGGCAACGCGGTGCAGCTGTACCTGTCCGCGGCCTGGCGGCTGTGGCGGGAGCTCCCCGCGGTCACCGGCACCACGCAGGGCCCGTCGCCGGGCCCGTCCACCGCGGCCGCGGCGGAGGCGGTGATGCGCACCCTGGACCGGGCGGTGGCCGGTCTGGCCGACGGCTACACCGCGGCCCGCCGGGACATGGTCCGGCACGAGGAGACCCAGCGCCGGGAGCTGATCGACGACCTGCTGCGCGGGGACGGCGACGTCGGGGCGCTGGTGGCGCGGGCCGAGCCGTTCGGGATGGACATGGGCCAGCCGCACCAGGTCGCGCTGGCCGCCCCGGACGGGCGGCCGGCCGCCGAGACGGTGCTCGGCGGGCTGGAACGCGCGGTGGTGCAGGGCATCGGCGACCGGGACGTGCTGGTCGCGACCAAGGACGGCTGCGTGGTCGTCGTCGCACCGGCGGGGCCCACCCGGACGCGCGAGCACGGTGGCCCGGACGGACTGGGCGACCTGATGCACGCCGAGCTGGCCCGGCCCGCCCGTGGCGCCCCGTGGCGGATCACCGTCGGCCGCGCCCATCCGGGCGCCTACGGCATCGCCCGTTCCTACGAGGAGGCCCGCGAGGCGCTGACGATGGCCACCCGGCTCCGGCTGGACGCCCCGGTGCTGCGCGCCGAGGACCTGCTGATCTACCGGGTGCTGCTGCGCGACCAGCCGGCGATCACCGACCTGGTACACGCCGTGCTGCACCCGCTGAGCCGGGCCCGCGGCGGCCCGGACCCGCTGCTGGCGACCCTGGACGCCTACTTCGCCGCCGGCTGCGTGGTCACCGACACCGCGCGCCGGCTGCACCTGTCGGTGCGGGCGGTGACCTACCGGTTGGAACGGATCGCCGAGCTCACCGGGCACGACCCGACCGACCCCGGCCAGCGGTTCACCGTGCACGCCGCGGTGCTCGGGGCACGGTTGCTCGGCTGGCCGCACCGGGAGCTGCCGCGCGGGCATCCGTGACCCCGGCCTCCCTCCGGGCCGGGCCGGCGCCGCGGCGGGGATAGAGTCGCCGCGACCGATCACTCCCGACCCACTGGAGATCGACGTGGCCCTCACCGCCGGCGACACCGTCCCCGACGTCACGCTCATGACCCCGACCGCCGACGGCCCGAAGTCCGTGCAGAGCGCCGAGACGCTCGGTACCGGCACGGTGGTGCTGTTCGGCGTGCCCGGCGCGTTCACCCCGGCGTGCTCGGACACCCACCTGCCCGGTTACGTGCTGCGTGCCGAGGAGCTGAAGGAGAAGGGCGTCGACACCGTCGCCTGCACCGCGGTGAACGACGCGTTCGTGCTCGGCGCCTGGTCCGAGGCCCGCAACGCGGACGACAGCGTCCTGATGCTCGCCGACGGCAACGCCGACTTCGCGAAGGCCGCCGGCCTGGACATGGACGGCTCGAAGTTCGGCCTCGGCACCCGCTCGCGGCGCTACGCCACGATCATCAAGGACGGCGTCGTCCAGTGGATCGGCGTCGAGGACGCCCCGCCGAACGTGGACGTCTCCGGCGTCGAGTCGGTGCTGAAGCAGCTCTGAAGCACCTCTGACGCGGCTCTGACGCGGCTCAGGACCGAGCCCCTCCGGACCCGGCACGCGGGCCTAGACTGGCCCGCGTGCCGAAGGTCATCGGGGGCTCGCTGGCGACCCATCGCCGGCAGGTGCGGGAGCGGGTGTTCGCGGCGCTGCGCGCCCAGCTCTACACCGGCGGCTTCGACACGGTGACGCTGTCCGGGATCGCCGCGGCCGCCGGCGTCGGCCGGTCGGCGATGTACAACCACTTCCCGGACCGCCAGGCGTTGCTGGTCGCTTTCGTCGAGGACGAGGCCGCCGGCTACGTCACCGACCTCGACGCCGCACTGGCCGGCGTCACCTCCCCCACCGAGCGCCTGGCCGTCTTCGCCCGGATGCAGCTGCGGCGCCTCGCCGAGTTCCACCTCCCGCCGGGCCAGGCGCTGGCCGGCGCGCTGGACGACCAGGCCTACCGCCGGATCGCCGCGCATGCCGACCCGATCGGCGACCGGCTGACCGCGATCCTCGCCGCCGGTGCCGCCGACGGCTCGATGACCGCCGACGACGCCGGACTGCTCGCCGGGATGGTCGCGGCGGCGCTGTCCAGCCGGAAGATCGTCGACGTGCATCCGGGCGAGCTGGACACGGCGGTGGAGACCGCCGTGCGCGCCATCCTCCGCATGGTCGAGCCCGCGGGGGCCGCCCACGAGTGAGGCCCGGCCGCACCGCGGTCGACGCCCGACCGTCGGGAGCGGTCACGGGCAGGCCCCTTCGTCGCGGCCTGCGCAACGCACGACTCGCCCGTCGCGGCCACGCCCGTACGACCCGAGCACCGACGTTGTCCATGGTCAACGGCACCCAGCGCTGTCCGGGGCATCGTTCACCAGCACTCGTGTGCCGTTGACCATGACGAAGCACCCCCTCGGACTGATCCACGCCTGCGGCGCGCGCCCTGCGAGGCTCCGCGTGCGGAGGGACCGGCGGTTATCGGCGATCGCGCGGAGCAGCTTCCACCGCGCACGAAAGCGCGGATACTGGCCAGGTGCGGGCGTCGTCGCCGGGATGTGCGGTACTGGTCGGCCGGGACCGGGAGCTAGCCGTGGACGAGCAACGTGCGGGTGGTGATCCGGGAGGCGATATCCGCGTCGATCACGACCGGGAACCACCGGCTCCCGCGCCCGACACCCGCCCCCGCAATGCACAGCGGCATCCCGGCCCGAGCGGTGGAGGTGGCAGCGGATGTGGTGTCGGTCATGCCGTCATCATCGTCCGGCGCCCGGGCCGGACCCAGCCGGTCCGCCAGAGGGGCGGCGGTGGCGCATACCCGGCCCCGGACGGTCGAACCCTCGACGATCTCGCCCGGCTGAGGCTAGCCTTACTGCGCCCGACGCCTTAACATCGGGATCTGACACGGTGTCAGATCCCGGCACCGTGACGCTCCACCGCCACGGGAGGGCCGATGACCGCCGGCGCCACGACCCCGCTCACGGGGACCCTGTCCGCCGAGCTCCGCCAGGCCACCTACGAGGTCCACGAGCAGGCACACCGCTCGACCTACATGGCTGCGCTGCTGGACGGTGCCCTGCCGCTGGACGCCTACACGCTGCTCGCCGAGCAGTACGGGGCGATCTACGCCGCGCTGGAGTCGGCGTCGGACGCGATGGCCGACCATCCGGTCGCCGGGCCCTTCGTCATCGACGAGCTGCGCCGGCTGCCCGCCCTGCACGACGATCTCGACGCGCTGAACAGCGGCGTCCCGCGGATCCTGCCCTCGACCGCAGGTTACGTGGAGCGGCTGCACGCCGCCGCGTCCGACCCGGAGCGCTTCGTCGCGCACCACTACATCCGTTACCTGGGCGACCTGTCCGGCGGCCAGGTGATCGGGAAACTGCTCACCCGGACCTACGGGTTGTCCGGGGCGGGCGTGCGGTTCTACGACTTCTCCGCGCTCGGCGCCCCGCCGCGGTTCCGCGCCCGCTACCGCGCGCTGCTCGACGCCGCCCCGTGGGACTCCGCGGCGCGCTCCCGGGTCGCGGCGGAGGCGGTGCACGGGTTCGAGCTGAACATCGCGGTGCTGACCGAGATGGCCGAGGAGGTCGGGCTCGAGCAGCCGCTCGCGTCCTGATCCGCGGCACTTCCTAGAATCGGGGCCGTTCCACCGGCCGTCGAGAACTGGGAGTGCACGGTGCCCGACGAGGCTGGCATCGATCCGGACGAGCTGTCCGTGGCGTTGAAGGTGCTGGCGCAGGTGGACGACCTGCCGCCCGAGCACCCGGACGCGGTCGCCGTCCGCCGGGCCACCGCCGGGATCTGGAAGTCGGTCCGGCTGCGGCGCCGCGCCGACAAGCGGCGCCGGGAGCGGGCGGCCGACGCCGAGGTCACCGCCGCGACCGCCACCGGCGCCGAGGGCCGGATCGACGACGAGACGGCCGGCATTCCGCTCGTCTCCTCCGCCGCCGGGGCGAGCGCCGGGACCCTGCACCGGGCCCGCGGCTGCTACGTCTGCAAGCAGCGCTACACCGACGTCGACGCCTTCTACCACCAGCTCTGCCCGGAGTGCGCGGCCACCCACCACGCGCACCGCGATGCCCGCACCGACCTGACCGGGCGCCGGGCGCTGCTCACCGGCGGCCGCGCCAAGATCGGGATGTACATCGCGCTGCGGCTACTGCGCGACGGCGCGCACCTCACGATCACCACCCGGTTCCCGCGGGACGCGGCCCGCCGGTTCGCCGCGCTCGACGACAGCGCCGAGTGGCTGCACCGGCTGCGGATCGTCGGGGTGGACCTGCGGGACCCGGGCCAGGTCGTCGCGCTCGCCGACGAGGTCGCCGCGGCCGGTCCGCTGGACATTCTGATCAACAACGCGGCGCAGACGGTCCGGCGGTCGGCCGGCTCCTACGCCGCGCTCGAGGAGGCCGAGGCCGCGCCGCTGCCGCCCGGGGCACTGCCGGAGATCGTCTCCTTCACCTCCGCCACGACCCGCGAGCACCCCGCGCTGCTCGCCGGGACCGTCCCGGGGCGCGACCTCGCGGCGCTCGCGACCACCGCCCGGTCGGCCTCGCCGGAACGGATCGCGGCCGGCACCGCCGTCGACGCGGGCGGGCTGCTGCCCGACACCGCGGAGCGCAACAGCTGGGTCGACGACGTCCAGCACGTCGACCCGCTGGAGCTGCTCGAGGTGCAGCTGTGCAACCAGACGGCACCGTTCGTGCTGGTCTCCCGGCTGCGCCAGGCGATGGCGGCCGCACCGGCCCGGAACCGCTACGTGGTGAACGTGTCGGCGATGGAGGGCGTGTTCGGCCGGGGCTACAAGGCGTCCGGGCACCCGCACACGAACATGGCCAAGGCCGCGCTGAACATGCTGACCCGGACCAGCGCCGGCGAGATGTTCGCGACCGACCGGATCCTGATGACCTCGGTGGACACCGGCTGGATCACCGACGAGCGGCCGCACCCGACCAGGCTGCGCCTCGCCGAGACCGGCTTCCACGCCCCGCTGGACCTCTCCGACGGCGCCGCCCGGGTCTACCACCCGATCGTCGCCGGCGAGGCGGGCGAAGACCTGTACGGGGTGTTCCTGAAGGACTACGCGGCCGGCTCCTGGTAGCGGGCCCCGGCTCGGCTGTCGGGGGTCGCCGATAGCGTGCGACGCGTGCTGGAACTGCATCGGGCCGAGCGCGCGGACACCCTCGTGGACGCGCTCGCCGGCGTGCTCGCCGCGCCGGGCGCCGACCCGTTCGCCCCCGAGGTCGTGGCCGTCCCGGAGCGCGGGGTGGAGCGCTGGCTGGCGCAGCGGCTCGCGCACCGGCTCGGTGCCGGCGGCGGCAGCGATGGGGGGAGCTCCGGCGGCGTCTGCGCGAACGTGCTGTTCCCGTCCCCGGCGCTGCTGCTGGGCGAGGTCGTGGACGCCGTCACCGGCACCGACCCCGAGCAGGACCCGTGGGCGCCCGGGCGGGCTGTGTGGCCGCTGCTGGAGCTGATCGACGAGGCCGCCGCCTCCGGGGACGACCGGTTCACCGGGCTCGCCGCGCACCTGGCCGGCGGCGGGGCCGGCTGCCGGTACGCACTGGCCCGCTCGCTGGCCGGGCTGTTCGGTGCCTACGCCACGCACCGACCCGCGCTGCTGCGCGGCTGGTGGGCGGGCACCGACGCGGTGCCTGCGGACCTGGCCTGGCAGCCCGAGCTGTGGCGACGGTTGCGCTCCGGCCTGGGCGTCCCCGGCCCGGCGGAGCGGGTGGACGCGGCGGTGGCCGCGCTGCGCGCGGAGCCGGGCGCGGTGTCCCTGCCCTCGTCGGCCGTGCCGGCGGTGGCCGTGCCGTCGGCGGGCGGGCCGCTGCCGGAGCGGCTGTCGCTGTTCGGCCCGACCCGGCTCGCCGCCGAGCACCTCGCCGTCCTGGAGGCGCTCGCGACCGGGCGCGAGGTGCACCTGTGGCTCCCGCACCCCTCCCCCGCGATGTGGGACGAGGTGCGCCGGGACCGGCCGCCGCGGCCACCGGCCCGGGCTGCCGACGACAGCGCGGCCCGGGTCCGCAACCCGCTGCTGCGCTCGCTCGGACGCGACGTCCGCGAGCTGGCCCTGCGGCTGCCCGCCGACGGCGCCGGGGTGCGCGACACGCACCACCCCGCGGTACCTCCGGAGGGCGCACCCACGCTGCTGCACCGGTTGCAGCAGGCCGTGGCGGGCGACGCCGCGCCGGTCCCGCCCGACGAGCGCCCGCTGCTCGCAGACGACGACCGCAGCGTGGTGCTGCACTCCTGTCACGGCCCGGACCGGCAGGTCGAGGTGCTCCGGGAGGCGCTGCTCGGGCTGCTCGCCGCGGACCCGGAGCTGGAGCCGCGCGACATCGTCGTGATGTGCCCGGACATCGAGGTGTTCGCGCCGCTGATCACCGCGTCGTTCGGGTTGGCGCCGGACCCGTCCGCGGCAGGACGGGACGGTGCGACCGGTCCGTCCCGGGACGAGCTGCACCCCGGGCACCAGCTGCGGGTGCGGCTGGCCGACCGCGCGCTGCGCCAGGCCAACCCTCTGCTGGGCACGGTGTCGACCTTGCTGGAGCTGGCCGCGTCCCGGCTGAGCGCCTCCCAGGTGCTCGACCTCGTCGCCTCCGGTCCGGTCCGGCGGCGCTTCCGGCTCGACGACGACGCCCTGGAACGCCTCTCCGAGCTGGTCACCGCGGCCGGGGTGCGGTGGGGCCTGGACGCCGACCACCGGGCTCCCTACAAGCTGACCGGTGTCGAGCAGAACACCTGGCGGGCCGGGCTGGACCGGATGCTGCTCGGGGTGGCGATGGCCGAGACGCCGGGCGCACCGGCCTGGCTGGGCGACGCGCTGCCGCTGGACGAGGTCGACTCCTCGGACGTCGACCTGGTCGGCCGGCTCGCCGAGATCGTCGACCGGCTGGGCACGGCGCTGGCCGCGCTGCGCGGGCCGCAGCCCCTCACGGCCTGGATCTCCGCGCTGACCGATGCGCTGTCCGCGCTGACCGACACCACGCCGTCCGAGGCCTGGCAGGCCGCCCAGGCCCGGTCCGAGCTCGCGGACGTGCTGCACTCGGCCGGCCCGCAGGCCGGGTCGGTCGACCTCGACCTGACCGACGTCCGCGGGCTGCTCGCCGAGCGGCTGCGCGGCCGCCCGAGCCGGGCGAACTTCCGCACCGGCACGCTCACCGTCGCCACCCTGGTGCCGATGCGGGCGGTACCGCACAAGGTGGTGTGCCTGCTGGGCTGCGACGACGGGGTGTTCCCGCGCGCCGGCGCCGCGGACGGGGACGACGTGCTGGCCCGGGACCCGGTCGTCGGGGAACGCGACCCGCGCGGTGAGGACCGCCAGCTGCTGCTCGACGCGGTCTGCTCGGCCACCGAGAGCCTGGTCGTGGTGTGTTCGGGGGCGGACGAGCGGACCGGTGCCCGGCGCCCACCGGCGGTGCCGATCGGGGAGCTGTTCGACGCCGTCGACGCCACCGTGCGGACGGAGTCCGGCCGGCCCGCCTCCGAGGTGCTGCGGGCGCGGCACCCGCTGCAGCCCTTCGACCGGCGCAACTTCGTTCCCGGTGAGCTGCTGGCCCGGGGCCCGTTCAGCTTCGATCGGACCGCGCTGCGCGGCACCCGGGCCGCGGCCGGTCCGCGGGCGCCGCAGCCGGTCTTCCCGGCACGGCCGCTGCCCCCGGACGAGCCGGTGGCCGGGTCCACGGTGGAGCTCGACGATCTCGTCGCGTTCGTCGAGCACCCGGTGCGGGCCTTCCTGCGGCAGCGGGTGCGGGTGGTGCCACCCGCCGAGAACACCGAACCCGACGACGCGCTGCCGGTGGAGCTGAACGGGCTCACCACCTGGAAGGTCGGGGACCGGTTGCTCGCCGACCGGATCGCCGGCGCCGCGCCGAACACCGTCGCCCGGGCCGAGACGCTGCGCGGCGAGCTGCCCCCGGGCGGGCTCGGCCTGCGGGTGCTGTCCGAGGTCGGGCAGAACGTCGAGCCGCTGGTCGCGGTCGCCGCGGCCACGCGTTCCGGCGAGGCCGGCTCGCAGGACCTGCTCGCCCCGCTGACCGGGACCGCGCTCGACGGGATCGCCGTGGCGGGCACCGTGCCGGGGGTGCACGGCGACACCGTCGTCCGGATCGAGTACTCCCGGCTGAAGGCCAAGCACCGGCTGCGGGCCTGGGCCCAGCTGCTCGCGCTCACCGTCGCGCACCCGCACCGGCCGTGGACGGCGGTGACCGTCGGCCGGGGCAGCGGCGGGGTCGCCCGTTCCACCCTCGGCCCGGTGGACCCGGACCGGGCCACCGGCCTGCTCGCCGACGTGGTCGCGCTGCACGCCGAGGGGCTGCGCGAGCCGCTGCCGCTGCCGACCGACGCGGCGGCGACCTACGCGCGGCTGCGGGCGAAGGGCGTGGTCCCGGCGAACGCGCTGGCCTCGGCCGATGCCGAGTGGTCGAAGTTCGAGCATCAGGAGGCACCACACGTGTTCGTCCGCGGCCCGAACGCGCCGCTGCTGCTGCGCGACGAGCCGGGAGCGGGCTCCGAGCCCACCCGGTTCGGCGCGCTGGCCGCCCGGCTCTGGGCACCGCTGCTGGACCACGAACAGCAGGACGCGCCGTGACCGGGCTGCTGCACGCCGCCACGTTCACCGTCGACGGCGACCTCCCGTCCGGCACCGTCGTGCTGGAGGCCAGCGCGGGCACCGGGAAGACCTACACGATCGCCGCGCTGGCCACCCGCTACGTGGCCGAGGGCGTCGCCGGCCTGGATCGGCTGATGCTGGTCACGTTCGGCCGGGACGCGACCCAGGAGCTGCGCGAGCGGGTCCGGGAACGGCTGGTCGGCACCGAGCGGGCGCTCGCCGCGGTACTGGCCGGCGGGCCCGCACCGGACCCGTCGGATCCGGTGGTGGCGCTGCTCGCCGACGGCGACCGGGCCGCGGTCGAGGCCCGGAGGGAACGGCTGGCCACCGCGTCGGCGGCGTTCGACGCGGCCACCATCGCCACCACCCACCAGTTCTGCCGGCAGATGCTGGCCGGTCTCGGGGTGGCCGCCGACAACGATCCGGACGCCGAGTTCGTCGAGCACGTGGACGACATCGTCACCGAGGTCGTCGACGACTTCTACGTCCGCAAGTACGCCGCCAAGGGCGCCGGGCGACCCGCCTTCACCCGCGGCGAGGCGCTGACCCTGGCCCGCCGCGCGGTCGCCGACCCGCAGGCCGAGCTCGAGCCGCGGGACGCCGAGCCGGGCTCCCCCGCCGCCGTCCGGCACGGGTTCGCGACCGCCGTGCGCGCCGAGGTGGACGCGCGCAAGCGCCGGCTGCGGGTCTACAGCTACGATGACATGCTCTCCCGGCTCGCCGCGGCGCTGCGCGACCCGCAGCGCGGCCCGGCCGCGCGGGCCCGGCTGCGGTCCCGGTTCTCGGTGGTGCTGGTCGACGAGTTCCAGGACACCGACCCGCTGCAGTGGGAGATCCTGCGCCGCGCCTTCCACGACCCGGCCCCGGACGACAGCGCGGACGTCGCCGACCCGGACGACCCGCACCGCGCGCTGGTGCTGATCGGCGACCCGAAGCAGGCGATCTACGCCTTCCGCGGCGCGGACGTGCACAGCTACCTGGAGGCGGTCGGCGCCGCCTGGACGCATCGCACGCTGGACACCAACCGGCGCAGCGACGCGGCCCTGCTCGGCGCGCTGGAGGGCGTGCTGGGCGAGGTCGCGCTGGGCGACGAGAAGATCGTCGTGCACCCGGTGGAGGCCCACCACACCGGACGCCGGCTGGCCGGTACCGCGCAGGACGCTCCGCTGCGGCTGCGGCTGGTGGACCGCGACCGGCTCGACCTCACCGGGCGGCGGCTCGGCCGGGCCCCCGGCGCGCGGGCCGTGGTCGCCCGGGACGTCGCCACCGACCTGTCCCGGCTGCTGCACGGCACGGCCACCTACCGGGCGGGCGAGACGGACGAGCCGCTGCGACCCGGGCAGGTGGCCGTGCTGGTGCGCACCAACGCCCAGGGCGTTCTGGTCCGCGACGCCTGCGCCGAGGCCGGGGTGCCGGCCGTGCTGACCGGCAGCACCAGCGTGTTCACCACCCCGGCGGCGGCGGACTGGCTGACCCTGTTGGAGGCGGTCGAGCAGCCCCAGCGGTCGCTGCGGCTGCGCACGGCGGCGCTGACCCGGTTCGTCGGGCGCACGGTGGCCGAGCTGTGCGGGCCGGAGTCCGAGCGGATCGTCGACGACCTCGGCGCCGACCTGCGGCTCTGGCATGCCGTGCTCGCCGAGCGCGGGGTCGCGGCGATGCTGGAGGCGGTGTTCGCCCGGTACCGGCCGATCGAGCGGCTGCTGTCGCACCCGGACGGCGAGCGGGACCTCACCGACCTCCGGCACGTCGGCCAGGTCCTGCACTCGGCCGCGCTGGAGCGCCACCTCGGCCCGACCGCGCTGACCGAGTGGCTGCGGCACCGGATCGGCGAGGCGCACCGGGACACCTCGGCCGAGCGCAGCCGGCGGCTGGAGTCCGACGCCGACGCGGTGCAGATCGTCACCGTGCACCGGTCGAAGGGGCTGGAGTTCCCGGTCGTCTACCTGCCGTTCGCGTGGGACCGGTGGGTGCCGGACGCCCCGGACGTGCTGCTCTACCACGACTCGCCCCACCACGACTCGCCCCACCACGACACGGTGCCCGGCTCGGACGACGAGCGGCGGCTGCTCGACATCGGCGGGCCGACCGGTCCGGACCGGCCCGGCCGGATCGCGAAGCACCAGGCCGAGGAGGCCGGCGAGGACCTGCGGCTGCTCTACGTGGCGCTGACCCGGGCGTGCAGCCAGGTCGTCGCGTGGTGGGTCCCGGCGACGACGACCGCGGCGTCCTCGCTGCACCGGGTGCTGGTCGGGGACGCCGGGCCCGGCCGGCAGCCGGAACCGTCGGTCAAGGTGCCCGGCGACGCGGAGATCCGGCAGTTCCTGCAGGGACGGCTCGGCCCGCACGGCGTCGCCGTCGAGACGCTCGCCGACCAGGCGCCGGCGGCCGTGCCCCCGGGGCCGCCGGCCCCCGAGCCCGAGGTCGCCGTGTTCGGCCGCGCGCTGGACACGGCGTGGCGGCGCACCTCCTACACCGCACTGACCGCGCAGGCGCACGCCGCGCACCGGGCGCACGCCGCCGCGGAGACCGGCGCCGACGAGCCCGACGAGGCCCCGGCGCCCGGAGTGCTCAGCGAACCCGAGGACGCGGGGATCGTCGACGAACCGTCCGCACTCGGCGTCCCGGGGACCGCCCGAGCCGGCACCGGTGACGGGCACGCCGGCGGCACCGACCCGGCCGCGGTGCCCTCGCCGATGGCGGACCTGCCGCTGGGCGCCGGCTTCGGCACCCTGGTGCACGCCGTGCTCGAACACGTCGACACCACCGCCGTCGACACCACCGCCGCCGGGGACGACACGCTGCGGGCCGAGCTGGTCGCCCGGACCGCCGCCGAGCTGCGCCGCCAGCCCGCCGACGTCGAGCCCGGGCAGCTCGCGGACGCGCTGATCCCGGTCCTGCGCACCCCGCTCGGTCCGCTGGCCGGCGGCCGGACGCTGGCCGACGTCGCGCCCGGCGACCGGCTCTCCGAGCTGGACTTCGAGCTGCCGCTGTGCGGCGGCGACACCCCGACCGGCCGGCTCACCCTCTCCGGTGCCGCCGCCGCGGTGCGGCGGCACCTCGGTCCCGACGACCCGCTGCACGGTTACGCCGACCATCTCGACTCCCCCGAGCTGGCCGGGCAGCCGCTGCGCGGCTACCTGACCGGCAGCATCGACTCGGTGCTGCGGGTGGACGGCCGGTACCTGGTCGTGGACTACAAGACCAACTGGCTGGGACCGCACGGCCCCGCCGGGCGGGCACCGCTGACCGCGGCGCACTACACCGCGCCCGCGCTGGGCGCGGCGATGATCGACGCGCACTACCCGCTGCAGGCGCTGCTCTACGCCGTCGCCCTGCACCGCTACCTGCGCTGGCGCCTGCCCGGCTACGCGCCCGGGACGCACCTCGGCGGGGTCGGGTACCTGTTCCTGCGCGGCATGTGCGGCCCCGTGACCCCGATCACCGGGGACGGCCCGCTGGCCGCGCCCTGCGGGGTGTTCGCCTGGCGGCCGCCGGCCGCGCTGGTCACCGAGCTGTCCGACCTGCTGGACGGAGGCGCCTCGTGAGCACGACACCCGCCGCGCCCGAGCGCGATCCGTACGACCCCCGCGTCGCGCGGACCGCGACCGGGGTGCTGGCCGCGTTCAACGCCGCGGACGTCCTCGCGCCCGGGGACGTGCACGTCGCGCGCCGGCTGGCCCGGCTCGGCGGGCGCGGCGACCCGACCGGCGACCCGGCCGGTGGCGGTGCTGCCACCGACGCCGAGCCGGAGGCGGTGCTGCTGGCCGCGGCGCTCGCGGTGCGGGCGATCCGCAACGGCTCGGTCTGCGTCGATCTGCGGACCGTCCGCGACACCACGGCCGGTGAGGGCGAGGTCGCGGTGGACGTCTCCGCACTGCCCTGGCCCGAGCCGGCGGTCTGGCGGGCGGAGTGCCTGGCCGGTCCGCTGGTCGCCGACGGTGACACCGCGCCGCCCGGCCGGCCGATGCGGCTGGTCGGTGACCTGCTCTACCTGGAGCGCTACTGGCAGGAGGAGGAGCTGGTCCGCACCGGCTTCTCCGACCGCTCCGGCCCGGTCACCGCGGCCGATCCGGAGCGGCTGCGCGCGGCGCTGGACCGGCTGCTCGGCCGTCCGGGCGCGGAACGCCAGCGCCTCGCCGCCGCGGTCGCCGCGTTGCGCCCGGTCAGCGTGATCGCGGGCGGGCCCGGGACCGGCAAGACCACCACCGTGGCCCGGCTGCTCGCGGTGCTGCACGACCTGCACGCCGCGGTGCCCGGCCGGCCGCCGCTGCGGGTCGCGCTGGCCGCCCCCACCGGCAAGGCCGCGGCCCGCCTCACCCAGTCCGTCGCGGACGCGGCAGCCGGCATGCCCGACGACGACCGGGCCGCCGTGGCCGGCACCACCGCCTCCACGCTGCACCGGCTGCTCGGCTCCCGCGGGGTGTCCGGGCGGTTCCGGCACCACCGCGGCAACCGGCTCCCGCACGACGTCGTCGTCGTGGACGAGACCTCGATGGTGTCGCTGACGATGATGGCCCGGCTACTCGAGGCGGTCCGCCCGGACGCGCGCCTGGTGCTGGTCGGGGACCCGGAGCAGCTCGCCTCGGTGGAGGCCGGCGCGGTGCTCGGCGACCTCGCCGCTGCCCGCGGTGCGACGGAGCCGGACCTGCAGTCCGCGCTGGTGGCGTCCGGGGCGTTCCGCGCAGACCGCCGTCCCCTCGCCACCGACGACGAGCAGGCCGCGGCGAGCCCCGGCGAGCCGTGCGACCCGCGCACGATCGAGCACGGCGTGGTGCGGCTGACCCGGAACTGGCGCTTCGCCGGGACGATCGCCGAGTTCGCCGCCGCGGTGCAGGCCGGCGACGGCGACCGGGCGGTGGAGCTGCTCTCCGCGACCACCCCCGAGCTGACCTGGGTCGACGAGGACGCGGACGGGGTCGGCCCGGCCCGGTTGGCCGGCCTGCGCGAGGACGTCGTCCGGGCCGGGACCGACCTGCTCGGCGCCGCCGCGGACGGCGAGGCCGAGCAGGCGCTGCGGGTGCTGGACCGGCACCGGTTGCTGTGCGGGCACCGGCGGGGGCCGCACGGGGTGGCCCGCTGGACGATGGAGGCGGAGCGCTGGCTGGCCGCCGCACGTCCCGGCTTCGACGCCGAGGCGCCCTGGTACCCCGGCCGCCCGCTGCTGGTGACCGCGAACGACTACGACCTGGGCCTGTTCAACGGCGACACCGGCGTAGTCGTGCGGGCACCGGAGGGACGGCGCGCGGTGTTCTCCCGGGAGGGGGTGCCCGCCTCGTTCGAGCCGGCCCGGCTCGGTGCGGTCGGCACCGTCTACGCGATGACCGTGCACCGGAGCCAGGGCAGCCAGTTCGACCGGGTCACCGTGGTGCTGCCACCACCGGACTCGCCCCTGATGACGCGCGAGCTGCTCTACACCGCCGTCACCCGGGCGAAGGAGAGCGTGCGGGTGATCGGGACCGTGGCTGCCGTCCGGGCCGCGGTCGCCCGCCCGGCCGGCCGCGCGAGCGGGTTGCGGGAGCGGCTCGGGCGGGCGTGAGCCCGCCGCGGCCGGTGCCGCTCAACCGCCGGCCGTGGCGCGGGCGTGCGCCTTGCGGCCGGACAGCCAGGCGACCACCACGACCAGGCCGAGGCTGATCCACAGCGCGTACTCGTCGATCGTCAGCACCACGTCGACCGCGTGTTGCCCGAGGCCGTAGCCGAGCCCGGCGACCAGGCCGGTCACCAGCAGCGCACCGAGCGCGTCGAACAGCAGGAACACCACCAGCCGCATCCGGCTCAGGCCGGCGAGGGCGAACACGGCCGCGGCCGGGATGCCCGGCAGCGCCGACGCGACGACGATCAGCCGCAGCACCCACGGGGGCCAGGCCCGCACCCGGGCCACGAACCGCTGCGCCCGCTCGCCCGGCGCGAACATGCCCACGACCTTGGCGCCCCATCGGCGGCCTGCGAGCCAGAACAGCCAGTCGAACTTGATCATTCCGACGACCCCGGCCAGGACCACCAGCCACAACGGTGCCTCGCCGATCCGGGCGAACGCCGCGCCCGCCCCGACCGCGGACAGGCTGCCGGTGGCGAACTCGAGGACGATCGGGTGCGACCCCAGCAGGAACGGGCGCATCGGCATCGTCGCCATCAGCAGCAGCAGGATCCCGAGGATCAGCCCGATCAGGACCTTGTCGCCGCGCTGGGCCGGGCCGTCCCAGGGCAGGGCGTCCCGCCAGGTCTGCGGTGGGCCCGGGATCGGGTCCTCCGTACCACCTGCTCGGTTTCCCGCCGCTGAGGCTGGCTCCGCCGGCCGGGCCGTCCCGCCGTCGGCGGCGTCTTCGACCCTGTCGTCGGCCTGCTCGCCGGCCGCGCCGGCGGGTCGGCTCGTCCCGGTTCCCGTCATCGGTTCCCCCTCCGCGGCGCCCGGGGCGCCCCTGTGCCGTCGACGGTAGGCCGGATCGACGGCCTGCGCGTCGTCGCCCCGGCCGAGATCCCCGGACGCGCCGGCTCGTCCGGGAGGAGGAGCGCGACCCGGGTACCCGCCGCTACGCTCGCGCCGTGATCGAGGACGCCACCACGCCGCAGGCTCCCGCCGGTGCCCCGGCGGGAGCCGAGCACGGCGTGCTCGCCTTCCGCCCGCTCGCCCCGGGTGACCTCCCGCTGCTGGGGACCTGGCTGACCGAACCGCACGTGGCCCGCTGGTGGAACCACGAGACGTCACCGGAGGCCCTCGAGCGGGACTTCGGTCCGGCGATGCGCGGCGAGGAACCCGCCGAGGACCTGCTGGTCACGCGGGACGGCGAGCCGGTCGGTCTGCTGCAGCGCTGCCGCTGGCACGACTACCCGGAGTACATCGTGGAGATGGCCGGCATCCTGACCGTCCCACCCGGTGCCGTCACGATCGACTACCTGGTCGGCCGCCCCGCCGACGCAGGCCGCGGCCTGGGTACCCGCATGATCGTCGCCGCGGTCGCCGAGGTCTGGCGCCGTTACCCGGACGCGCCGTCGGTGCTCGTCCCGGTGGTGGCGGCGAACCGGGCGTCCTGGCGGGCGCTGGAACGGGCCGGGTTCGGCCGCGCGGCGTCGGGCAACCTGCAGCCGGACAACCCGGTCGACCCGCCGCTGCACCACGTCTACCGGATCGACCGCCCGGTGCACCCTTGAGCCCGGTGACCAGCGCCGGGCTGCTGCTGCACCGGACCGGAGCGGACGGCGTCGAGGTGCTGCTCGGGCACATGGGTGGGCCGTTCTGGGCCCGCAAGGACGCCGCCGCCTGGTCCCTGCCCAAGGGTGAGCACGGCCCCGACGAGGCCCCGCTGGATGCGGCCCGCCGCGAGTTCGCCGAGGAGATCGGCGTCCCGCCGCCGGACGGCGATCCGGTCGAGCTGGGCACCGTGCGCCAGTCCCGCAAGACGGTCGCCGCGTTCGCGCTGGACGGCACCGGGTTCACCGGCGCCGAGGCCGTCGCCGACCGGACGGACGACGGCAGCTGGGTGGAGATCGAGTGGCCGCCCCGGTCCGGGCGGACCGTCCGGTTCCCGGAGATCGACCACGCCGCCTGGTTCGACCTGCCCACGGCCCGGGAGAAGATCGTCAAGGGTCAGCTGCCGCTGCTGGACCGGTTGGCGGCACTCGTGCAGGGTTGAGCAGCATGGCGCTCCGTCACGATCACGACGCCGGGGGCGACCCCGAGGTCCTCTCCCGCAAGGCGGAGCTGCGCGACGAGGTGTGGACCGCGCTGACCGAGCAGCGGGCGGCCCGGTTCCCGGGCGCCCACAACCGGATCTCCAACTTCGTCGGTGCCGAGGCCGCCGGGCGCCGGCTGCGCGAGCTGGAGGTCTGGGCCGGGGCCCGCACCGTCAAGTCCAACCCGGACTCGGCCCAGCTACCGGTCCGGCAGTACGCGCTGGAGGACGGCAAGACCGTCTACATGGCGGTGCCGAAGCTCGCCGAGGACGACCCGTTCTTCCTGCTGGACCCGGACCACCTCGCCGACCCGCCGCGCCGTGCCGCGTCGATCAAGAACGCCACCCGCTCGGCCCGCCGGGTCGCGGTGGACGAGCTGGAGCCGGTCGACCTGGTGGTCACCGGCTGCGTCGCGGTCGGGACGGACGGCGCCCGGCTCGGCAAGGGCGGTGGCTTCGCCGACCTGGAGTTCGCGCTGGCCCGCGCGGCCGGCCTGATCTCCGACGAGACCCTGGTCGTCACGACGGTGCACGAGCTGCAGCTGCGGGACGCCGCTGTGCTCCCCTGGGGCGAGCACGACGCGCCGGTCGACCTGGTCGTCACGCCGGAGCGCGTGGTCGACTGTCGGGAGCACCGCCGGTCCCGCCCGGAGGCCGGCATCGTCTGGGACGCTCTGACCGAGGAGAAGATCGACGCCATCCCGCTGCTGGGACGGCTGCGGAAGGAGGCCGGCCGATGGCCCCTGAGATCGTGATCGAGCGCGGCGACATCACCGAGACCCGGGTCGACGCCGTCGTGAACGCCGCGAACTCGTCGTTGCTCGGCGGGGGCGGCGTGGACGGCGCCATCCACCGCCGCGGCGGGCCGGCGATCCTCGCCGAGTGCAAGCAGCTCCGGGCCGACCGCTACCCGGACGGGCTGCCGACCGGGCAGGCGGTGGTCACCACCGCCGGGGACCTCCCGGCACGCTGGGTGATCCACACCGTCGGCCCGGTGTACGCGAGGAGCGAGGACCGCTCGCGGCTGCTGGCGAGCGCCTACGCCGAGTCCCTGCGGGCCGCCGACGAGGTCGGCGCCCGGACCGTCGCGTTCCCGGCCGTCTCGGCCGGCGTCTACGGCTGGCCACTCCCGGACGCCGCGCAGATCGCGGTCGGCACCGTGCGCGACACGGGCACCGCGGTCGAGCAGGTCCGCTTCGTGCTCTTCAGCGACGACGTGCTGCACGCCTTCGAGGAGGCGGCCGCGTCGTAGGGTGCACGGGTGAACTTCCGCATGATCGAGATCGACGGGCACCGACCGCAGGTGGACAGGCAGGCCTGGATCGCTCCCGGAGCGGTGCTGGCCGGGCAGGTGAGCGTCGGCGCCGAGACCGGGGTCTGGTACACCTGCGTCGTCCGCGCCGACCTCACCCCGATCAGCATCGGCGCCCGGACCAACGTCCAGGACGGCACCGTGATCCACGCCGACCCCGGGTTCCCGGCGACGATCGGCGACGGCGTCACGATCGGGCACCGCGCGGTGATCCACGGCTGCACGGTCGAGGACGACGTGCTGGTCGGCATGGGTGCGGTGCTGATGAACGGCGTGACCGTCGGCGCCGGATCGCTGATCGCCGCCGGGGCGGTGCTCACCCAGGGCACGCAGGTACCGCCCGGCTCGCTGGTCGCGGGCGTGCCGGGCAAGGTGCGCCGCGAGCTCACCGACGACGAGCGGAGCTCGATCCCGCTCTCGGCCGCCACCTACGTGCACCTGCTCGGGCAGCACCGGACCGCGAACGGCTGACGCGCTGCGGCCGGGCACCCGGCGGAGCTCAGGACCGGCCGGCGACCGGACCGGTCGCGAGCTCGTCCAGGTGAGCCAGCGAGTTCTCCAGGTGCTCCACACCGAACGGCGGGAACACGATGTGCTCGCGCAGGAATGCCGGCACCCCCGACCAGTCGTAGGTCAGCGTCACCGTCGTCGCCGTGTCCCCGAGCGGGGCGAGGTCGTAGCGCCACACCCAGCCGCCGTACTCGACGGTGCCCGCACCATCGTCCTGGCCGGGCTGCCAGGCGATCGTCCGGGACGGGTCGAGTACCTCCACCCGGTTGGCCATCTCGTAGTGCCCGTCCGGGTGGTTGGAGTGGTACATGGCGATGCGGAACACCTGCCCGGGGGCGGTGAGCCGCTCGCCGTCGAGCGACTCGCGCACCCATCCGGTGCCGTCGATCGCGGCGTGCCGGGACGGGTCGGCGAGCACCGCGAACACGGTCTCCGGCGGTGCGGCGACGGTCCGGGTCACGATCATGGTCTCGTCGGTCACGGGAGCTCCCTCGGGATCGTTCGGACGCGGCCGTTCCGCGTCCCCGCACCTACCGACCGCGGCCGGCGCCGTGACTCATCGGTCCCGGCGGCCCCGCGCACCGCGGCTCGCCACGCACGGGTCTCCCTCGCCCCGACGCGCCATCAGCAGCGCAGCTATCCTGCGACGTTGTCGACATGTCCTAGTTGGAAGGAGAACCGGCCGGTGGCCGATGAGAACGTAGCTGCGGTGCCGCGATCGATTCAGGGTGAGCAGCAGGCCGCGTCCGGATGGGAGCGGGCCTCCGATGCCGATGTCGACCTGTATGTCGACCGGGTCTCGGACGAGGTGCTGGCCTGCCGGGAACGCGGACGGCACCTGTTTCCGACCATCCGCCAGACCGGGATCCACTTCACCGGTGTGGACGACGACGGGTTGCTGCTGCGGCGGCTGACCTGCACCTGCTGCGAGCTCGCCGTCAAGGTGGAGAAGTGGGAGGGGTTCCGCGGCGCCGGTCGCCGTACCCGGTTCCGGCGGGTCGCCTCCCACCTGGAGTACCGCACCGGACCGGACGGCCAGACGTACCTGGCACCGTCCGGTCGCGGGCACATGACCCCGCGCCAGATCGGTGATTCGGTCGCGTCCAAGGCGCTGTCCGGTCAGACCCTCACCGCCCTGCGCAAGGCGGCTACCCGCGCGAGCAAGACCGAGGAGGGCTGACCGATGGGAATCCGGCAGATCCGGTTCTGCGACATCACCGGAACCGAGACCGACGTCGAATCGCACGAGATTCACATCGATCAGATGCGGATCGCGATCGACCTAGCCGACAGCGAGTACCGGCGCCTGATCGAGACCCTGCAGCCGTTCATCGACGCCGGGCGGGTGGAGGCCTCGGTTCCCGACGCCGGCTCGCTCCCCGAGCGGGCACCGAGTTCGCGGACCAGGCCCCGCCGGCGAGCCTCGACGAGCACCGGGCTGACGGCGTCCGAACGGGACCAGCTCCGCCGGTGGGCCGAGGCCAGGGGCTACCCCGTCCCGGTCAACAACCGTTTCAAGCAGTCCCTGATCGACGAGTGGCGGGCGGATGCGCCCTCCGGCCACACCTACCCCGCTCCCGAGTGATCGGCGTGAGGGTCGGATCAGCCCGCCGCACAGGTGTGCTCCGCCGTGCCGGGCCCGAGCTCCCGGACGGTGCCGTCGGGCAGGTCGAGGGTCGCGATGGAGCCGGTCGGCACGGTCGTCCGCACCGTGATGGTGCTCCCCTCGACCGACCACTCGATCGCGACCCGACCGTAGGGTCCGTCGTGCGCTCCGCGCGCCCAGGTGAGATCGCCACCCGGGCGCGGCGCGAACCGGATCCGACGCCAGCCGGGTGCGGCCGGGGCCAGACCGGCGACGGTCGAGTGCATCCAGTGCGCGACCGCGCCGAGCGCGTAGTGGTTGAACGAGGTCATCTCGCCCGGGTTGACGGTGCCGTCGGGCAACATCGAGTCCCAGCGCTCCCAGATCGTGGTCGCGCCCATCGTGACCGGGTAGAGCCAGGACGGGCACCCGCGCTCGCGTAGCTGCCGGTAGGCCGTGTCCAGGCCGCCGGTCGACGCGAGCGCCTCGGACACCAGCGGGGTCCCGACGAAGCCGGTGGCGATCCGGTGGTCGGCGTTGCGCACCAGCTCACGCAGTCGCTCCCCCGCCCGCGCCCGGGCGTCCGCGTCCTCGAGGATCCCGAACGCGATGAGCAACGCGTACCCGCACTGGGACTCGTCGGCGAGCCGGCCGTGGCCGTCGGTCCAACGCCCCCGGATCGCGGACCGCACCTCGCCGGCCAGCGCGGCGTAGTGCGCGGCGTCGGCCGACCGGCCGAGCGCCGCGGCGATCTCGGAGAGCCGCCGGGCGGAGTGCGCGAAGTAGGCGGATGCGACGAGCTCGCGGTCGGTCGTCGCCGCGGCCGGGTCGTCCGGCGGCGCGGCCGGGTCCAGCCAGTCGCCCAGCTGCATGTCCCCGGTCCAGAGCCGGTCCGGGCCGGAGCGGCGCGCCAGCAGGTCGACCCAGGCCCGGGCGCTGTCCCACTGGCGTTCGAGCACCGCCGGGTCCCCGGATGCGCGGTGCACGTCCCACGGCGTCAGGACGCCGGCGTCGCCCCACGCCGCGACCGGGGCCCGCATGTCCCAGGGCTCGGCACCGTCCAGGATCGGGACGAACACCGGCACCGCGCCCTCGTCACTCTGCTCGACCGCCAGATCACGCAGCCAGGACCCGAGCATGCCGGTGACGTCGTGCAGGAACCCCGCGGTGGGGGCGAACACGCCGATGTCGCCGGTCCAGCCCAGCCGCTCGTCGCGCTGCGGGCAGTCGGTCGGCAGGTCCAGGAAGTTGCCGCGCATCGACCAGACGACGTTGTCGTGCAGCCGGTTCAGGTCCGGGTCCGAGCAGGCGAACCAGCCGGTGCGGCGGAGGTCGGTGTGCAGCACCCGGGCCTCGAGCTCCAAGTGGTCGAGCACCGCGGCCGCGGCGGTGACCTCGGCGTAGCGGAAGCCGTGGAAGGTGAATCGCGGCTCCCACATCTCCTCCCCCGCTCCGGCGAGCACGTAGCGGTCGGTGTTCGCCGCCTCGCGGAGCGGGCGGGTGCACAGCTCGCCGTCCTGGAGGACCTCGGCGTGCCGGATCACGATCTCCCGACCCCGCTCACCGCGGGTGCGCAGAGCGAGCCGTCCGACCAGGTTCTGCCCGAGGTCGACCAGCAGCCGGTCCGGGGCCCGGCGCTCGGTGCGGACCGGGCGGACGGTGCGGGTGCACCGCACCGGCGGGCCGTCCGGGGCGACCAGGGTGGCCGGGTCGCGCTCGGCGACGTGCACCGGGGCCCAGCCGGTCTCGTCGAAGCCGGGCTCCGACCAGCCGTGCGGGACCTCGCGGGCGTCGAAGGCCTCGCCGTCGTAGAGCGACGACGAGAGGATCGGGCTCGGCGCGGCCGTCCAGGACGGGCCGGTCGCGACGACGTCCCGGCTCCCGTCCGCGTAGGTGATCTCCATCTGGGCGATCACCGACTGGTCGGTTCCGTAGCGGTCACGGGCACCGCCGTGGAACCCGATCCGGCCGCGGTACCAGCCGTCGCCCAGCCAGGCGCCGATGGCGTTGCCGCCCTCGACGACCAGATCGGTGACGTCGTGCGTGCGGTAGCGCAGCCGGTGCGGGTAGACCGACCAGCCCGGGGACAGGACGTCGTCGCCCGCCCGGCGACCGTTGATCTCGACCTCGGCCACGCCGTGCGCGGTGACGTAGAGGCGGGCCGCGGTGACCGGGCCGCGCACCGTGAACCCGCTCCGGACCAGCGACGGCCGTCGCTCGGTGCCCGGCTCGCCGGGATCGCCGCCGACCGGGACGGCGACCCAGTCGTCCGGGGTGAGCCCCCGCTCGAGGGTCAGCGGATCGCTCCAGTCCGAGACCGAGCCGTCGGTCCCGTGCACCCGGACCCGCACCGTCGCCGACTCCCGCGGGGCGAGCGGGGCTTCCGGCCAGGCCCGGTAGCGCGAGTCGTCGTCGGTGACCGGGCCGTGCACGGTGGGGTTCCCGCTGCGGGTGACCTCCAGCTCGTAGGCCCGCTGGGCCCAGCCTGCGGGTGCGTCGGTCGTCCAGGACAGGCGGGGGCGCCGCTCGCCGATCCCGACCGGCTCGCGGTGGTTCTCGGCCGTCGGTGCGTCAGGGGCTGGTGCGGTGACGGTCATGCCGGGCGTCCTCGTCTCGTGTCGTGGCTGTCTCCGGACAGGCGGCGCTGGGCGGCGTCCCAGGCCGCGGCCCGATCCGGGTCGGGTTCGTACCGGTGCAGCTCGACCGACCGCGCCGCGACCGCCCGGAGCGCGGTCAGGTCCCCGGTCAGGGCACCGAGCGCGCGGGCCTGGACCAGGACGTTCCCCAGCGCGGTGGCCTCCACCGGCCCGGCGACGACGGGCAGCCCGCAGGCGTCCGCGGTGAGCCGGCAGAGCAGCTCGTTGCGGGCGCCGCCCCCGACGACGTGCACGACGTCGACGTCCCGGCCGGACAGCCGGGCGGCCTCGCGCACCGTCCGGCGGTGGGCCAGCGCCAGGCTGTCCAGGATCATGCGGACGGTGCCGGCACGGGTGCCGGGCGGGTTCTGGCCCGAGGCACGGCAGGCCTCGGCGAGCCGGCCGGGCATGCCGCCGGGCGCGATGAACATCGGGTCGCCCGCGTCGACGACGGCGCACGGACCCGGCTCGCGGGCGGCGGCCCCGAGCAGCCTGGCCAGCTCGCCCTCGGCCTCCCACTCCCGCAGGCACTCCTGCAGCAGCCACAGGCCCATCACGTTGCGCAGGTAGCGGACGGTGCCGTCGACCCCGAGCTCGTTGGAGAAGTTCGCCGCCCGCCCGGCCGCGGTCCGCACCGGTGCGTCGAGCTCGACGCCGACCAGTGACCAGGTGCCGCAGGAGATGTACGCGAACCGCGCACCGGCCGCGGGAACCGCGACGACGGCGGACGCGGTGTCGTGCGAGCCGACGGCGTGCACCGGGATGCCGGCGCGCTGCCCCGCCTCGGTCGACACCCCGGACGCGAGACCACCGACCAGGCCGCCCGGTTCGCACAGCGCCGGGAACAGGCCGGGGTCGATGCCGACCCGGCGCATGAGCGCCGTGTCCCAGGTGCGGGTGCCGGGATCGAGCAGCCCGGTCGTCGACGCGTTCGTGACCTCGGCGACCCGCTCGCCGGTGAGCCAGTAACCGAGCAGGTCCGGCATCAGGAGCAGCTCGCACGCGGCGGCCAGCGCCGGTGTCCCGGCAGCCGAGACCAGCTGGTAGATCGTGTTGAACGGCAGCACCTGCAACCCGGTCGCGGCATACAGCTCATCCGGGTGGACGGGCAGCCGGTCCGCGACGCCGTCGGTGCGCGCGTCCCGGTAGTGCACCGGGTTGCCGATCAGCGCGCCGGTCGCGTCCAGCAGGCCGTGGTCGACGGCCCAGGTGTCGATCCCGATCGAGTCGACCGGGCCGGCGGCGCGCAGCCCGGCGAGCACCTCGCGGTGCAGGCCGAGGACGTCCCAGTGCAGCGTGCCGCCGGCCCGGACGCCGCCGTTGGCGAACCGGTGCACCGGTTCGGTCTCGACCCGGTCCGGGTGCACCCGCGCCCGGACGACGCGGCCACCGGAGGCGCCGAGGTCGACCGCGGCGACCGTGCTCATCGCAGGAACGCCGCGGCGACGCCCGAGTCGACCGGCACGTGCAGGCCGGTGGTCCGGGTGAGGTCGCCACCGGTCAGGGCGAACACCGCCGCCGCGACGTGCTCCGGGAGCACCTCGCGCTTGAGGATGGTGCGTTGCGCGTAGAACTCGCCGAGCTCGGACTCCTCGACGCCGTAGACCGCCGCACGCTGTGCACCCCAGCCGCCGGCGAAGATCCCCGACCCGCGCACGACGCCGTCCGGGTTGATGCCGTTGACCCGGATCCCGTACCCGCCGAGCTCGGCCGCGAGCAGCCGGACCTGGTGGGCCTGGTCGGCCTTGGTGGCGCCGTAGGCGACGTTGTCCGGCCCGGCGAACACGGAGTTCTTGGACGAGATGTAGACGATGTCGCCGCCCATCGCCTGGTCGATCATGAGCCGGGCCGCCTCGCGGGACACCAGGAAGCTGCCCTTGGCCATCACGTCGTGCTGGGAGTCCCAGTCCGCCTCGGTGGTCTCCAGCAGCGGCTTGGAGATCGACAGCCCGGCGTTGTTCACGACCAGGTCGACCCCGCCGAAGGCGAGCGCGGCCTGCGCGAACGCGGCGGCGACGCCGTCGGCGTCCGAGACGTCCGCCGCGACGCCGGTCGCGACGTCGGAGCCCCCCAGCTCGGCGGCCGCGTCGGCGGCCTTCCGCGGATCCAGGTCGGCGACGACGACGCAGGCCCCATCCGCGGCGAGCCGGTGCGCGACGGCCTTGCCGATCCCGGACGCGGCACCGGTCACCAGCGCCACCCGGGTGGCGAGCGGCTTCGGGGCCGGTTTCCGGGCGAGCTTGGCCTCCTCGAGGGCCCAGTACTCGATGCGGAACTTCTCGGACTCGTCGATCGGGGCGTAGGTCGACACGGCCTCGGCGCCGCGCATCACGTTGATCGCGTTGACGTAGAACTCGCCGGCCACCCGCGCGGTCTGCTTGTCGGCACCGAACGAGAACATCCCGACGCCGGGGACCAGCACGATCGCCGGGTCGGCACCACGGATCGCCGGGGAGTCCGGGCCGGCGTGGCGCTCGTAGTAGGCGCGGTAGTCCTCGCGGTAGGAGGCGTGCAGTTCCTTCAGGCGCGCGACGGTCTCATCGACCGTCGCCGACGCGGGCAGGTCCACGACCAGCGGCTTCACCTTGGTGCGCAGGAAGTGGTCCGGGCAGGACGTGCCGAGCTCGGCCAGCGGGGCGAGCTTCTCCCGGGTCAGGAAGTCCAGCACGGCGTCGGAGTCGGTGAGGTGCCCGACCTGGGGCCGGTCGGTCGAGGCCAGCCCGCGGATCACCGGTGCCAGCGCGGCGGCCTTGGCGCGCCGCGCGGTCTCGGGCAGCGCCTCGAACCCGGGGCGCACCGGGCCGAACGGCTCCGCCACGCCCCGGGAGTCCAGGTACGCCCGGGCGGTCCGGATGATCTCCAGCGAGTGCGCCTCGCACTCGTCGGCGTCCGCACCCCAGGCGGTGATGCCGTGCCCGCCGAGGATCACGCCGGTCGCCTGCGGGTTCGCCCGCGCGACGGCGGCGATGTCCAGCCCGAGCTGGAAGCCTGGCCGGCGCCAGGGCACCCAGAGCACGCGGTCGCCGAAGATCTCCTTGGTCAGCGCCTCGCCGTCGGCCGCGCAGGCGATGGCGATGCCGGCATCGGGATGCAGGTGGTCGACGTGCGGGGCGTCGACCAGGCCGTGCATCGCGGTGTCGATCGACGGGGCGGCCCCGCCACGGCCGTGCAGGCAGTAGTCGAACGCGGCGACCATCTCGTCCTCGCGCTCGACGCCCGGGTAGACCTCGACCAGGGACTGCATCCGGTCCAGCCGCAGCGCGGCCAGCCCGGCCCCGGTGAGCGTGCCCAGGTCGCCGCCGGAGCCCTTGACCCAGACCAGCTCGACATCGCCGCCGGTGACCGGATCGGTGGCGGTGCCCTTGGCGGAGGTGTTGCCGCCCGCGTAGTTGGTGGTCCTCGGATCGGCGCCGAGCCGGTTGCTGCGGGCGATCAGCGCGGCGACGGTCGGATGCGTGCTCACGGCGTCCTCGTGAATGCTCATCAGGCCCCCCAGCCGGCCTGCTCGCCGCCGACGCGTTCGGTCTCGATCCGGGTCTGGTGGCCGCTGCGGTGGTAGGCGGCGACCGGATCGGGGTCCACTCCCTGCTCCTCCCGCAGCTCGCGCAGCATCGGACGGACGTCGGTGGCGAAGGCGTCCATCAGCACCGCGTTGGCGGCCAGCACGTCACCGCTCGCCTGCGCGGCGGCGAGCTCGTCGGTGTCGACCAGCAGGGCCTTGGCCGTCGCCTCCTGGACGTTCTGCACCGAGCGGATCACGGCCGGGATCTTCTGCTCGATGTTGTGGCACTGGTCGAGCATGAACGTGACGCCCGAGTCCGGGCCCAACACGTCCGCGACGACGATCTCGTGCATGATCCGGAACAGCTGGAACGGGTCCGCGGCGCCGGCCATCAGGTCGTCGTCGGCGTAGAAGCGGGAGTTGAAGTCGAAGGCGCCGAGCTTCCCGGCCCGGGCCAGCACCGCGACGATGAACTCGATGTTGGTGCCGGGCGCGTGGTGCCCGGTGTCGATGACGACCTGAGCCCGCTCCCCGAGCGTGAGGCAGTGCGCGTACGCGGTGCCCCAGTCCGGCACGTCGGTGGTGTAGAACGCCGGCTCGAACAGCTTGTACTCCAGCAGCATCCGCTGGTCGTCGCCGAGCCGGCCGTACACCTCGTGCAGTGCCTCCGACAGCCGGTCCTGACGGGCCCGGATCGAGTCCTGGCCCGGGTAGTTCGTGCCGTCGGCGAACCACAGCTTCAGGTCCCGCGAGCCGGTCGCATCCATCACGTCCACGCAGTGCCGCAGGTGGTCGACGGCCTTGCGCCGCACGCCGGGGTCGGGGTGGGTGACCGAGCCGAGCTTGAAGTCGTCGTCCTGGAAGACGTTCGCGTTGACCACACCGATCTGCACCCCGAGGTCGGCGGCATGCTTGGCCAGCTCGGCGTAGTCCTCGACGGTGTCCCACGGGATGTGCAGCGACACCGACGGCGCGACACCGGTCAGCCGGTGCACGACCGACGCGTCCTCGATCTTCTCCCACGGGTCCCGCGGAACGCCGGGCCGGGTGAACACCTTGAACCGGGTCCCGGAGTTGCCGTAGCCCCACGACGGTGTCTCGATTCGCTGGCCGCGCAGCGCCTCCCGGACACGCGTGCCGCGCTCGTCCATGTCGGGCCTCCTGGGTCCGTATTGAAAGCTTTCAGATCACGGTAGAGCCTCGCCGACGGAAGGGTCAACGCCCCCGGACCGCCGGATCGTGGTCATTGATCAGTCCGGATCAGCCCGAACTGGCTCGACCTGTCGACGATGAACCCTTGACAGGACGCGGTGACTCGCAGCACATTCATAAAACGATTCAAGGACGATCGACCAGCGCAGGAGGGCCTCCGCCATGACCATCCCCGTCGTCGTCACCGCCCGGGACTGGAGACGGTCCGCCGTCGCCGGGATGGCGTCCTACCTGGACGCCGCCGCGATCGTCACCACCGGCACCGCGCTGGTGCTCTTCCAGGACGCGCTCGGCCTCGACGCCGCCCAGATCGGGGTGCTGTCGTCGTTGCTCACGCTGTCCATCGCGGCCGGGGCGCTGACCGGCGGCCGGCTCGGTGACCGGTTCGGCCGCCGGCGGGTCTTCACCGTCACGATGCTGCTGCTCGCGGCGGGCACCGGGCTGCTGGCCGCCGCGGCCGGGCCCGCGATGCTCTACGTGGGCATCGTGCTCACCGGCTACGCCGCCGGCGCCGACCTCCCGGTCTCGCTGGCCCTGATCGCCGAGGAGGCCCCACCGGGCGCCGCCGGCAAGCTGGTCGGGCTCTCCCAGGTGCTCTGGTTCGCCGGGATCATCACGACCCAGCTGCTGGCGGTGATCGTCGGCGGGCTCGGCACCACCGGCGGGCGGGTCCTCTACCTGCACGTCGCCGTCGTCGCCGTCGTCGTGCTGCTGGCGCGGCTGTCGCTGCCCGAGTCGTCCCGGTGGATCGCCTCGCGCGACGCGCTGGCCACCGGCGATGCCGCCGTCCCGTCCGGGCCCGGCCTGCGCAGGCTGCTCGTCCGCCCGCACGTCACCCCGCTGATCGGCCTGATCGTCTTCTACTCGCTGGTGAACGTCGCGGCGAACACCACCGGCCAGTTCGGCACGTTCCTGTTCGTCAACGTCGCGGGGTCGACGGTGCAGGTCGCCGCCGCGATCAGCGCGGGCGTGATCGGCGTCGGCATCCTGGTCGCGCTGGTGTTCATGCGGGTCGTCGACGGGACGAACCGGATGCGCTGGTACCTGGCCGGCGCCCTCTGCTTCGTGCTGTCCGTCGCGGTCCCGCTGACGTTCGGGATCACCGTCGTGACCCTGACCGTCGGGACCCTGCTCGGGGCGATCGGGGGCTCGCTGGCCTTCGAGGGCATGCTCAAGATCTGGACCCAGGAGCTGTTCCCGACGCTGCTGCGCGCCACCGCCCAGGGCACCATCGTCGGCGTCGCCCGGGTCGTCGCCGCGATGGCCGCCGCGCTGACCCCGACCCTCATGACGACCAGCCCGCAGCTGGCCTACGCCGTGCTCACCGGGATCGTCGTCGTCGGCCTGATCGCGGGCTACCTGGTCGGGCGCACCGCGCGGCGGCACAACCACCTGCTCGAGGACGCGGACCGCACCGCCCGCGACGACGCGGAGGTCGCCGGCTGATCGGGCACGGCTACCATCGCCGCGGCGGGGCCGTCCCGTCGCGGCGATCGGAGGCGTTCGGGTACGTGGCCGGCGAGGCACCCAGCATGAAGGACGTGGCGGCCCGCGCCGGCGTCTCACTCGGCACCGTCTCCAACGCGCTGAACCGGCCCGAGCAGGTCAGCGACCACACCCGACGGCGGGTCGAGGCCGCGATCGAGGCGCTCGGTTTCGTCCGCAATGAGTCCGCCCGCCAGCTCCGCTCCGGGCGCAGCCGGACGCTGGCCTACGTCCTGCTCGACGCCGGCAACCCGTTCTTCACCGACGTCGCCCGCGGCGTCGAGGAGACCGCCGAGGCCGCGGGACGGGCCGTGTTCCTCTGCAACTCCGGGGACAGCCCGGACCGTCAGGCGTCCTACCTGGACCTGCTGGAGCAGCAGCGGGTCGAGGGCGTCCTGATCACCCCGGTCGGCCGCGCCCAGGAGCGGCTGGAGCGGCTCCGCCGGCGCGGGATCCCGGTGGTGGTCGTCGACCGGGACGCCGGCGAGGGGTTCTGCTCGGTCAACGCCGACGACCGGGCCGGGGGCGGGCTCGCCGCGGAGCACCTGCTCGAGCTCGGCCACGACCGGATCGCCCTGGTCGGCGGGCCGACATCGATCGGGCAGGTCGCGGACCGGTTCGCCGGAGCCCGCGACGCCGCGGCGGCGGCCGGCGCCACCGAGCCGCTGTTGCTGGAGACCGCCGGCCTCAACGTCGTCGAGGGCCGGCGGGCCGGCGAGCGGCTGGCCGGGTTGCCGGCCGCCCGGCGCCCGACGGCCGCGTTCTGCGCCAACGACCTGCTCGCGCTGGGCCTGCTGCAGCGGATGGTGCGGCTGGGGCTGGACGTCCCCGGCGACCTCGCGATCGTCGGCTACGACGACATCGAGTTCGCCGAGGCCGCGGCCGTGCCGCTGACCTCGGTCGCGCAGCCACGCCAGCAGCTGGGCCGGACCGCGGCCGAGCTGCTGCTCGAGGAGGCGCAGGGCGATCCCGCGCACCGGCACCGCAACATCAGCTTCACCCCGGAGCTGATGGTCCGGGCCTCCACCCGCGCGACCTGACCGCCCCGGCCGGCGGTCAGGATCCGGCCCGGCCGTGGAACGCCCGGATGTGCGCCTCGATCCGCTCCCCGGCCGCTGCCCCGTCGCCCGCGGCGATCGCGGCGTGGATCTTCCGGTGCTCGGCGCGCAGCCGGTCCCGCAGGGCGTGCCAGTCCCCCTGCTCGTACATCGCCCCGAGCAGCACCCCGCGCACGGACTCCCGGATCGCCACCGTCAGCTCGCCCACCAGCCGGTTCCCGGCGGCCCCTGCGATGGAGACATGGAAGGCGATGTCGGCGTCGCTGAACTCGGCGGGCCCGAGATCGGCGTCCATCGCGTCCAGCTGGGCGGCCATCCGCAACAGTTCGGCCGGGGTACACCGCTGCGCGGCCAGCCCGGCCGAGAAGCGCTCCAGCATCACCCGGGCCTCGGTGACGTCGTCGACCGGGAACGAGTCGACCGCCAGGTGCAGCGCCAGCACCCGGCCCAGCGCCCGCGCCGGGGCCGGGACGACCACGGTGCCGGACCCGTCGCCGGTCCCGACCTGCGAGCGGATCACGCCCTGGGCCTGCAGTACCCGCAACGCCTCGCGCACCGCCTGCCGGCTCGCGCCCAGCTGCGCGGCGAGCTCGCGCTCCGGGGGCAGCCGGTCACCCGGACGCAGGTCGCCCGCCGTCAGGCGCCGCTCGACGTGCTCCAGCACCATCTCGTAGGTGGCCGGGCGGGCCCGGCGGGTGTCGGTCACGTCGCTCCCCGTGTTCGTGCCCCGTGTTGTGCTTGGTCGGACCATACAGCTATCTTGGTCGGACCACACACCCTCCGCCCACCACGGCACCACCTCGGAGGCCTCATGACCCGGGTCGGCCTGATGGTCACCTGCATCAACGACGCCCTGTTCCCGGACACCGGCAAGGCGGTCGTCACCCTGCTCCGCCGCCTCGGGGTCGACGTCGAGTTCCCGGCCGCGCAGACCTGCTGCGGCCAGCCGATGGTCAACACCGGCTACTTCGACGAGGCCGTGCCGCTGGTGCGCAACCACCTCGACGCGTTCGCCGGGTGCGACGCGATCATCGCCCCGTCCGGCTCCTGCGCGGGCTCGGTGCGTCACCAGCACGGTCTGGTCGCGGAACGCTCCGGCGACCCGGGCCTGGTCCGCGGCGTCGCCGACGGCCCGCCGGTGTACGAGCTGTCCGAGTACCTGGTCGACGTGCTGGGCGTGACCGACGTGGGCGCCTACTTCCCGCACCGGGTCACCTACCACCCGACGTGTCACTCGCTGCGGATGCTCGGCGTCGGGGACCGGCCGACCCGGCTGCTGGCCGCGGTGCGCGGGCTGACGCTGACCGAGCTGCCCGGCGCGGCGGAGTGCTGCGGGTTCGGTGGCACGTTCGCGGTGAAGAACGCCGAGACCTCGATCGCGATGGGCTCGGACAAGGCCCGCCATGTCCGCTCCACCGGCGCCGAGGTGCTCGTCGCCGGGGACAACTCGTGCCTGATGCACGTCGGCGGGATGCTGTCCCGGCAGCGTTCCGGGGTGCGGGTGATGCACCTGGCCGAGGTGCTGGCCCAGACCGAGCCGGTGGTCTCCGGGAGCACCCGTGCCGCGGACCGGCGGAGCGTCGGGAGCGGTGTCGATACGCGCTCCGCGGAGCTCCGCGCTGGGGAGATCACCCGATGAGCGCCACCTTCCTCGGCACCCCGGCGTTCCCGGACGCCGCCCGCGCCGCGCTGTCGGACACCCAGCTGCGCCGCAACCTCTCCCACGCCACCACCACGATCCGCGGCAAGCGGGCGGGCGTGGTCGGCGAGGTCGACGAGTGGGAGCAGCTCCGCCTGGCCGGTGAGGGGATCAAGAACCGGGTGTTGCGGCACCTGCCGGACTACCTCGAGCAGCTGGAGCGCTCGCTGACCGCGGCCGGGGCGAGGGTGCACTGGGCCCGCGACGCCGCCGAGGCGAACGCGATCGTCGTCGAGATCGCCCGCAAGCACGAGACCGAGGAGGTCGTCAAGGTCAAGTCGATGGCGACCCAGGAGATCGAGCTCAACGACGCGCTGGAGCGGGCCGGGATCCACGCCTGGGAGACCGACCTCGCCGAGCTGATCGTCCAGCTCGGCGACGACCTGCCCAGCCACATCCTGGTCCCGGCGATCCACCGCAACCGCGCCGAGATCCGCGAGATCTTCCTGCGCGAGATGGGCAGGGTCGGGAAACCCGCCCCCGACGGGCTGACCGACGACCCGGCCGCGCTCGCCGCGGCGGCGCGGGCGCACCTGCGGGAGAAGTTCCTGCGGGCCAAGGTCGCGGTCTCCGGGGCGAACTTCGCCGTCGCCGAGACCGGCACGCTGACCGTCGTCGAGTCCGAGGGCAACGGCCGGATGTGCCTGACCCTGCCCGAGGTGCTGGTCTCGGTCGTCGGCATCGAGAAGGTGCTGCCGACCTTCGCCGACCTCGACGTGATGCTGCAGCTGCTCCCCCGCTCCTCCACCGGGGAGCGGATGAACCCCTACACCTCCACCTGGACCGGGGTCACCCCCGGCGACGGCCCGCAGGAGGTGCACGTCGTCCTCCTCGACAACGGCCGCACCGACGTGCTGGCCGACCCGACCGGACGCCAGGCGCTGCGCTGCATCCGCTGCTCGGCCTGCCTCAACGTCTGCCCGGTCTACGAGCGCACCGGCGGGCACGCCTACGGCTCGGTCTACCCCGGCCCGATCGGCGCGATCCTCACCCCGCAGCTGCGGGGCGTCGGCACCGACCCGCAGACCGACTCGCTGCCGTACGCCTCCAGCCTCTGCGGGGCGTGCTTCGAGGTCTGCCCGGTCCGGATCGACATCCCGGAGGTGCTGGTGCACCTGCGCGGCGAGGTCGTCGAGGCGCACAAGGCGGCGTCCCGGATCCCGTCGGTGCAGGACATGGCGATGAAGGCCGTCTCGTGGGCGTTCTCCTCGTCCGCCCGCACCGGCGCGGCAGAGAAGGCCGCGGCGCTGGGCGGCCGGCTCGCCGCGCGGATCTCGCACGACGCCCCCGGCGGGCGGTCCGTGCTCGGCGCGGTCCCCGGCCCGGCCGCGGCCTGGTCGGACTCCCGCGACGTCCCCGTCCCGGCCACCGAGTCGTTCCGGCAGTGGTGGGAACGGACCGACGGCGGGCGGGTCCCCGAGGGCACCGACGGCGAGGAGGGTTCCCGGTGAGCGCGCGCGAGGCGATCCTGCAGAAGGCCCGGCGGGCGCTGGCCGACGTGCCGGACGTCGAGCCGGTGCTCGACGTCCCGGTCGCCCGGCCGGTCCCGTCCCGGGAGGCCACCCGGGACGAGGTGGTGGACCTGTTCGCAGAACGGGTCGCGGACTACCGCGCAGTCGTCGAGCGGGCGACCGGGCTCACGGCCGCGGACAGCGTCGCCGGTGCGCTCGGGGCACACGCCCCGGCGGGCCGCCCGCTGCGGGTCCTCGTCCCCCCGGGCTTTCCGGAGGTGCTGGTCCCGGACGCCGTCGAGGTCGTCAGGGACGGCCCGGACGTGCCGGTATCCGAACTGGACCGTTGCGGCGGCGTCCTGTCGACCGCGGCGGTCGGCATCGCCGAGACCGGCACGATCATCCTCGACCACGGTGAGGGGCAGGGCCGCCGGGTGGCCACCCTCGTCCCCGACCTGCACGTCTGTGTGATCCGGGCCGACCAGATCGTGCCCGGGGTACCCGAGGCGGTCGCCGCGATCGACCCGGCCCGGCCGGGCACCTGGATCAGCGGCCCGAGCGCGACCAGCGACATCGAGCTGGACCGCGTCGAGGGCGTGCACGGGCCGCGCACCCTGCACGTGCTGATCGTCGACACCGCGGGCTGACCGGCCCGGCAAGTCGATCATCGCCGAGGGCGCCGGGGAGGGGCTCTCTCGTGGAGTCGCTCACCGGATGAGCGGGCCACCCCGCGTGCACGGCGATGACCTCGTCAAGAACGGGTATACCGCGGTCACGACGCCGGATTCGGTACCCATCGGTCCCCGATGCGGCCAGAATCCGCTCCCACGGAAGCGGGGTGTCGCGGTGGAGCACGGGGAGCGCGGGGGCGGACCCCGGTACGGCGCGACCGACGGCAAGTCCGACCGGGTGCTGGCCGCCCTGCGCGGCGACATCGTCACGGGCACGTTCGCCCAGGGCGAGCGGCTGACCGAGTCCAGCCTCTGCGAGCGCTACCGGGTCTCCCGCGTCCCGGTCCGCGAGGCACTGCGCACCCTGGCCGTGCAGGGCTTCGTCGAGGTGCGGCCGAACCAGGGCGCCAGCGTCGCGGTGGTGCCGGGTCGCGAGGCCGACGACCTGTTCGCGGTGCGGACGACGATCGAGGGGCTGACCGCCGGGCACTGCGCCCGGCACGTCGCCGCCGGCGACGACACCGTCGTGCAGCGGCTGTACCTGATCGTCGCCGAGGGCGAGGACGAGATGGCCGGCGGCGAGCTGACCCGGCTGCCGGAGCTCAACACCCGCTTCCACCTCACCATGGCCGAAGGCAGCGGCTCCACGTCCCTGACCGCGCTGCTGCACCAGATCTCGCACCGGATCGAGTGGATCTACGCGATGAACGTCTCCGCGCAGGGCGCACGATCCTGGACCGAGCACCGGGCCATCACCGCCGCCATCGCCGCCGGCGCCCCCGGTGACGCCGCCCGCCTCGCCCGCGAGCACGTCGCGAACTCCCGCGCCGGCTTCCACCGGCACCACTCCGGTGCGCCCGCCGACCGGTGAGCCCCGACGTCCCGGCCGGTCAGACCCGCAGGATCCGCGCCACCACGGTCCCGATCTCCCGGGCGGCGTTCTCCACAGGCCCGCGCGGGAGCACCAGGTGGCTCACGGTGAGCCGGGCGGCCGTCCCGGCGGCCAGGTCGATGTCGGCGTCGTCCAGGTCCGGACGGCTCCGGCGCAGGTATCCCGCCCCCCGCTCGGCGGCCGCCGCGACGATCGGTTCCGCCCCGCTCCCGAACACCGACGGCACCGCCGCGTCCCCGGCGAGCATGGCCTCGACCAGCCGGTTCGTCGCGGCTTCGGTGAGCGCCGCACCGGCGGCCGCGGCGAACGCCGCCGCCGGGTCGCGCTCGCCGGCCAGCGCTGCCTCCATCCCGTCCAGGAACCGGTCGGTCACCCGCAGGACCAGCGCGGCGGCCAGCCCGTCCCGGTCCCCGAACTCGCTGTAGAGGGTCTGCCGGCTCACCCCGGTCCGGCGGGCCAGCTCCGGCATGGACAGGCGGCCCCCCGCGACGACGAGGCGCTCGGCGATGTCGAGGACCTCGGTGCGCAGGTCGTCCCGCGCCCGCCGGGCCATCGATCGCCGCTGCACGATCGGCAATCGTGGACATCCGGTGCTGCCACGTCAAGCTACTGGACAGTTATTTGCGAACTGTCTAGCTTCGGTGGTGCACGGTGGTCGATGCGAGGAGGCAACCCGTGAGCCTGGTCCAGCACGCCCGCGAACGCTGGTCGTCGGTCCTGACCCTGCCCGCCCCCGAGCGGGTGGACAGCGCGCTGCTCGCCGGCGGCGTCCGCGGCCGGCGCCCGGCACCGTTCGGCCCGGCCCCCGAGGGCCAGGAGATCCCCGGCGACGACGGCCTGCCGCTGCTCGGGCACGCGCTGAGCTACGTCCGGTTCGGACACCGGTTCACCCGGGCCCGCTCGGCCGCGCTCGGGCCGGTGTGGTGGATGCGCTCGCCGCTCGGGCGCGCGGTCATCGTCAGCGGGCCGGCCGCCACCCGGGAGGTGCTCACCAGCCGGGACAAGGCGTTCTCCCAGGAGGGCTGGCGGGCCACCGTCGACGCGTTCTTCCACCGGGGCCTGATGCTGCTCGACTTCGACGAGCACCGGGCGCACCGGCGGATCATGCAGCAGGCCTTCACCGCGGACCGGATCGAGAGCTACGTCGCCGCGACGACGCCGGTGCTGCGCGAGGTCATGCCGACCTGGCCGTCGGAGATGCGGCTCTACCCGGCGCTGAAGAGCCTCACCCTGGACGTCGCCCAGGCGGTGTTCATGGACGCCCGCTCCGGCCCGGACGCCGACGCCGTCAACCGGGCGTTCGTGGACTGTGTGCGCGCGGCGAACGCGTTCGTCCGCAAGGACCTGCCCGGCACCCGCTGGCGGCGCGGGCTGCGCGGGCGCGCGCTGCTGGAGCGCTGGTTCCGGTCCAACCTGGCCGCGAAACGGGCCGGCGAGGGCACCGACCTGTTCTCCGCGCTGTGTCACGCCGAGACCGACGACGGCGAGCGGTTCTCCGACGACGACGTCGTCAACCACATGATCTTCCTGATGATGGCCGCGCACGACACGTCGACGACGACGGCCGCAGCCGCGGCGTACCACCTGGCGCGGGACCCGCAGTGGCAGCAGCGCTGCCGGGCCGAGTCCGACGCGCTGGCCGCCCGGCTCGGCGACACCCCGCCGACCGTCGCCGATCTCCGCTCGCTCACCTCGATCGACCTGGTGATCTCCGAGGCGCTGCGGATGGACGCCCCGGTGCCGGTCGTCATGCGCACCGCGATCAAGGACACCTCGGTGGCCGGCCGGCATATTCCGGCCGGCACCCGGGTCATCGTCGCGCAGGCGGTGAACCACTACGACGACTCCTGCTGGAGCGACCCGGAGCGCTTCGACCCCGAGCGGTTCGGCCCGGAGCGGCGCGAGAACCGCTCGGACAAGGACGCCTGGGTGCCGTTCGGTGGCGGCGTGCACAAGTGCATCGGGCTGCACTTCGGCACCCTGGAGGTGACCGCGATCCTGCACGAGATGCTGCAGCGCTTCGAGTGGACCGTCGACCCGGCCTACCGGCTGCGCTGGGACAACACCTCGCTGCCGGTGCCGGTCGGCGGGATCCCGGTCCGGCTCAGCCCGCGCTGACCGCCCACTCGTCCCGGGAGATCGCGACGGCCAGCTCGAGCAGCGCGACGGCGTGCGCGTGCAGCCGCTCCCCGATTTCCCGGGGGGCCTTCCCGACGGCCACCCGCGCCCAGGTGCCCTCCAGCACGATCCCGAGCTTGTAGGCGGCCAGCGCCGCGTACCAGGTGGCCCGGCCGGTGTCCCGGCCGCCGGCCTCGGCGTAGGCCGCGAGCAGCTCGGAGCGGGTCGGGAGGCCGCCGTGCTCGGCCAGCGCGGTCCCGGCGGCGAACCCGACCGGGTCCACCGGCCAGGTCACCAGCAGCCAGCCCAGGTCCAGCAGCGGGTCACCGACCGTGCACATCTCCCAGTCGACCACCGCCGCGACCCGCGGCTCGGTGCGGCGCAGCAGCACGTTGTTCAGGTGCAGGTCCCCGTGCATGACGCCCGGCTCCGGCTCCGGTGGGCGGTGCCGCTCCAGCCAGTCCCCCGCCGCGGTGGCGTCCGGCAGGTCCCCGGGGTCGTAACCGGGCACCTCGGTGTAGGACGCCAGCTGCTCCCGCCAGCGCGGCACCTGGCGTTCCAGGAACGGTCCGGGCTTGCGCAGCCCGCCCAGCCCGATCGCCTCCGGGTCCAGCCGGCCCAGCCGGGCCGCGGCACGGGCGAGGTCCAGCGCCCCGCCGTGCCGCAGGCCCGCGTCGGCGGCCTGCTCGGCGCTGACCTCCTCGCCCGGATTCACGCCGTCCACGTCGGTCATCAGGTAGAAGGGCTGGCCCAGCACCTCGGCATCGGTGCAGGCGGCGACCAGCTCGGGGTGCGGGACGTCCGACCCGCCCAGCGCGCCGAGCACGGTGATCTCGCGGGCGATGGTGCGGGCCGACTCCGGGCGCGGGTGCACCGGCGGGTGCCGCAGCACCAGCCGGCGCCCGCCGACGACGGTGCGCAGGACGACGTTCTGGGTGCCGCCGCCGACCGGATCCAGCTCACCGGACCAGGCGCCGAGGCCCTGCGCGGCCAGCCAGCGCCCGAGCGCCGTGCGGTCGATCGCCTCACTGCTCAGGTCGACCACGCGGTGCCCCCGTCCACCTTGATCGTGGCCCCGGTGGTGTAGCCGGCGTCCGGCCCGGTCAGGTACATGATCGCGCCGACCACCTCGGGGGCCTCGCCGACCCGGCCGGCCGGGATCTCGTCGGCCAGCCGGGCCCGCATCTCCTCGGTCCAGTGCTCGGCGATGTCGGTGCGGATCGGGCCGGGCATCACGGTGTTGACCCGCACCGACGGCGCGTACGCCCGGGCCAGCCCGACGGTCAGCGTGTTCAGCCCGGCCTTCGCCATCGCGTACGGCAGCTCGCCCGGGTCCGGCCGGACCGCGGCGATCGAGGAGACGTTGACGATCGCGCCGCCCCCGCGGGCGGCCATGTGCTCGCCGCAGCGGGTGCCCAGCCGGAACGCGCCGCGCAGGTTCACGGCGACGACCTTGTCGAACAGCTCCTCGGTGACCCCGGTGAGCGAGTCGTAGAGCGGGGACATGCCGGCGTTGTTGACCAGCACGTCGATCCGGCCGAACCCGTCGAGCACCCGGTCGGCCAGCGCGTCGCAGTCCGCCCAGCGGCCGACGTGGGTGCCCACCCCGAGGGCCGGCGTGCCGAACTCCGCGGTCAGTTCCGCCGCGAGCGCGGTGCAGGCGTCGGCCTTGCGGCTGGCGACGACGACCGCGTCCCCGCGCGCCGCGAACGCCCGGCACGCCTCGCGCCCGATGCCCCGGCTACCGCCGGTGACGATGACAACCCTGTGATCGTTCACGCCGCGAATCTAGCCCGGGGACCTGGTGCCCCGTCTAGCCGTCGGCCTCCTCACCGGAGTTCCAGCGCCGGTCCTTGCGGTCCTCGGTCTCGGTACGTTCGCGGGCGATCTCGAGGGCCCGGGCCGCGGTGTCCCGGTCCGGGTACGGCCCGAGCCGGTCCACGGCGCGGCAGCCCTCGGCGCCCTCCACGGTGCCGTGCTTGAGGCAGTAGAACCATTGCTCGTCGCTCATGGGACCACCCTGGCAGCTCCGCGGCCGCGCTGCCGCCGTACACGCACACCGGATGGCAGGCTGGGGCCATGGCACTGGTGCTCGGGGTGGACTCGTCCACCCAGTCCTGCAAGGTCGTCGTCCGGGACGCCGACACCGGCGACCTGGTCCGCTCCGGACGTGCGACCCACCCGGACGGCACCGAGATCGATCCGGCGCACTGGTGGGACGCCCTGCAGCGGGCCCTGGACGACGCCGGCGGCCTCGACGGGGTCGAGGCGCTCGCCGTGGGCGGGCAGCAGCACGGCATGGTCTGCCTGGACTCCGGCGGCGCGGTCGTCCGGGACGCCCTGCTGTGGAACGACACCCGCTCCGCACCGGCCGCCGCGGACCTGGTCAGCGAGCTCGGCGCGGACGGCTGGGCCGAGGCGACCGGCGTCGTCCCGGTCGCCTCGATCACGCTCACCAAGCTGCGCTGGCTGGCCGAGCACGAGCCGGACAACGCCGACCGGACCGCCGCGGTGTGCCTGCCGCACGACTGGCTGACCTGGCGGCTGCGTGACACCGGCGAGCTCGCCGACCTGGTCACCGACCGCTCCGACGCGTCCGGCACCGGCTACTTCGACGGCACCGGCTACCGCCCCGACCTGCTCATGCGCGGGTTCTGCGGACGGCTGCCGGTGCTGCCCGAGGTGCTCGACCCGGCCGGGTCGGTCGAGGGGCCCGGCGGGATCCGGCTCGCCGCCGGCGCCGGGGACAACGCCGCCGCCGGGCTGGGTGTGGACGCCGGCGACGACGTCGTCGTCTCGCTGGGGACCTCGGGCACGGTGTTCGCCCGATCGTCGCACCGGGCACAGGACCCGAGCGGGATCGTCGCCGGGTTCGCCGACGCGACCGGCGCCTACCTGCCGCTGGCCTGCACGTTGAACGCGTCCCGGGTCCTCGACGCCACCGGCCGGTTGCTCGGCGTCGACCACGAGGAGCTGGGCCGGCTGGCGCTGGCGGCCGAACCGGGCGCGGGCGGGCTGGTCCTGGTTCCCTACCTGGAGGGCGAGCGGACCCCGAACCTGCCGGACGCGACCGGCGCGCTACACGGCTGGACGCTGGCCTCCGGCACCCGGGAGAACCTGGCCCGGGCGGCCGTGGAGGGGATGCTGCACGCCCAGCGGGTCGGCCTGGAGGCGCTGCGCGCGCAGGGCGTCGCCGTCTCCGGGGTGACGCTGGTCGGCGGCGCGGCCCGTTCCGAGGCGGTGTGCCGGATCGCGGCCCAGGTGTTCGAGGTGCCGGTCAGCGTGCCCGAGCCCGGCGAGTACGTGGCCGACGGTGCCGCCCGGCAGGCCGCGTGGGCGCTGCGCGGCGGAGCCCGGCCGCCGTCCTGGACGTCCGCGGCGAGCCCGGCCCGCTACGAGGCCGACCCCGCACCGCAGGCGTGGGAGCGCTACCGCGAGGCCGCCGAGCTGCATCTGCCCCGGGCCGCCGGATGACCACCGGCCACGACACCGGGCCCGACGTCCGGGCGGACGGCGAGCCGGACACCGGCGCCCGCACCAAGCCGCTCCTGGTACTCGGCAAGATCACCGACATCCTGGACGCCTTCACCCTGCAGCGCCCGGTGCGCAGCCTGGGTGAGATCCAGCAGGCCACCGGCATCCCGACGTCGACGGTGCAGCGGCTGGTGTCCAACATGGTCGCCGAGGGTCTGCTGGACCGGGTCGGCGACCGGGTCCGGATCGGCGTCCGGATGGCCTACTGGGCGGGAGCCGCCGCGCGCGGGGTGGACCTGCTGGAGCTGGCCGGACCGGTGCTGCGCGAGCTGCGCGACACGACCGGCGAGACGGCGGCGCTGTTCCGGGCCGAACACGGGTTCCGGGTGTGCGTGGCGGTCGCCGAGACCCGGCACGTGCTGCGCCGGGAGATGCACGTCGGAAAGATCATCCCGCTGCACACCGGGTCGGCCGGACGGGTACTGCTCGCCTGGGACCCGATGCTGGCCGAGGAGGTCCTGACCGGGCCTCTGGAGACTCTCACCGACCACACGGTCACCGACCCGGACCGGCTGCGGACCCTGCTCGCCGAGACGCACCGGGACGGCTTCGCGATCACCGCTGCCGAGCGCGACGACGGCGGCTCGGGACTGGCCACGCCGATCTTCGACCACTCCGGCGCGGTGACGGCCGCGCTCACGATCAGCGGACCGACGATGCGGCTCACCCGGGATCTGTGTGAGCAACACGTCGACCTGCTGGTCAACGCCGCCGACCGGCTGACCCGCACGCTCGGCGGCCGCCCGCCCGCCTGACCCCTCCCCCAGCGCCACCCCCACCCGCGTTGTGGAGCCATCCCGCGCTTCGAGGGCCGTCCCTGCTCACGTTGTGGAGCCGACGTGCGGGAAAGGGCGGGCGTTCAGCTGCGGGGGCCGGCGGTCCAAGGGAAGGCGGTCGCGGTCGAGCGGACGCCGCGGGCGGCGGCCGAGCGGTTCGGCTCCCCCAGCTCCGCGAGCAGGTCCTCCCCCTCCGTGACCAGGCCCGCGAGCACCGCCGGCGTCAGCCAGGACGGGCGCAGCGCGAACAACAGGTCCTCGCTGGCGGTGTTCCCGCTGGCCCCGGGCGCGAACGGGCACCCACCCAGACCACCCAGCGCGCCGTCGAGCAGGGTCGCCCCGGCGGCCACCGCGGCGAGCCCGTTCGCCACGCCCTGACCCCAGGTGTCATGTCCGTGGAAGGCGACCCGGCGGTCCCCCGCGGCCGCGACCCGGCCGACCAGCGACCCCACCTCGGACGGAACGGCCTGCCCGAGCGTGTCGCACACGACGACGTCGCAGGACCCCGCGGTACGCGGGTCACCGACGATCTCGAGAACCCGGTCCGGGTCGACCGGGCCGTCGAACGGGCAGGTGAACGAGGTGGCCAGGCACAGCTGGATCCGCCCGCCCGCACCGAGCGCGTGCTCGACGGCCTCGGGCATCGCGGCCAGGGAGGCCTCGGTGTCCCGCCCGATGTTGGCGTTGTTGTGCGCGTCGGACACCGAGAAGCAGTACTGGACGTTGCGCGCCCCGGCGGCGACCGCCTTCTGCACGTGCCGCGGCGTGGCCACCCACACCCAGCAGCGTTCCAGCTCCTCGGGCGTGAGCGCGGCGACCACGTCGAGGGTGTCGGCCAGCGGCGGCACCAGGTCCCCGCGGGCCAGCGAGCCGATCTCCAGCTCCGGCACCCCGGCCGCCAGCAGCGACCGCACCAACGCGAGCTTGCGGCCGGTGGGCAGGGGCTTGCCGGTCAGCTGCAGGCCGTCCCGCAGCGACACGTCGCGCAGCAGCACCTCGGTCACGACCGCTCCTCCCCCGCCGCGGCGGCGATGTCCTGCTCGGAGTACCCGAGCAGCCCGCCGAGCACGTCGGCGGTGTCGGCGCCCAGGTCCGGGCCGACGTGCCGGACCGGCACCGACGCCCCGTCCAGCACCGGGACGACGCCCGGGAACCCGACCCGCTGCGGGGCCTCCCCGCCGGTGTCGACGTCGAAGTACTGGACCATCCCGCGGGCGGCGAACTGCTCGTCGGCGACGATGTCCGGAGCGGCGTAGATCGGCCCGGCCGGGACGCCGGCCTCCTCCAGCAGGGCGAGCGCCGCGTCCCGGGGCTGCGACGAGGTCCAGGCCCCGATCGCCTCGTCGAGCTCGTCGCGGCGCTGCCACCGGCCCGCGTTGGACGCCAGGTCCGGGTCCTCGCCCAGGTCCGGACGGCCGACGACCCGCATCAGCCGGCCGTAGATCGAGTCTCCGTTGCCGGCGATCACCACGCTGCCGCCGTCGGCGCACGGGTAGGCGTTGGACGGCGCGATGCCCTCCATCCGGCCGCCGACCCGGCGCCGCTCGACGCCGTAGGCGAGGTGGTCGGGCACCAGCGACTCCATCATCGACAGCACCGCCTCGTTCAGCGCGATGTCCATCGAGCGGCGGTCGAGCGGCGGCCGGTCGTCCCGGGACTCGCGCTGGTAGAGGCCCATCATCGCGGAGAACGCGCCGTACAGCCCGGCGATCGAGTCGCCGATCGACACCCCGGTCCGCGACGGCGGCCGGTCCTCCTCCCCAACCAGCGCGCGCAACCCGCCCATCGCCTCGGCGACCGCGGCGAAGCCGGGCCGCTGGGACAGCGGACCGGTCTGGCCGAACGCGGAGATCCGGACCAGCACGACGTCCGGGTTGACGGCGTCGAGCTCGGCGGGGCCCAGCCCCCACTTCTCCAGCGTGCCCGGGCGGAAGTTCTCCAGGACGACGTCGCATCGCGCGGCCAGGCCGAGCACGGCCCGCTTCCCGGCGTCGGTGCGCAGGTCGAGCACGACCGAGCGCTTGTTGCGGTTCAGCGTCCGATACAGCATCGAGGTGTCCCCGGCGTAGAGCCGCCAGTTGCGGAGCTCGTCGCCGGTGCGCGGGCGCTCCACCTTGATCACGTCGGCGCCGAAGTCGGCCAGCAGGCGGCCCGTGGTGGGCGCGGCGATGTAGTTGCCCAGCTCCAGCACCCGGACGCCGGCAAGCGGCAGGTCGGTCATCTCGATCCTTCCGTTCCTAGATCACGAGCGACATCGGCAGGATCAGCAGGATCGCCACCACCGAGGCGATCGACACCCCCACCGAGCAGGTCTTGAGCGTCCCGCGGACGGACTGGCCGAGCAGCGACTGCAGCAGCCAGAACGTGTTGCTGGTGACGTGCACCGCGAACAGAGCCCCCGCACCGGCGGCCAGCGCGATCAGCACCGGGGACAGCCCGATCACCGGCGCGACCGGGGCCAGCACCCCGGCGGCGGTGATCGCCGAGATGGTCACCGAGCCGATCGCGACGTGCAGCACCGCGGCGATCAGCCACACCATCAGCAGCGGCGCCGCGGTGTTGGCGGAGAAGTAACGGCCGAGGATCTCGCCCAGCCCGGCGTCCGAGATCGTGGTGGCCAGCGAACCGCCGACGCCGGTCAGGATCAGGATCTGCCCGCTCTCCCGGAAGCCGTCGGTCACCGCGGCGTCGATCGTCTCCCGGCCGTGCGCGATCCCGACGACGGCGGTGGTGCCGAGCAGCCCGATCAGCAGCGCGACCACCGGCTCGGACAGGAACGCCAGCACCGGTTGCTCGACGCCCGCGGCGTCCAGCACGGCGCCGGCCGCGATCAACAGCAGGCCGATCAGCAGCGGCCCGAACAGCACCAGCAGCGACAGCTCGCGCTCCCGCCGGCCGGCGTCCGGTGCCGAGACCGCCGCCGGCACGACCTCCCGCGCACCGTCCGCGGCGGTGTGCGGGCCGGTCCCGCCGGACGCCGACCCGCCGCCGGCCCCCGGGGCGTCCGTGACATCCGGGGTATCCGCGCCGGACCCGCCGGGCGGGGCCTGCGCGTTCCCGACGACCGCCTGCTCGTCGACGCTCTCGTCCCACCAGCCGCGCTGCAGCAGCACCGTCATGATCGCCGTCGCGATGAGCACGGTCGGGACCACCAGCACCAGCCCGGCGACCAGCATCTGCCCGAGCGGGACGCCCAGGACGCCGGCCAGCGCGACCGCGCCGATCCCGGGGACCATGAACACGATGCCGCACTCGGCACCGATCGCCAGCGCCGTCGCCATCCGTGGCAGCCCCTTGGCCCCGATCCGCGGCGCGACCCGGCGGGCCAGCGGCGAGGCGATCACCAGCAGCACGTCGACGAAGATCGACTGGAGCACGGTGCCGACCGTGACGGCGGTGGCGTAGGGCATCCCGCGCGGCCCGCAGCCGCGCAGCAGCGCCGACACCAGGCGCTCGATCGCCCCCGCCCGGTGCAGCATCGCCCCGGACAGCACGCCGAACGCGATCAGCAGGCCGACCTCGGCGAGGATGTCGCCGAACCCGCCGGTGACCGCGGTGATCGTGCCCTCGACGCCGAGCCCGGCGGTCAGGCCCAGGTACACCGCACCGACCACCAGCGAGATCACCGGGTTCAGCCGGAACCGCACGATCAGCAGCACGGTGGCGAGCACGGCGATCACCGTGTTGACCACGATCACGGTATCGGACACGGGGCCCCCTGGGGTGTCGGCGCTGACTGCTCGACTCACATCATGAACGATGACTCACTATGCGAACAGCCCCGGGTCCGCCGTGCCGCTCAGCCCGCCGCGAGCGCCCCGCCGAACCCGAGCAGCGCGACGCCGGCCACGGCGTCCCCGGCGCGCCGGACCCGGCGCCGAGCGAACCAGGACCGGGCCCGGTGCACCGCGACGACCAGCCCGGTCTGCCAGATCCCGCCGAGCACGGCGACGGTCAGGGCCAGCAGCAGCGCGTCGGTGAGGGTCGTCGCGCCCGGGACCAGGAACTGCGGCAGCACCGACAGGTACATGATCAGCACCTTCGGGTTGGTGACGTTGGACAGGAAGCCCACCAGCAGCGCCCGGTGCGCGCGGATACGCGCCCCGCCGGCGTCGACGGCCGGGTAGTCGCCCCGGTGCGCGGCCCGTAACGCCTGCACCCCGAGCAGGCACAGGTACGCCACGCCCGCCCACCGCAGCACGGTGAACGCGGTGTGCGACTGCGCGATCAGCAGGCCGAGGCCGAACGCCGCGGCCGAGCCCTGCAGCACGTTGCCGGCGAACACCCCGGTGGCGGTGAGCAGCCCGGTGCGGCGGCCACCGGTCAGCGCGGAGCGCAGCAGGACGAACGTGTCCGGGCCCGGCATCACCACCAGGCCCACGACGATCAGCAGGTACGCACCGTAGGAGGTCACGGACGACCAGGGTAGGCGGCTGCGTACCGTCCCGGGCTGTGAGCTCCCGAACGCCGAGGCCGCGACGGCGCCGCCGGGCCGCCCCCGCGGAGTCGCCGCTCCCCCCGCGCGACGGGCTGGACGCCGCCCGGGTGCGCACTCCGGCGTCCGGGGACTGGCCGACGATGCGCGCACACCTGGTCGCGCGGCTGCCGCACGTCGAACCGGACCGGATCGACGCGCTGCTGGCCGCCGGGGAGATCGTCACCGCGGCCGGGCCGCTCGGCCCGGAGTCGCCGTTCACGCCGTCCACGACGCTGTACCTGTACCGGGACCCGCCGGACGAGGCGGAGGTGCCGTTCCCGGTCGGGATCCTGCACCGCGACGACGACGTCGTGGTCGTCGACAAGCCGCACTTCCTGGCCACGACCCCGCGCGGCAGCCACGTCCGGCAGACGGTGCTGGTGCGGCTGCGGCACGAGCTCGGGCTGCCGGAGCTGAGCCCGGCGCACCGGCTGGACCGGACGACCGCCGGGGTGTTGCTGCTGGTCGCGCGGCCCGAGCTGCGCGGTGCCTACCAGACGATGTTCGCCTCCGGCCGGGTCACGAAGGTCTACGAGGCGATCGCGCCGCACGACCCGGACCTGACACTCCCGACGACCGTCCGTTCGCGAATCGTGAAGCGGCCCGGGCTGTTCCAGGCGGTCACCGAGCCCGGTGAGCCGAACGCCGAGACCCGGATCGCGCACGCCACGCGACGCGGTGACCTCGCCCGCTACGTCCTGCGACCGCGCACCGGGCGGACCCACCAGCTGCGGGTGCACCTGAACGGGCTCGGCGTCCCGATCCTGGGCGACGACGTCTACCCCGACCTCGTCCCGCGCGCCGACGGGGACTTCGCCCGGCCGCTGCAGCTGCTCGCCCGTTCGCTGGAGTTCGACGACCCGGTCACCGGCGAGCGGCGGCGGTTCACCAGCCGTCGCACGCTGCAGGCGTGGGACGACCCGGACGGCTGGGCCGGGGACTCCCCCGTGCTCAGACCGCGTTGCGGCCGTACGACCCGGGGCCCTCGCCGTGACCTCCGTGACCGTTGACGCTGCCGTTCACGTGCTCGCCGCCGGCGGCCGGCGTGTGGTCCTCGGCCGCCCGGTGCCGGCCCTCACGCAGGCCCCGTTGGTAGCTGGCCAGCCGGGTACGGACGCGGTCCGGCTGGCGCTCCCGGGAGCCCGACGGGTCGGCGCCGTTCAGGGTGTCCCGCCACGACGGCGGCACCATCGCCTGTCCGGGGCGCCGCTGCGGCAGGCCCTGCGCGGTCGTCGGGAGGTCGACGACGCGCTCGGCGCGGATCCGGGCGGCGTCGAACTCCGCGTCACCGGGGGTCCGCCAGTTGTCCGGCTGGGGAGTGGTGCCGTTCCCGGTCACCGGCAGCGCCGTGGTCTCGCTGCCGCTCGGCTCCCGGAACCACGCCGAGGCGACGGAGGCGAAGATCGGCGTGTTGTCCAGGTCGTCGATCGGCACCGGGACCTCCGAATCGAAGGGACCGAAGAGCGTCGCGGGCGGGGTGCTCCCGGCGGCCGGGAGGGCCTCGGTCACCGGCAGGTCATCGGGTCCGGAGTCAGGGCCGAGGGGTGGCCCGGCACCGTTCGCACCGGCTCCGGCGCCCGGCCGGGCGCGCTGCGGCAGCCCGCCCTGGGGTCCCGGTGCACCGGGCGGACCGGTCCCGCCCGGGGCTGTCCCGTTCGGGCCGGCACCGTGCGGAAGGGCGCCGTTCGGGTCGGCACTGTTCGATGCGGCGCTGCTCGATGCGGCACTGTTCGATGCGGCGCTGCTCGATGCGGCGCTGCTCGGGGCGGCACCGTAGGCAGGAGCGCCGTTCGGTGCGATCCCGTTCGGAGCCGGGGCGACGCCGGGGTCGGCGGCCCACGGCGGGCGCTGCCCGTTGCGCGGCGGCAGGTTGAGCCCACCACGATCGCCGGGCGCGGACCCGGGATCCGCTGCGGGCGCGACGCCCGACCGGGACCCGCCGGCAGCCGGCGGCCAGGTCGGCACCTGCTCCGTGGCCGGGGCGGGCTCGCGGCGGGTCTCGGACGGCGGCGGCCAGGGCGTGTCGGTGCCCTCCTGCCGGTCGCCCGGGCGGGCCAGTCCGGCCGTCCCGTCCCCGTCGTCCGCTGTGGACGGTGCCACTGCGGACGCTGCCGCCGCGGGAGGTGCCGCGGTGGACGGTGCCGCCGGCGGCTCGGTGCGCGCCCCACCGCCGATCACCGTCGCGGGCAGGTTCAGGACCGCGATCGGCGTGAGCCCGCTGCTGCCGGCCGGTCCGCGCACGCCCAGCCGGGCGCCGATCGCGCGGGCCAGCCGGGCCGCGACGTGCAGGCCGATCTCCTGCGGCGCGACCGGCCCGGCCGGGCGGCCGGTGCTGAGCGCGCGGTCCAGCTCGTCGAGCGGGGTGTGCTGGCGGGGCGGCTGCGCGCACTGGATCTCCAGGACGATGCCGCCGTCCGGGCCCCAGCGGGTGTGCAGCTCGATCCGTTCCCCGGGCGGGGCGACCGACCCGGCGTGCGCGAGGAGCTCGGCGAGGATCTGGGTGAGGACCGACTCGACCGCGACGTCCAGCGACACGCTCGGGGTCGGCGGGACGACCGTGCGGGAGGCCGTCTCGCTGGCCGCGACCACGGTGGAGAGCAGCTGGCCCAGCGGGGTCGGCGGCGCCGCGAGCCGGGGACCGCGCGGCGGCTCGCCGGCGAGGACGCGGATGTGGTCGCCGTCGCGGGCCCCGCGCCGCGCCGCCGCGGCCAGCTCGGCGAGATCGGCCAGCGCGCCGGGGCGCAGCTCACCACTGCGCAGGCGCTCGGTGAGCAGCTGCTGACGCTCGGAACGGGCGCGGAGCCGGTGTGCGATCGCCGCCAGCACGGCGTCGCCGGCGGCGGCCTCGCCCGGCCCGGCCGGCGGGTCCGGTTCCGGCCCCCCCGGCGGGCGCTGCGGCGAGTCGTCTCGCGTCACGCGATCGTCCTCCGAACAGCTCGTACGGCATCCGGGGCCCGGATGCCGTCCACCCGATCCCTCCCGGAACCGGGCACGGTCGGGCCGAACCCTACTCGTCGGTCACGCGCGCGCCCGCGATGATGCGGTGGGCGGTGGACGGCGGGCGGCCGGGCGGCGGGCCCCGGCGACCCTGCGCCCCCAGCACCGCGGCCGCGCCGCTCCCCCGCCGTCCGTCCGGACGGTCACCGGCCGCGCACCGCGCGCGACCGCGTCGGACACCGCGCACCGACGAGCAGGACCCGGCGCGACCGGCAGCTCACTCGAACCGCGACGGATCACCGGCCCCGCTGCGGACGATCTCCGGCACGTCCCCGGACAGGTCCACCACGGTCGTCGGCTCGGTCCCGCAGTCCCCGGAGTCGATAACCGCGTCGACCTGGTTGTCGAGCTCCTCCTTGATGTCCCATCCCTGGGTCATCGGCTCGGCGTGGTCGGGCAGCAGCAACGTCGAGGACAGCAACGGCTCGCCCAGACGTTCCAGCAGGGCCTGGGTGGTCGCGTGGTCGGGGATCCGCACGCCGACGGTCTTCTTCTTCGGGTGCAGCAGCCGGCGCGGCACCTCCTTGGTGGCGGGCAGGATGAACGTGTAGCTGCCCGGTGTGGACGCCTTCACCGCCCGGAACACCGAGTTGGAGATCTGCACGAACTGGCCGAGCTGGGCGAAATCCGCACAGACCAGCGTGAAGTGGTGCTTGTCGTCCAGCTTGCGGATCCGGCGGATCCGGTCGAGGCCGTCCCGGTTGCCGAGCGAGCATCCCAGCGCGAAGCAGGAGTCGGTCGGGTAGGCGATCAGGCCGCCCTCTCGGACGAGGTCCACGACCTGACCGATGCTGCGCGGCTGCGGGTTCTGCGGGTGCACGTCGTAGTACCTCGCCATCCGGGCAGCCTGCCACGACGATCTCCGCTTGTCGCCCGGGTGATCGGTGCGGCAGGGTGCACGTGTCCGGTGAGACCGGGGTCACCCAAGTCGCAGGCCCGTACCCGGCAATCCGCACTCGACGAGGAGAGCGATGTCCGACACCGACAAGATCAAGGTCACGATCCTCCCGACCGGCATGATGCACGCCGACCTCGTGTGGCTGCTGATCGACCCGTCCCGGATGGCCACCTACCAGCAGCCGCGCAAGGAGCGGGACTGGGTCGAGGTCCCGACGCACGTGGTGTTCCTGGAGCACCCGAACGGCCAGAAGCTGGTCTGGGACTCCGGGGTTCCGCGGGACTGGGAGACGCGCTGGGAGCCCTCCGGGCTCGGCAAGTTCTTCCCGGTCGATGCCGCGGCCGAGGAGGACTGGCTGGACTCCCGGCTCAAGCAGCTAAAGACCGAGCCCAACGACATCGACTACCTGGTGCTCTCGCACCTGCACATGGACCACGCGGCGAACGCGAAGTTCTGGGAGAGGACCGACACGCAGATCATCGTCGACGAGAAGGAGAAGGAGGGCGCGTTCTCCTTCGACGGCCACAACAAGGGCGCGCACATCAAGTCGGACTACGACACGCTGCAGCTGGACACGATCGGCCAGGACACCGAGCTGATGCCCGGCGTCACGATCCTGCAGACCCCGGGGCACACCTGGGGCACGTTGAGCCTGCAGGTCGACCTGGCCGACGCCGGCACGATGATCTTCGCCTCGGACTCGCTGTACCTCAAGGAGTCCTACGGGCCGCCGCCGATCGCGGCCGGCATCGTCTACGACACCGTCGCCTGGTTCGAGTCCGTGGAGAAGATCCGCGGCATCCAGGAGCGCACCGGCGGCCAGGTGATCTTCGGGCACGACGCGAACCAGATCAAGGAGCTGCGCACCGGCCCCGGGAACTACTACACCTGATCGGCCGCGGGCCTCGTCTGCTGATCTCCGGCCCGGCCGCGGCTCGCCCGCGGCCGGGCCCCGACCCCGAAAGGTCGTCGCCGTGCCGGTCTACGACTACGCCTGCGCCTGCGGGACCCGCTTCGAGTTCATGGTCCCGTCCTGGTCCTCGCCCGCCCCGGACTGCCCGGGCTGCGGCGCGGAGACCACCCGCCGCCCACCGAGCCCCGCGGTGCACGGTCGGGCCGCGCCACCGGCGTCGATGTCGTCGGCGCCGCAGTCCTGGGAGGGGCTGAACTCGGGCGACCGGGACACGATCACGCACTGGCGACGCCAGGTGGAGGCCCGTCAGGAGTTCGAGTCCCGCCACCCCGAGCACCGGGAGCACCGGGACGCGATCGCCGCGCACGAGGGCCGCTTCGAGCGCAAGCCGCTCACCTACAAGGAACTCGCCTCCCGCGCCGCCGGCGGCAAGGACGCGTCCACCGCCGCCGCGGAGGCCAGCCGGGACCGGCGCACCGGTGGAACCGGCGGGGGCAGCGGGAGCGACCCGGCGTAGGCCTTGCGGCGCACCGGCCGCACCGCGACGATCACGTGATGCAGGTCGTCGAGTACCGCCCGGAACGGGACGCCTTCGCCTGGACCTTCGGCGGCGTCGCCCCGACCCACCGGATCGTCCCAGGCACCTGCCTGCGGCTCTGGACCGAGGACGCGTTCTCCGGCCGGATCACCTCCACATCGGACCGGGCGACCGCCGTCCTGGACATGAGCGAGGTGAACCCGCAGACCGGACCGTTCTTCGTCGAGGGCGCCGAGCCCGGGGACACCCTGGCGATCCACATCGCCGAGCTGACCCCGGCCCGGGACTGGGGCGCGTCGACCACGATCCCGCTGTTCGGGGCGCTGTCGGTGACCGAGCGGACCGCGCTGCTGCACGAGCCGCTGCCCGAGCGGACCTGGATCTACCAGCTCGACCGGGCCGCGGGAACGGTGCTGTTCGAGGCGACCAGCGCCGACCTGCGCCTCGAGCTGCCGTGCAACCCGATGCTGGGCACGGTCGGGGTCGCCCCGCCCGGGCGTGAGGTCCGCAGCTCCCTGGTGCCCGACGTGTTCGGCGGCAACATGGACACCCCGGAGATGCGCGCCGGCGCCACCTGCTACCTGCAGGTCAATGTGGAGGGCGCGCTGTTCTCGGTCGGCGACGGGCACTACCGGCAGGGCGAGGGCGAGAGCTGCGGGACGGCCGTCGAGGGCGCGATGAACGTCGTGCTCCTCGTGGAACTGATCAAGAACGCGCCGGCCCCGGCCTGGCCGCGGATCGAGTCGGACACGCACTACACCGTCGTCGGGTCGTCCCGGCCGCTGGAGGACGCCTGGCGGGCCTCCCAGATCGGCATGATCGCCTGGCTCGGCGAGCTGTACGGCCTGGACCGGATCGACGCCTACCAGCTGCTCACCCAGGCCGCCGAGTCGCCGCTGGCCAACGTCGTCGACACCAACTACAGCGCCGTCACGAAGATCGCGAAGGCACTGCTGCCCGGAGCCGCCGCATACAACGGCGTGCACCGGCACCTGCGCGAGCAGGCCCGCACCCTCTAGAAAGGACTCCCCCGTGGACATGCTGCTGGACGGCCGCGTGGTGCTGGTGACCGGAGGGTCGCGCGGGATCGGCCGGGCGATCGTCGCAGGGCTCGCCGCGGAGGGCGCGAAGGTCGCGTTCTGCGCCCGCGGCGCCGAGGGGGTGCAGACCGCGGAGGCGGAACTGCGAACCGGCGGGGCCGAGGTGACCGGCAGCGCGGTGGACGTCGCCGACGGCGACGCGGTCGCGGGCTGGGTCACGGCGAGCGCCGACCGCTACGGCGCGGTGGACGCCGTCGTCGCGAACGTCAGCGCGCTGGCGATCGGGCCAGGCGAGGAGAACTGGCGCTCCAGCTTCCGGATCGACCTCATGCACACCGTGCGGCTGGTCGAGGCGGCGCTTCCGCACCTGGAACGCAGCGACGCGGCGTCGATCACCGCGGTGTCGTCGGTGTCCGGCCGGGAGATCGACTTCGCGGACGGGTCCTACGGCGTGATGAAGGCCGCGCTGGTGCACTACGTGTCCGGGCTAGCCTTCGACCTCGCCCCGAAGGGGATCCGGGCCAACGCCGTCTCCCCCGGCAACGTCTACTTCCCCGGCGGGGTCTGGTCCGGCGTCGAGCAGGGCGACCCGGACCTGTTCGCGCACGCGATGGGGCTGAACCCGACCGGCCGGATGGGGACGCCCGAGGAAACCGCCTACGCGGTGATCTCGCTGGTGAGCCCGCGGGCGAGCCGGATCAGCGGGACCAACCTCGTCGCCGACGGGGCGCTCTCCCGCGGAGTGCAGCTCTGACGACCCGCGGTCCCCAGGAGCACCCTCGGGACATCCGCACCACGGCCCGACGTGCGTCCGGCGACGCCTACCGGGGTTCGACCACCAGCGTCGCCGTCAACGAGTGCCCGACGCCGAGTCCCGGCCCGCCGGCACGCTCCAGGTCCAGCAGGGCGTGCGCGAGCGTCGCCGCGTCGGAATCGGCGAGCCGGTCGGCGCCGAGATACGGCTCCAACGCGGCGTTCCAGCGCGCGGCGAAACCGGCCAGCCAGTCGAGGACGTCCTGCGGGGCGTCCGAGTTGCCGGGCACGAACCCCAGGTCGGCCGGGCGCACCGTGGCGGGGTCCCGGAGCAGGTCGTTGACCAGCGTGCGGAACCGCGGCACCGACGGGTGGAAGGTGCCGGTCGCGGTGTGCCTGCCGACCAGCACCGAGCGGTCCACGGCCGTCCGGTCCGCGACCGTCACCCCGCTGCCGGCGACGGCCGCGTCCACCACGGCGTCGAGCTCGGGCCGTCCGTAGAAGGTCATCGGCTCGGAGATCGCAGGACCGTCCCCGGCGAAGAAGCTCATCGCGTAGTCCCAGCGCTCGAGGTGCCGGCGCGGCCACCACTCCACCGAGTACCGGCCCAGCACGTCGACGACCACCGCCGCCCGGGTGCCGCGCGCGGCGATCGCGGCGAACACCGAGCCCAACGCGTCGACGAGCTCGTCGGGGGTCAGGTGCGAGTACGGCACCCCGCAGGACAGGTAGAGGTCGAACGCACCGTCCGGGAGGGCGTCGCGGACGTCGCCGAGCACGAACGACGCCGACGGCGACGACTCCGTCGCCGAGGCGGTCGCGACCATCTCCGGGTCGACGTCGAGCCCGACGTAGTCGACCTGCTCCTCGGCCAGCACCGGTGGGGTGTCGACGCCGGCACGGGTCAGCAGCGCGAACCCGTCGGCAGTGCCGGAACCGATGTCGAGCACCCGCACCGGGCGGGTGGCGGGGAGGTCCAGGGCGCCCAGCGCCCCCGCGATCACCCGCCGGGTGACCGGTTCCTCGGACAGCACCTTCACCGGGTCCCGCCGTGACGGCGAGAGGTAGTGCGCGCTCGCCCCACGATAGGACGGCGCCTGCTCTGAACGGCTCACACCCGTCTTTCCTACACCGGGAGGCCTCGGGCGGGCCCGCGGCCGATCACGGTTGTGGCACGGGTCGCCCGTCCGGCTCACCGCGGGCGGCCGGATGTCTCCGTCCGGCCGCCCGCGGGAGGTCCTGCGGGCGGCGCTCAGGCCAGGTCGTCGAGCTCGCCGTTCTTGATCGCGGACAGGAACGAGGCCATGTCCGTGGCCGGGAAGGCCAGGACGGTGCCGTGCGGATCACGCGAGTTGCGGACGGCGACGCCCTCGCCCGCCACCGCGAACTCCACGCAGTTGCCCTGGTAGCCGCTGCGGACGCTCTTGCGCCACACCAGGGAGTCGATGTCGGCCGCGATAGCCGAGTGCATTTGAGTCATGCGAACGCTCACCTCATCTGCATGTGCAGTTTCCGTTGCGTAGACGGTAGCAATACGCCAGGGCAGCAATCGGTCACAGCGGTCCGGCGGCGCCGGGCGGTCGGTTCACCGCGCCCGGCGCAAGTCGGGGCGGGACGTGTGGGTAGCTCAGGTCTCCGAGCCGAGCTTCGACAGGAACTGCTTGGAGCGCTCGGGGTTCAGGGCGTCGACCATCAGCCGGTCCATCGACCGGCCGTACAGCTCGACGTCCGCACGCTTGTCCAGGTAGGTCGCCCCGGTGAGCTCCTCCAGGTAGACCAGGTCGGGCAGCTCGGGCTCGGCGAACCGCAGCATCGCGAAGGCGTGCTCGGCCGCGTAGCCGGACAGGTCCCACGGCAGCAGCTGGATGATGACGTTCGGCAGCGCCGAGAGTTCCAGCAGGTGGTCGATCTGCGCGCCCAGCACACCGGGGCCGCCGACCGGGCGGTGCAGCACCGCCTCGTCGAGCACCACCCAGAACGTCGGGGCGTCCTTGCGGTGCAGGATCCGCTGCCGGCGCATCCGGACCTCGAGCCGCTTCTCCACGGCGTCCCGGTCGGCCGGCGACAGGTCGGGACGTCCGCCGCTCACCGTCGCCCGGGCGTAGCTCTCGGTCTGCAGCAGCCCGGGCACGAACAGCAGCTCGTAGGACAGGATCCGGGAGGCCGAGGCCTCCAGGCCCACGAAGTCCTCGAACCAGCCGGGGACGACATCGGTGTACCGCGCCCACCAGCCGCTCTCGTTGCTGTCCGCGGCCATCGCGACGACCTGCTCGCGCTCCGCCTCGTCGCCGATCCCGTACATGGTGAGCAGGTCCTCGACGTCGCGCGGCTTGAACCCGACCTTGCCCGACTCGAGCCGGCTCATCTTGGAGTCCGAGCCGCGGATGCTGTACGCCGCGTCGGAGCGCTTGATGCCGGCCTGTTCCCGCAGCCGCCGCAGATGGGTGCCGAGCACGATCCGGCGCGCGGTGGGCCCCCGATCCTCACCGGGCGGTGTGGGGGCGTTCGGACTCGAGGCCACGCGTGACTCCTGCGGATCGGCTCCGGGGTCGCAGGCCCGTGCGTGACGTGCGACGGCATGCCACACCCGGACCGTTCGGGTGACCTACCCTACACACGCCGGGCCGCTCCGTCAGCGATGGTGATCACTGCGTGTGGTGCCGTGACAGCACGCGGGAGGGGCTCGCTAGGGTGCCCTCGAACCGGCCAGACCGGCCACCCACCCGTCCGAGCGTTCAGTGAGGAATCCGCCGATGGCCCAGCCGACCGAGGGTCGCGCGCCCGCCTACATCGACACGACGAAGGCCAGCATCGCGCGGGTCTACGACTACGCGCTGGGCGGCAAGGACAACTACGAGGTCGACCGGGAGACCATCGAGCGGGTCCGCAAGGTCGCCCCGGAGGTCAACCAGCTCGCGGTGGACAACCGGGCCTTCCTGATCCGCGCGGCCCGGTTCATCGCCACTCAGACCTCGATCACCCAGTACCTGGACTGCGGCTCCGGCCTGCCGACCGCGGAGAACACCCACCAGATCGTCCAGCGACTGCAGCCCGAGGCCCGGGTCGCCTACGTGGACAACGACCCGACCGTCATCGCGCACGGGCGGGCGCTGCTCGAGGACGACGACCAGACGATGTTCTCCCCGGCCGACATCCGGGACCCGGCCGCCGTGCTCGGCGATCCGGCGATCCAGGAGTTCCTCGACCTGGAGCAGCCGATCGCGCTGTTCCAGATCGGGACGATCCACCACTTCGCCGACGCCGACGATCCGCGGCGGATCATGGCCGAGTTCGTCGAGCGCCTCCCGGTGGGCAGCTTCGTCGCCGTCGCGCACTTCTTCGACCCGGAGAACGCCGACACCGAGCTGGCCCGGCGGATGGAGCAGGTCTTCGTTCACAGCCCGATGGGCAGCGGCCGGTTCCGGACGAGGGCCGAGCTGGAGGGGCTGTTCCCCGGGCTGGACATGATCGAGCCCGGGGTCGTGCCGTGTTTCCAGTGGTGGCCGGACGGCCCGCAGATCAGTCAGGAGGATCCCGTCCAGCGGTGCATCGCGGGCGGGGTCGGCGTCAAGCGAGAGGGGTGAGCGTCCGATGACCGCAGCCGAGCCGACGCCGGGGCGGCCACCCGCCCGCATCGACACCACCAAGGCCAGCATCGCGCGCGTCTACGACGCGGCCCTCGGCGGCAAGGACAACTACGAGATCGACCGGGCCACCGTCGAGAAGCTCGCCACGGTCGCGCCGGAGATCAGTCAGTTCACCGTCGACCACCGCGCGTTCCTCGTCCGCGCGACGCGCTGGCTGGCCGGTCAGGCGGGCATCACCCAGTTCCTGGACTGCGGGTCCGGGCTGCCGACCGCGGAGAACACCCACCAGGTCGCCCAGCGAATGCAGCCCGAGGCACGCGTCGTCTACGTCGACGACGACCCCACCGTGATCGCGCACGGGCAGGCGTTGCTCGAGGACAACAACCGCACGATGTTCAGCCCGGCCGACATCTTCGACCCGCGCAACGTCGTCGACGACCCGCAGATCCGCACGTTCCTGGACTTCGACCAGCCGATCGCGCTGTTCCAGCTGGGGACGCTGCACCACTACGACGACCCGGGCCGCACACCGCAGAGCATCATGCAGGCCTACGTGGACGCGCTGCCGTCCGGCTCCTACGTCGCGGTCTCGCACTTCCTGGACCCGGAGGACGAGAACTCCGAGCTGGCCCGCCGGCTGGAGAACGTCTTCCTGCACAGCCCGATGGGCAGCGGCCGGTTCCGCACCCGCGCGGAGATCCAGGGGATGTTCCCCGGCCTGGAGATGGTCACCCCGGGGATCGAGCTCTGCGTCCGGTGGTGGCCGGACGGGCCGGAGGTCGGTGAGCTGCTGCCCGCGCAGCGCTGTATCGCGGGCGGGATCGGCCGCAAGCCCTGAGTTCCATCGGCCCCGACCGCGGGAGGCACCGGATGCCGCCACGCTTCCCGCCGGAGCTGCCGATCCAGCGCTCGTACGCTGCTCCGCGAGCGCGTGCTCGACCCGCTCGGCATGCACGACACCGGGTTCCACGTCCCCGCCGGCTCGCGTGACCGACGGCGCCGGGTGGGCATCGGACTCTGCGTGGAGCCGGACGGCCGCTACGGCTGGGACGGCGGGCTGGGCACCGGCCGGCGTTCCGGCCGCGGCCCACTCCTGAGTGTTGCGGAGCCGCTCCGACAGGCGCATACTCAATTCAACAGGCGTTGAAATATGTGGAGATGAGGTGGGTCGCGATGGAGCGGACGACGTGCTGTGTGGTCGGGGGCGGCCCGGCCGGGATGATGCTCGGGCTGCTGCTGGCCCGGGCCGGGGTCGAGGTCACCGTGCTGGAGAAGCACGGCGACTTCCTGCGGGACTTCCGCGGGGACACCGTCCACCCCACCACCCTGGACCTGCTCGACGACCTCGGGCTGGGCGAGCGGTTTGCCGCGCTGCCGCAGAGCCGGATCAGCGAGGTCGCCCTCCCCCGCGGGGACGGGCACAGCTACCAGGTCATCGGGGACCTCGGCCGGCTGGCCCGGCTCAACGTCCGGCATCCCTACATCGCGATGGTGCCGCAGTGGGACCTGCTGGATCTGCTCGCCGACGCCGGACGGGCCGAGCCGGCCTTCCACCTGCGGATGGACACCGACGTGACCGGGGTGGTCCGCGAGCACGGCCGGGTGGCGGGCGTGCGGTACTCGAGCGCGGACGGGACCGAGGGCGTGCTGCACGCGGACCTGACGGTGGCCTGCGACGGCCGGCACTCGGTGCTGCGCGCGGAGTCCGGGCTGCCGGTGACCGAGTACCCCGTCCCGTTCGACGCCTGGTGGTTCCGGTTGCCCCGGCACGCCGACGACGGCGTCTCGATGCTCACGCCACGGATCGGGCGCGGCCGGTTCGCCGTCGTCATCCCGCGGGAGGGCTACTTCCAGGTCGGCTACCTCGCCGGCAAGGGCGCCGACGCGGGGCTGCGGGCCCGCGGGATCGAGGCGTTCCGGGCCGACGTCGCCGAGCTGATCCCGGACTGCGCGGACCGGGTCGGCGAGATCGCCTCGATGGACGACGTCAGACACCTCGACGTGCGGCTCAACCGGCTGAAGCGGTGGCACGTCGACGGCATGCTGTGCCTCGGTGACGCCGCGCACGCGATGTCCCCGGTCGGTGGGGTCGGCATCAACCTCGCGATCCAGGACGCGGTGGCGGCGGCGACGCTGCTCGCCGTCCCGCTGTCCCGTGGCACGGCCACCGGGAAGGACCTGGCCCGGGTGCGCAACCGGCGGCTGCTGCCGACGATCCTGGTCCAGGGCCTGCAGCGGATCATGCACGCGAACCTCGCCGGGCCGGCCCTGGAGGGGACCCTCTCCGGCCCGCCGGCGCCGCTGATCCGGGTGATGGAGCGGTTCCCGGCGGCCCGGATCGTGCCGGCCTACCTGGTCGGCGTCGGGTTCCGGCCGGAGCGCGCTCCGGCCTTCGCCCGGCGGAGTCCGGTCCCGGCCTGATCCGCTGCCTCGTCGTCCGGTCCGGTGGCCGCCGTCAGTGGGGTGCGCGAGCGATCGTCCCGGTGACGGGGGCGCCGGCGTCCTCCGGGACGGTGAGGTCGCGGTCCACGGTCTCCGGGGCCATCCGTGCGGCGATCAGGCTGATCAGCGCCATCACGGACATGTAGACCGCGACCGGGATCCAGGACCCGGAGAACGCGCTGAGCAGTGCGGCGCAGATCAGCGGGGCGACGCCGCCGCCGACCGCGGCCGAGAACTCCCGGCCCAGGGTGACGCCGGCGTAGCGGTAGCGGCTGCCGAACATCTCCGGGAAGTAGCTCATCTGGACGCCCACGGCGCCGTTCACGGCGAGCACGAAGCCGACGACGATCGTCACGACGATCGCGACCGGATTGCCGGTGTTCAGCGCGACGAACGCCGGTCCGGGCAGCAGCACGCTCGCCAGCATGATGAACGAGTAGACCGGCCTGCGGCCCATCCGGTCGGAGAGCGCGCCGAAGCCGACCGCGGCGATGCCGCCGCAGATCGCGCCGATCAGCAGCACCTGCGGGACGAACGACGAGTCCACGCCGACCGTCGAGACCAGATAGGACGCGATGAACACCTGGAAGGTGTAGGACTGCGCGCTGGTTCCGACGTTCATGAACAGCGCCAGCAGCATCGGCCGTCGGCCGTGCCGGAACACCTCGCCCGCGGGCTTGCGCGGCTCGACGTGGTTCTCCTTCAGCTCCGCGAACACCGGGCTCTCGTCGAGCCTGCGCCGGATCACCATCGCGACCGCGGTGACGACCAGGCTGGACACGAACACCAGGCGCCAGCCCCAGCTCATCAGCTGATCCTCGGGCAGCTGCTGGACCGCGATCCAGACGACCGCGCCGAGCGCGGTGCCCAGCGCGGCGCCGACCATGACCAGCGAGGCGTACCGGCCGCGCCGGCCGCGACCGACCGTCTCGGTGAGCAGGGTGGCGGCGCCTGCCTGCTCGGCCCCGGCGCCGAAGCCCTGGAGGAACCGGCACGCCACCAGCAGCGCCGGCGCCAGGAGGCCGATCGTGGAGTAGGTCGGCAGCAGGCCGATCAGCAGCGTGGAGCCGCCCATCAGCATCAGCGTGGCGACGAGCACCCACTTGCGGCCGAGCCGGTCGCCGTAGCGGGAGAAGAACAGCCCGCCCAGCGGCCGGGCCAGGAAGCCGACGGCGTAGGCGGCGAAGCTGGAGAGGATGCCGACCGCCGGGGAGACGTTCGGGAAGAAGAGCTGCGAGAACACCAGCGCGGACGCGGTGCCGTAGATGACGAAGTCGTACTGCTCGAGCGTGGTCCCGACCAGGCCGGCCCAGGCGGCCTTGCGGGTCGCCCGCGGGTCGGCCGGGCGGTCTGGGTCTACTGTGGACGGGGTTGGTGTGCTTCCGCTGGTGTCCATGCCTCCTCGGATGGATCGGGCCCCGTAGGGCGGTGGCAGGTCAGGCCCGGTCGCCCGGGCGGACGCGGCGAGCCCGATGGCGGGCGCGAGCCGAGGCAGGTCCCGGACAGGCACAGGTGGTAGTGCCCGCACCCGACGGCTCCGAGCCGCAGACACCGACCGCCTCGATCGCGACCAGCACCTCACCGGGCTCCGGCCCGGTCATCGGGATGTGTTCGACCCGCAGGTCCTGCGCGGCGTGCAGCACGGCGGCGCGGGTGCGCTCCGGGAGCGTGGTGGTCATGCGGCGCTCCGTTCCCCGGCGGCCTCGGCGACCGCGGTGTCGACGCCGTGCCCGACCAGCAGGGCCAGAAGCTCGGTAGTACGGGCGGCGAGGTCCGGGTCCGGGTCGCCGCCGAGCAGCTCCAGCCCGGCACGGACGTGCGCGTCGAGCGGGCCGCCGGCGGTCGTCGCGAGCCGGTCGCGGGCGGGTTCGGCCATCGCCGCGGCGTGCGGGCCCGGATCGAACCCGTCCGGCGGCGCGACGCAGGCCAGCCAGGCGGCGACGGTCAGCGCGAGGTGGTGCGGCAGCCGGCCGGCGGCCCGGTGCTCGGCGGCCGGGCCGGGGATCCGCTGGGCGAGCTTGAGCGAGCCGTCCGAACCTACCTGGCGGGTGCGGTGCCCGAGCGCGGTGTTGGACCAGCGCACGAACAGCTGTGCGGCGTAGGCGTCCGCGTCGACGCCTGCCGGGACTCGCACGGTGGAGCGGTAGTCGTCGTGCAGCACGCGCTGCGCCGCGGCACGGATCGCCGGGCGGGCGACCGAGCGGGCGATCAGGTCCTCGCCGGAGAGCGCGCCGAGGTAGGCGATCAGCGAGTGCGTGCCGTTGAGGAACCGCAGCTTGAGCAGCTCGTAGCCGGCGACGTCGTCGGTGAACACGGCACCGGGCACGCCCGCCCCGGCGTGCTCCCAGGCCGGACGGCCCGCGGCGAACCGGTCCTCCAGCGCCCACATGCTGAACGGCTCGGCCGGGACGGGGACGGCATCGACGAATCCGTCGAACCCGGCCAGGCGGGCGGCGGCGGCCCGGGTGGCGTCGGTGGTGGCCGGGACGATCCGGTCCACCATCCCGTTCGGGAAGGTGATGGTGTCCAGGTAGGGCAGCAGCGCGTTCCGCTCCGGGGCGGGCAGCGCCTCGGCGAACTCGCGCACCAGCCGGGCGGTGACGTCGCCGTTGCCGAGCAGGTTGTCGCAGCTCAGGACGCTGACCGGGGCGCCGTGGCCGCGGGCGCGGCGGAGCAGGCCGCGCGCCACCAGCCCGATCGCGGTACCCGAGCCGCCGGCCAGGTCGGCGCGGACGCCGTCGTGGTCGAGGTCGAGCCCGCCGGTGCGCGGGTCGATCGTGTAGCCGTGCTCGGTGACGGTCAGCGACACGATCCGGGTGCTCGGGGCGGCGAGCGCGCCGAGCACCGGCTCGGGGTCGCGGGCGGCGACCAGGGTGCCGGTGTGCACGCCCGGGACGACCGCCTGCTCCCCCTCCGGCGAGATCTCGACGACGGCGTATCGGCCGTCCTGCGCGGCCATCGCGTCGGCGACGGCCGCGGACCGCGGTGCGACGCCGAGGATCCCCCACGCGCCGGGGTCGGCGCCGAGTGCCGCGGCGGTGTGCACCGCCTGGTGCGCCCGGTGGAAGTTGGACAGTCCGAGGTGGACGATTCCGGTGGTCGTCGGGGTGGGCACGGCGCTCACCAGCCCGTCATCGAGCCGTCGCGCCGGCGCGCGACCGGCAGCAGGGCGGGTTCGTAGTCGTAGCCGCGCTCGACGCCGTAGACGGTGTTCAGGCCGGGGACGCCGGTCTGCACCCGGATGGCGGTGAACCCGCGCTCCCGGACGGCGTCGACGGCGAGCTCGCGGCCGTTGAGCGTCGCGTCGCCCCAGCCGACCAGGCCGTCCGCGGTGCTGATCTTGAGGGTGACGTAGTTGCGGCCGGGCGAGGTGACCAGCACCTCGGCAGCGACGATCCGGTCCGTCATCGGACCACCGCCACGACGTTCGCGAGCTCCTCCCCGGCGGCGAGCCGGTGCACGTTGACACCGATCTCGGCGGCGCGACCGAGGAAGGTCTGCCGGGTCAGCCCGGAGCTGTGCGGGGTCATCAGCACGTTCCCGAGCTCGCGGAACGGCAGCGAGGACGGCTCGCCGTGGCTGGTGCCGGGCTCGGGGTAGCCGTACCAGACGTCGATCGCGGCGCCGCCGATCGTGCCGTCGCGCAGGGCCGCGTACAGCGCCGCCTCGTCGACCAGCGGGCCGCGCCCGACGTTGACCAGCACCGCTGAGTCCTTCATGGACCCCAGCTCGGCGGCGCCGATCATGCCCTCGGTCTCCGGGTTCAGCGGCGCGCTGACGACGACGACGTCGGATCCGGCGAGCAGGGCGTCGAGCCGCTCGGCGGTGCTGCCGGCCCAGGCCAGGCCGTGCGTGGCCGCGTCGATCGTGCCGCGCCGGCTGACCGCGACCCCGCGCGCGCCGAACGCGCGCAGCCGGTCCCAGGTCCGGGCACCGATGTGGCCGAACCCGACCAGCCCGACCGTCGCCCCCTGCAGCGACTCGGCCCACGGGGCGGTCGGGTCGTGGGCCGGGGTGGGCCAGTCACCGGCACGCAGCGCGGTGTCCTGGGCGAGGAACCCGCGGCGCAGCAGGATCGTCGAGGCGAGGACGTACTCGGCGATCGAGTCCTCGTGGTGGAAGGTGTTGGCGACGGTGCAGCCGGCCGGGAGCGCGCCGAGGTCGATGCCGTCGGTGCCCGCGCCCGCGGCGTGCACCAGCCGCAGCCCGGCCCCGGCGGCACCGACCCCCTTCGGGCAGCGGCCGGAGATCAGCACGTCGGCGTCGGCGACCAGGGCCACGAGGTCGCTCGCCTCCCGGCTCGCCGACCAGACGACCTTGCTGCCGGCGGGCAGCGCGGCCTCGGTCTCGGCCCGCAGTCCGGCCAGGTTCTGGTCCGCGACGACGATCTTCACGACTGGACCTCCAGGGCGCGGATACGGGTCGGTTTGGGGCCGGTGCTGCCGCGCACGACGAGATGGGTCGGGAGCCGGACGGCCCGCGGGGCCGCGCGCTCGGCGCGGGTCAGGATCTCCAGCGCGAGGGTCCCGGCCCGGTCCATCGGGGTCGCGATGCTGGACAGGCCCGGGTCGGCGAGCGCGGCGAACGGGATGTCGTCGCTGCCGAGAACCGACAGGTCGTCGGGCACCCGGACGCCGAGCGTGCGGGCCCCGGCGACCAGGCCGAGCGCGACCAGGTCGTTGTGCGTGAGCACGGCGGTGGCGCCGGTGGCGAGCACCCGCGCCGCGGCGGCGGTCCCGCCGTCGACGGTCTCGGTGTGCCAGCCGAGCAGCTCCAGGTCCAGGCCGTACTCGGCGGCCAGCTCCCGTACCAGGCCGACCCGGTGCTGGTTGGACCAGGAGTCAGAGCTTCCCTGCACGTAGGCGATCCGACGGTGGCCGAGCGCGTCCAGGTGGTCGACGGCCTGGCGCAGGCCCTGGGTGGAGTCGGCGATCACGCAGTCGCCGCCCGGGACGTGCCGGTTGACCAGCACCGACGGCGTCGCGCCGCAGAGGTCGAGCACCTCGGCCCCGTCCAGGCGCGAGGAGTGCACGACGATGCCGTCGACCCGCGCGCACAGCCCGGCGATGGTCTCGCGCTCGCGGTCGGCGTCGTAGTCGGTGTCGGCGACGACGACGGTGGTGCGGGACTCGCGGCCGCGGGACTGCGCCGCCTTGACGAACCGGGAGAACACCGGGTTCGCGATGTCGGGGACGACCGCGGCGACGGTCGCGGTGGTCGGGGGCGCCGTCGTGACCGTGGGGCGCGGCGCGTAGCCGAGCTCCTGGGCCGCGGTGAGGATCCGGCGGCGGGTGTCGGCACCGAGCCGGTCCGGGTCGCTGAACGCCCGGGACGCGGTGGACAGCGCGACGCCGGCCGTGCGGGCCACGTCGGTCAGGGTGGGCGCCACTGCTCTCCTCCTCGGCCGGCCCGTCGGTGGGACGGCACGAAGAGTGCAGCACCTTGCGCAAGCTTGTCAACGCTTGCCGTGATGTGCGAGATGTCAGCCGAGATGGTGCGCGGCGCGGTGCGCACCGAGGACGTCCAGACCGAAGTCCCGGGACGGGTCGCGCCACACGGAGTGCGCGTGGTTGGCGTCGCGCTGGGTGTTGTCCCACTCGATCAGCAGCCGCGGGCCCTGGATCCGGTAGTAGTGCGGCGCCCCGGGCTCCAGCGAGCCGGCCCAGGCGACGTGGACGTCGTCCAGGACGGCGGCGTCGTCGTAGCGGGTGATCGGGGACAGCGATTCCGGGACGCGCTCCAGGTAGGTGCCGAGCAGGATTCCCAGGATCTCGCGCTGCTCGCCGTCGAGGTCGGATGCCGGCACGCCGCGCGGGGTACGGGAGAGCCGCACGGCGGCCTTCTCGGCGTCGCTGAAGCCGGCCTTCTCCTCGATGCCCCGGCTCCCCGTCTCGAGCTTCGCCTGCTCGGTGTCGCTCGCGAACGGTGCTCGCCAGATCCCCGCGAGCGGGATCCAGTCGTCGCCGTCCTGCGGCTCGGTGCGGTTGGCCGCGACCAGGTCCGGTGGCGCCTTGCCGAGCAGCACGGCCCGGTCACGCAGCTCCCCGGGCAGCGACCGGACCAGGTCCCGGGCGAGGTCCTCGACCCGGCCGAGCGGGCGGAGGGTGGTGCCGCCGAGCAGCTCGGAGGTGGCCGGGTCGGCGCCGAGGAAGCAGGGCGTCGTCGCGGCGACCTCGCCGTCGACGACCAGCATGTTGATCGAGATGTGGTGCCCGCCGAACCGCCAGCCCCAGGCCCCGGTATCGCCCGGCTCGCCGAAGACCCGCAGGTAGTACATGAACGGGTCGCGGCCGCGGCTGCGGTCGAACATGGACACGAAACCCTCGGTGTGGTCGAGGACGTTCTCCAGGCCCATCACCGTCGCCGCGGTGACATAGGCAGCCCGGGACAGCCCGGTGCCGAGCAGCTTCATCGCCGCGCGCTGCTGCGGTGGGAACTGGTCGTGGAAGGTCAGCCCACCGTGGTCGGTCGGGGTGTAGAACCAGCGCCGTCGCTCGGCGTCGGTGTCACCGTCCGCAGCCGGGGCATGGCCGGTGGCCCGCTCCCGCTGTTCCGCGTCGAGGGTGTCCAGCCAGGCGCAGGCCGCCTCGGCCATCGCCCTCGCCGTCTCCCGGGTCCCCGCACCGCCGGTCATGCGGTCGACCGTAGCGAGTCGCGGCGGCATTCACCCGCCGGATGCGTCAGGATGATCACGGAAGATCGATCTACCGTGGAGGCGACGATGCCCACCCCGACCGACGACAACCGCGAGCTCCTCACCGTGATCGCCCGGATGCGGGCGAAGGCGGGCAAGGAGGACGAGCTGCGCGCCGAGCTGGAGAAGCTGATCGAACCGACCACGCAGGAGGCGGGCAACGTCAGCTATGACCTCCACCAGGGCACCGACGACCCGGCAGTGTTCTTCTTCTATGAGAACTGGACGAGCGAGGCCGCACTCGAGGAGCACATGCGGAGCCCGCACCTGACGAACGCAGTCGGGGCCATGGGCGAACTGCTCGACGGCGACCTGGCGATCCAGAAGCTGCGCCGGATCGCCTAGTTTGCCGGAGACCGCGGTTCGGGGTACGCGTGCCCGGTCGGTGTCGTGGTGGTGACGCCTCCGGGTGTGCGTCGGACGGTCCATCCGGGTTGTTCGCGGACGTAGTTGTGAAACTCGCAGACACCGCGGCCGGTATCGAGATCGGTGGCACCGCCGTCGTCGACGCGGTGGATGTGGTCGATGTGGCGGACCGGGGCGTCGCAGTAGGGCTCGGCGCAGCGATTGCGGGTGCGGGCGCGGATGACGTCGGCGAGAAAGCCGGTGAAGTTCCGCTGCCGGGAGTCGCCGCCGACGACCGTTCCTTGTCGGCTGGTCAGACGTCGCCAGCTCATCCGGCCCCGGGCGCTGGCGAGCAGGTCGGCGGGCACCGGCCCGTAGCCCGGGATCTCGACCGGCAACGGGCTGTTCGGGTCGATGAGAACTTCGAGGGGGACCAGCACCTGGATCTCCAGGTCGACCTCGCCCGGGTGGGACCTGCCGGTGAGTCGCTCAACGAGGGTGTCGGCGACGAACTGCCCGCGGCCCCGGGTCAGCGGCTCCGGGCTGACCGACGCCGCGGTGTGCGCCTTCATCAGCGCGGCCAGGCAGCTGACGGCCTGCTCCAGTGGCAGGTAGGCGGTCAAGTAGGCCATCCCGTCCGGGGCGGGGCGCACGGTGACCCGCCGCTCGGCGCGGGCCTCTCGGGCCCGGTGGTGGAACTTCTCCGGCGCGACCTGCGCGGCGATGCTGCGGGCGAGGTCGCGGATCCGTCCCAGCCCGAGACGGCTCAGATCGTGTTCGGCGAGGCGGCGATCGACCTCGGCCCGCTCGGCCCGATCCAGGTGCTCGGTGGCGGCCGCGATCGCGGCGGTGGCCTCGGCGTTGAGCGCGCCGGCGGTGTGCAGCTCACGGACGTGATCGAGGCCGTCGTGCAGGTCCCGGGCCACCCGGACCCGCCCGGCGGCGACGGTCGGTGAGGTGCGGGTGGCGAGGGCAACCTGCGCTCGGACACTGCGGTCGAGTTTCTCCGGCTCAACCCGCCCGGACACGGTCCGCGCTGCGACATGAGTGCGGGCGAACGCGCGGATGCGCGCGCTCTGCAGCGCGGCGAGCGAGGTCTGCAGCGTCTGCAGCTGCGCGATCTGGTCGATCAGCTCGGCCTCGGTGCACCTCGCGGCGTCGGCGTGCGCGGCCTGCTCCACAGCCATCTGGATCAGGGAGAGGTCGAGGGTCGGGAACCCGGACTCGCCGGTGTCCGGTAACGGGGGATCATGAACCGCGGTCATGCCTCGATTCTACCTGGTCAAGACATCTTTATCGAACATCTGTTCGCAATTGCGAATCACGCGTCTCCCGGATGGTTGTGATGTCTCAGAACATCGGTGACAGTTCTGCATCAGGACATCGGTGACGGTTGATGTGTCAGGACTTCGGTGACGCTCCCGGGTTCTTCGGCTGTCTTCCGCGGGGTCGACCGTTGCCGACGTAGCGGGTGCCGGGAGTGGGTCTGGTGCGTTCGGCGAGGATCTCGCCTTCGAGGTCGGTGACGGTGATCGTGTCGCCGGGCTGGTCGCCGTCGCTGACGACGAGGACATGTTCGAACGCGTGGACGACGCCGATCTTGTAGAACACCTTGTCGACGTGGACGACTCCGGCGGAGCTCACCGTTCTCAGGCGTGTGCCGGCGGGTAGGCCTTCCGGTGGCTTCGGTCGGGGTCACATGGCGAGGGCCGGCGGCCGGTAGACGGGCCGGTCCGGTTTCGGGCGGGGTGGATCGGCCTTGGCCGTCGCCTCCCACGCGGCCTGCGGCGTGATTCGCCCGGGCAGCCCTTGGTGAGGGCGCTCGGTGTTGTAGACGTGGTCGAAGGCGTCGATCTGGGCCTGGAGCTGCGCGAGTGTGGCGGCGAGCGGTTGCTTGTCGAGGTAGCGGAACAGGGTCTGGTGGAAGCGTTCGTTCTTGCCCTGGGTGGTCGGCTTGTGCGGCTTGCCGGTGATCGCCTCGACACCCAGCGCGGCGACTTGGGCGACAAGCCGGCCGACCACGCCGCGCCGCGAAGGGTTGAGCGCGAGCCCGTTGTCGGACAGCAGTCGTTGCGGCACGCCGTGGGCGGCCACGGCCTTGTCGAAGACTGCGATCGCGTCCTTGGCGGTCTCAGCGGCCGCGGCGTGGGAGGCGACCGCGTAGCGGGAGTGGTCGTCGATGAGCTCCGAAGATCACGCACTTGCCTCCGCCGGTCAGCACGTACTCGGTGGCATCGAGCTGCCAGCACGCGTTGGGCGCCGGGTAGACGAACCGCCGCCACGCCGAGCGGGGCTTCTTGCGCGGCTCCGCCCGGGCGATACCGGCCTGACGGAAGATCCGCGCCAGCGACGCCGTCGAGGGCACCGAGGCCAGGCCCATCGCACGCATCTTCTCGTGAACGCTGATCGGGCCGTGGTCCAGCCCGGACGCCTCGAGTGCGGCTCGCACCTGCACGGCCTGGGCCTTGACCTGCTCGGTCAGCATCGACGGGCTCGACCGCGGCCGTCTGGACCTGGGCTCGAGCACCGCCGCAGGCCCGTCAACGCGAGCGCGCTTGCGCAGCTCGTAGAACGACTTACGCGAGATGCCGTGCTCGATACAGAACGTCGAGACCGCCCCCCGCGGCGCGTCGTCAGGCCACTGCGAGATCGCAAGGCGGACACGGGGATCGATGGGTTCATGGGCAGCCACCGCGGCAGCCTCACGGCGGAAGTGTCACCACCAAGAACGCCCGCAGTTGTCACCGATGTCCTGACACAGGATCGTCACCGATGTCCTGAGACATAACACGTCTCCCGGATGGTCGTGGTGGGCGCCGCGGACCACCGGTACACCTCGAGAACCCGGGTTCACGAGGTGCCGTGGCCGGCGGTGCCTCAGCGCGTCCGGTACCCGGCCGCGAGGTCCGCGAAGGCGGCCGGATCCACCAGGCTCGTGGTGTCCCCCGGCTCGCGCCCGGCGGTGACGTCGAGCAGCAGCCGTCGCATGATCTTGCCCGAGCGGGTCTTGGGTAGCTCGGCGACCAGCACCACCTCGCGCGGACGGGCCACCGGCCCCAGCTCGCGGGCGACGTGCGCCCGCAGCTCCTCGGGCAGCGCGTCGTCGGCGTCCCCGGTGACCGTCACGAAGGCGACGACCGCCTGCCCGGTCGTCGGGTCCGGCGCGCCGACCACCCCGGCCTCGGCCACCCGCGGGTGCGAGACCAGCGCCGACTCCAGCTCGATCGAGCCGAGCCGGTGCCCGGAGACGTTCATGACCTCGTCCACCCGGCCCTGGATCGTCACGTAGCCCTCGGCGTCGATCACCGCGCCGTCCCCGGCTTTGTACCAGCCCTGCTCCGCGAAGTCGTCGAAGTAGGACGACCGGTACCGCTGCGGGTCGCCCCACACCGTGCGGGCCATCGCAGGCCACGGCCGGTCGATCACCAGCAGGCCGCCCTCGCCGGCGTCGCAGGTGCGGCCGTGGCGGTCCACCACCCGCACCGACAGCCCCGGCAGCGGGTGCGTGGCCGAGCCCGGCTTGAGCGGGGTGACGCCGGGCAGCGGGGCGCAGATCGCGGCTCCGGTCTCGGACTGCCACCAGGTATCGACGATCGGGCAGCGGCCACCGCCGATCACCCGGTGGAACCAGCGCCAGGCCTCCGGGTTGATCGCCTCGCCGACGGTCCCGAGCAGCCGCAGCGAGGACAGGTCGTACCGTGCGGGCACCTCCTCGCCCCACTTCATGTAGGTGCGGACCAGGGTCGGCGCGGTGTAGTACACGGTGACGCCGTACCGGGCGATGATCTCGAAGTGCCGGCCGGGCTCCGGGGTGTCCGGAGTGCCCTCGTAGATCACCTGCGTGACGCCGTTGGAGAGCGGCCCGTAGACCTCGTATGTGTGCGCGGTGACCCAGGCCAGGTCGGCGGTGCACCAGTAGACGTCGTCGGGCTTGTGGTCGAAGCAGGCCCAGGACGTCCACGACGTCTGGGTGAGGTAGCCGCCCATCGTGTGCAGCAGACCCTTGGGGGTGCCGGTGGTGCCCGAGGTGTAGACCAGCATCAGCGGGCTCTCCGCCCCGAACGCCTCGGCCCGGTGCTCGCCGGGCTGCCGGTCGACGACGTCGTGCCACCAGACGTCGCGGCCCTCGGTCCAGTCGATCTCCGAGCCGGTCCGGCGGATCACGAGCACGTGCTCCAGCGACTCGACGCCGTCGGCGGCCTCGTCTGCGTTCGCCTTCACCGGGACGGCCTTGCCGCGGCGGTACTGACCGTCCGTGGTGACCAGCAGCTTGGCCTCGCCGTCGGTGAGCCGGAACCGCAGCGCCGACGCCGAGAACCCGCCGAAGACCAGCGAGTGGATCGCGCCGATCCGGGCGCAGGCCAGCATCACCACGATCGTCTCCACCAGCACCGGCAGGTAGACGACCACCACGTCGCCGCGTCCGACGCCCAGCTCGGTGAGCGCGTGCGCGCACCGGGAGACCTCGCGCTGCAGGTCGGCGTAGGTGACGGTGCGCCGGTCCCCCGGCTCGCCCTCCCAGTGCAGCGCGACCGTGTCGCCGCGCCCGGCCTCGACGTGCCGGTCGGCGCAGTTGCGGGCGACGTTCAGCGTGCCGTCGGCGAACCAGGTGACCTCGGGCCATGCGGAGCCGTCGTAGCCCTGCTCCGGAGCCCGGTCCCACTCCAGCCGGCGGGCCTGCCGGGCCCAGAACGCCTCCGGGTCGGCGGCGGCTTCCGCGTACACCCCGGCCGGGACGTTCGCGGTGGCGGCCAGGTCGGCGGGTGGTGGGTACGTCTCGGTCACTCCCCGATGATGGCTCCGGCCCCCGGGCGTGCGCAGGTGCAGGTGAGGGCGCTCACCAGCTCGTCCGCGCGGCGGGTCGTGCGACCCGGTGTCCTCTGCCACGCTGACGACCGTGCCGGCTACACACACGACCGTGACCCGCCGTGCGGTGCCGGTCGCGGCGCGCGCGGCCCGGCACGCGGCGGTGCTGCTCGCGGCCGCGGTGCTGCTGGCCGGTTGCGCCGGGGCCGCCGGGATCCCGGACGGCGGGGACGGCGCCGCGCCCGCACCGGGGCCGCCGATGGGGGAGGCCACGGCCGCACCCCCGGCCGCGCGCTCGTCCGGACCGGCCGCCGCGATCCCGGCCGCCGACCGCGCGGCCGGTGTCCTCGGCCGGACGGTGCCGCAGAGCGGGCCCGGCAAGACGGTCGTCGTGCCCGGGCGCGGCGCACCGCCACCCGGCCGCAGCCGGACCGTCGCGGTCCGGGTCGAGGTCGAGCGCGGGGTCCCGGTCGACGGCGTCGCGTTCGCCGGGTTCGTGACCGGTGTGCTGGCCGACCCGCGCAGCTGGGGCGGGGACGGCTCGGTCGGTTTCGCCCGCACCGACGGGCCCGCGCCGTTGCGGATCGTGCTCGCCACACCGGCGAGCGCGGACCGGCTCTGCCGGCCGCTGGACACCGTCGGGAAGCTGTCCTGCCGCAACGGCGACCGGGTCGTGCTCAACCTGGAGCGCTGGGTCACCGGCGTCCCGGACTACGCCGGAGACCTCACCGGCTACCGCCGCTACCTGGTCAACCACGAGGTGGGCCACTGGCTGGGCCACCAGCACGAGGCCTGCCCGGGCCCGGGTCGCCCGGCTCCGGTGATGCAGCAGCAGACCCTCGGCCTGGACGGCTGCGCCCGCAACGGCTGGCCCCGCTGATCCTGCTGGTCAGTCCCCGGCGTCGCGCACCAGCAGCGCGATCTGCACCCGGTTGTCCAGGCCCAGCTCGCGCAGCAGCTTGGACACGTAGGACTTCACCGTCGCCACCGACATGTGCAGCTCCTCGGCGATGTCGGCGTTCGAGCCGCCGCGGGCGACCGCATCGGCCACGTCGCGTTCGCGCTCAGCGAGTCGCTCCAGCCGGGCCCGGGCCGCGCGCCGCCGGTCCACCGGCCCGGAGCCGCCGGCGACCATCCCGATCAGCCGGCGGGTGATCGAGGGCGAGAGCACGGCGTCGCCGTCGGCGGCGGCCCGGACGGCCCCCACGATCCCCTCCGGCGCGGCGTCCTTGAGCAGGAACCCGCTCGCCCCGGCCCGCAGCGCGCGCACCACGTGCTCGTCGGCGTCGAACGTGGTGAGCACGACGACGGTCGGCGCCTCCGGCTCCCGGGTCAGCCGCTGGGTGGCGACGACGCCGTTGACCCGCCGCATCCGCAGGTCCATCAGCACCACGTGCGGGCGGCCGGTCCGGACCGCGTCCGGGACCTCGTCGCCGTCCCCGGCGTCGCCGACGACCCGGATCCGGCGCTGCGGCGCGGTCTCGCCGGCCGCGACGACGTGGCCGTCCAGCATCACCTTGAGCCCGCCGCGGACCAGCGGGTCGTCGTCGACGAGCAGCACCCGGATCTCCGGGGCGTCCGACTCGGTCACCGGTTCTCCTTCCGCCAGGGCAGCACGGCGCGCAGCCGGTAGCCGTCGGGCAGCGGGCCGTGTGCCAGCGTCCCGCCGGTCAGTGTCTCCACCCGCTCGCGCAGTCCGATCAGGCCGGTCCCGGCACCGACCGGCGCGGGTGGCCGGTCACCGGTGCACCCCGAGGTGACGGTGACGGCGAGATCCCGGCCCGGGCGGCCGTCCAGCCGCACCTCGACGGCGGCGCCGGGTGCGTGCCGTGTCGCGTTGGTCAGGCCCTCGCGCACCACCCGGTACGCGACCCCGGCGAGCGGGTCCGGCGGCGGGGTCAGGAGCAGCAGTTCGGTGGACCGCAGCCGGATCTCGGCCCCGGCCGCGCGTGCCTCGGCGACCAGCGACTCGATCCCGCCGAGGCCCTCGCCCGGCGGGTCCAGGACGGGGTCGTCGCCGACCGGCTCGCGCAGCACCTGGACGATCGTGCGCAGGTCCTCCATCGCGCGGTGGGTGGTGTCGCGCAGCACCCGGGCGCTCTCCCGGACGGTGTCCGCGGACAGGTCCGAGCGCAGCTCCAGCGCGCCGGCGTGCACCGACAGCAGCGAGAGCCGGTGCCCGAGCAGGTCGTGCATCTCGCCCGCGATCCGGCGCCGCTCGGCCGCCCGGGCCCGCTCGTCGCGCTCGGCCCGTTCCGCCTCGGCGGTGGCCAGCCGGCCGCGCAGGTCCGCGATCACCGCGCGCCGGGTCCCGGCGAGCAGCCCGGCGGCGACCGAGGCGAACTGCAGCGTCCAGGCCCCGAGCAGCGCCACCCACATACCCGTCGGGTCGGGGACCTCGCTGACCATCGTGTACGCCGCGCCGGCCATCGACAGCACCGTGATCGCGACCGTCTCGAACGGCCGCCTGCGGGTGGCGACGACGAACACGCCGACCAGGGGCAGGTAGGAGGCCAACGGGGCGAACGCCGCGAACACGACGCCCAGCACCGCGAACTCCCACGGGTACCGGTAGCGCCACGGGATCGTCACCATCCCGACCAGGCCGAGCAGCACGCGCAGTACCCCGGCGGTGTCGGTGACCGTCCAGTCACCGGAGAACAGCCAGCCGGTCACGCCCACGGCGACCACGAGGGCCGCGGACGTCACCGCGGGGCTGACCGGCACGCGTCGACCATAGGCCCGACGCCGCAGGTGTCCAGACGGTTCCCTCGGGAACGACGGGGTCCGGGTCAGGGTCAGGGTCCGGGTCCGAGTCAGGGCCTCCTCCCCCGGTTCACGCGCTTCCACCGGCCGCCCGCCGGCCGCTCGCCCTCCCCGTTCATGCGACGAGGTTGCCGCGGGCCGGGGCGGCACCGCACCCGGCGAAGGTGGGTCGTCGCGCGACCGAAGTCGGCGGCGGGCACCGGCCCCCGACGATCGGTTGCTCAGCCGGGGGTCACCCCGAACACGTCGAGCATCGTGTAGACGCCGAGCAGCCCGATCGCGACGCTCGAGACGACCAGCAGCACCGTGAACGTCCGTCCACCGTGCAGTCTCGGGTCCGTCTCGTGCCGGCGCAGCCACCAGACGGCGACCACCGCCGCGAACAGGAAGATCCCGGTGGCCACCCCGCCGATCTGCACCATGACCACCGGGGACTGAATCGTCAGGTAGGCGGCCGCCCAGATCAGCGGCAGCGCGACGGTGAAGATCCGGATCCAGCGCAGCCGCGCGACGGGGTCGTGCCAGTCCAGGACGCCGAACAGCGCGAGCACGTTGGTGTACATCCGCGACCAGCTCGGGATCGACGCCCACATCGTCGAGCCGAGGACGGCGATCGCGCCGATCAGGAACACCACGCTCGCCCAGGTCCCGAGGACGTCGGTGTAGAGCCGGGACAGCGTGGTGATCGTCTCGTTGCCCTCGGGCACCAGGCCCTGCGGGTGCAGCACGGACGCACCCATCAGGTAGAAGGCCAGCGTGCCGAAGGTGTAGATCACCCAGGAGACCAGGGCGTCCTTGTACATCACCCGGATCCACCCGCGAGCGCGGCGAGCCCACTCGTCGCTGCCGTCGTTCGGGCCGGTCCAGCGCGCGTAACCCTTCTCCAGGCACCAGTAGGTGTAGAAGGTGATCTCGTCGGCGCCGACGCCGGTGATCCCGAACATCGCCAGCGCGGCGCCGAGTGCCCCGGCCGGGATCAGGAACGTCAGGCCACCGGCGAGGGCCGCGCCGTCGTAGGCGAAGGGGGTCAGCGGAAGGCCGAGCGCGATGAGCACGGTGACGAACGTGAAGACGACGACCAGCAGCATCGCGCCACGCTCGATCAGCGTGTAGCGGTTCGACCACAGCAGCGCGATGCTGCCGACGGCCACGAAGCAGGTCCACGCGAGGATCGAGGTGAAGCCGAGCGGGTCGCCGCCGATCGGCATCAGGGTGCTGAACGCGATCGCCGTCCCGCCGACGATCCCGCCGAGCTGGAGCAGCTTGCTCAGCGCGAGCAGCACCCACAACACGTTGATCCAGCCGAGCGGGCCGATCCGTGGCGGGACCTTGTTGAAGCCGGTGATCGCCGGCTGCCCGGTCGCGATGGTCCAGCGCGCGAGCTCGATCTGCACCGCGACCTTCACGAACGTCGAGAACACGACCAGCCACAGCAGGACGAACCCGGCCTCCGCGCCGAGTGCGGTGGTCGCGACGAGCTCCCCGGATCCGACGATCGAGGCGCTGAGGATCAAGCCGGGTCCGAGGTAGCGGGCGCTCGCCCTCCAACCGACGGGCGGCTCCTTGATCCCGTCCGCGGTGAGTGTGTACGGATCGGTCCGGTCATGCGCAGGTGCGGTGGACAACGTCGGCCCCTCACCGTTCGGTGAACACATCGGATGTGGCGCGCATCATGCTTTCGGGTGGCGACGACCGTCAACGTCCGGGTCACCGCACCGGAACCGGCTCGTCAACGGGCTACGGGTTTCGGGAGCATGACCCGCATGGAGCACCGCCCCGCCGGCTTCGACGACGACGACGTGCGCGCCGCGCTGCGCCGGCACCACGGGATCGACGCCCGCGAGCTGCATTACCGGGCGGTCGGGTTCGGCGACTACCACTGGCACGTGGCCGGCGCGGACAGCCGGAGCTGGTTCGTCAAGATCTCCGACCTGGCGGACAAGCCGCAGTGCGGTGCCGATCCGGGGACGGCGCTCGCCGGGTACCGGGCGACCCTGCGGACCGCGGCCGAGCTGCGCCGGGCGGGGCTGGAGTTCGTGCTCGCACCGGAGCCGGCCCCGGGCGGCGACCTCGCGGTCGACCTGGACGGCCGCTGGGCGCTGACCGTCTTCCGCCACGTCGAGGCGAGGACGTTCGACTTCTTCTCCCCGCTCTCGGCGCACGAGCGGGACGACGTCCTCGTGCTGCTCGCCCGCCTGCACGCCGTGGACCCGCCCGCCGGCACGCCACCGCAGGTGCCGGTGGTCCCGGACCGTGCGGTGATCGACCGCGCGCTCGGCGACCTCGGGACCCCGTGGGAGGGCGGGCAGTACTCCGAACCCGCCCGCGAGGCCGTCGCGACGCACGCGGGCGCGGTCCGGGCCCGGCTGGCCGAAGCCGACCGCCTGGTCGAGCGGGTGCGCGACGCCGCACGGTCGCCGGTCGTCACGCACGGGGAGCCGCATCCGGGGAACCTGCTGCAGACCGCGGACGGCTTCCTGCTCATCGACTGGGACACGGCCGGGCTCGCCGTGCCGGAACGGGACCTGGCGGTGCTCGACACCGGTCCGGACGACCTGGCCGGCTACGCGGCCCTCTCCGGGCACGAGCCGGACCCGGTGGCGCTGGAGCTCTACCGGCTCAGCTGGGGGCTGGCCGACCTGGGCGAGTTCCTGCGCTGGTTCCGGGCACCGCACGCCGACGACGGCGACGCCCTCACCGCCTGGGATGGCCTGGTCCAGACGCTGACCGGCCTGGCCGGCCACGGGGGTCACGCCTCGGGGTCGCCGTAGGCGTCGGCGATCTCCTCCGAGCCGGCCCACCGGCTGTAGGTCGGCGACTGCGGCCACCCCTCGGGCGAGTCCTGCCACTCCTCCTGACGCCCGTAGGGCAGCACGTCGATCAACCCGAAGCCGAACCCGAGCCTGGGTGACGATCACGAACCGGGCGTCGAAGTTCTCCAGGATCTCCAGCCGGGTGAACTGCGTGGTGAACCCGGTGCAGCCCCCGCACTGCCACCGCTCCCCCGGGAACCACATGTGGTTGTAGACGATGAGCTGGGATCGGCCGTCGAAGACGTCGGCGAGGCGGACCGGGCCGTCCGCCCCCTCCAGGACGTAGTCGGGCATCCGGACCATCGGCAGCCGCCGGCGTTGCGCGGCGACGGCGTCCAGCTCGCTCACCAGCCGGTGCTGCCGTCGATCCGCTCGCGTGTCGGCTCGCGAAGACCGGCTCAGCCCGCGACGTAGGACGCCAGGTACTCCCCGGTGAGCGTCGAGCGGTCCGCGACGAGCTCGGCGGGCGTCCCCTCGAACACGACCCGCCCGCCGTCGTGACCGGCGCCGGGGCCGAGGTCGATGATCCGGTCGGCGTGCGCCATGACGGCCTGGTGGTGTTCGATCACGATCACCGACTTGCCGGAGTCGACGAGCCGGTCCAGCAGCCCGAGCAGCTGCTCGACGTCGGCCAGGTGCAGGCCGGTGGTCGGCTCGTCGAGGACGTAGATCCCGCCGTCCTCGGCCATCCGGGTGGCGAGCTTGAGCCGCTGCCGCTCGCCGCCGGACAGCGTCGTCAGCGGCTGGCCGAGGGTCAGGTAGCCGAGCCCGACGTCGGCGAGCCGGACCAGGACCTTGTGCGCGGCCGGGGTGCGGGCCGGCCCGGCCGCGCCGAAGAACTCGACCGCCTCGTCCACCGACATCGCGAGCACCTCGCTGATGTCCCGGCCGGGATCGTCGTTCCCCCCACCGCCACCCAGCCGGTACTCCAGCACCGACGCGTCGAACCGCTTCCCCTCGCACACCTCGCAGAGGGTGGAGATGCTCGCCATGATCCCGAGATCGGTGAAGATCACCCCGGCACCGTTGCAGTTCGGGCAGGCGCCCTCGGAGTTCGCGCTGAACAGGGCGGGCTTCACCCCGTTGGCCTTCGCGAAGGCCTTGCGGATCGGCTCCAGCAGCCCGGTGTAGGTGGCCGGGTTGCTGCGCCGCGAGCCCTTGATCGCGCCCTGGTCGACGACCACGACGCCGTCCCGCTGCGCCACCGACCCGGCGATCAGCGAGCTCTTGCCCGAGCCCGCCACGCCGGTCACGGCGACGAGCACGCCGAGCGGGATGTCGACGTCGACCTTCCGCAGGTTGTGCGTGTCGGCGCCGCGGATCTCGAGCGCGCCGGTCGGCGTCCGCACCGATGCCTTGAGCGAGGCTCGGTCGTCGAGGTGCCGGCCGGTGAGCGTGCCGCTGGTCCGCAGCCCGTCCAGCGAGCCCTCGAAGACGATCTCCCCACCGGCGGTCCCGGCCCGCGGTCCGAGGTCCACGACGTGGTCGGCGATGGCGATCGTCTCCGGCTTGTGCTCGACCACGAGCACGGTGTTGCCCTTGTCCCGCAACCGCAGCAGCAGCGTGTTCATCCGGTCGATGTCGTGCGGGTGCAGCCCGATGGTGGGCTCGTCGAACACGTAGGTGACGTCGGTCAGCGCCGAGCCGAGGTGCCGGATCATCTTGGTGCGCTGTGCCTCGCCGCCGGACAGCGTGCCGGCCGGGCGGTCCAGCGAGAGGTAGCCCAGCCCGATCTCGACGAACGAGTCCAGGGTCTCCCGCAACGAGGTCAGCAGCGGCCCGACACCCTTGACGGCCGCGTCCCGCTCCGCGTCCCCGGTCGGCTCGTCGAGCCCGCGCACCCACCCGGCGAGGTCGCTGATCTGCATCGCACAGGCCTGCCCGATGTGGATGCCGTCGATCGTCGAGGACCGCGCGGCCTCGCTCAGCCGGGTCCCGCCGCAGTCCGGGCACTCGGCGAAGACGACGGCGCGGTCCACGAACGCCCGGATGTGCGGCTGCATCGCCTCCCGGTCCTTGGCCAGGAAGGACTTCTGGATCTGCGGGATCAACCCGGTGTAGGTCAGGTTGACGCCCTCGATCTTGAGCTTGGTCGGCTCCCGGTAGAGCAGGTCGTTGCGCTCACGCGTGGTGAACCGGGCGATCGGCTTGTCCGGGTCGAAGTATCCGCAGCCGCGCAGGATCCGGCCGAACCAGCCGTCGATGCTCATGCCGGGGATCGTGAGCGCACCCTCGTTGATCGACTTGCGGTCGTCGTAGAGCGCGGTAAGATCGAAGTCCGACGCCGTGCCGCGCCCCTCGCAGCGCGGGCACATGCCGCCGGTGATGCTGAAGTCGCGACGTTCCTTGACCTCCCGGCCGCCCTTCTCGAAGGTGACCGCGCCGGCGCCGCTGATCGAGGCGACGTTGAACGAGAACGCCTGCGGCCCGCCGACGTGCGGTCGCCCGATCCGGCTGAACAGGATCCGCAGCAGCGCACCGGTGTCGGTGGCGGTGCCGACGGTGGAGCGGACGTCGCCACCCATCCGCTCCTGCCCGACGATGATCGCGGTGGTCAGCCCGTCGAGGACGTCGACGTCGGGCCGGTTCAGCGTCGGCATGAAGCCCTGCACGAACGCGCTGTAGGTCTCGTTGATCATCCGCTGGGACTCGGCAGCGATCGTGCTGAAGACCAGCGAGCTCTTGCCCGAGCCGGAGACACCGGTGAACAGTGTCAGCCGGCGCTTCGGCAGCTCGACGCTGACCTCGCGCAGGTTGTTCTCGCGGGCGCCGTGCACGCGGATCAGGTCGTGGCTGTCGGCGCCGTGCCGGGCGGCGGGTTGCCGGGTGGCCGCACTCATCAGGTCTCCCCCTCGTCGCCCGGTCCCGGGCGGATACGTCGCTCTCCGACGGTGTGTCGTCGGGGCGGGCCGGTCGTTACGCCGGACGGGCCAGGGCCCGGCTCGGCTCAGCCGCGTTCCTGAATGCGGACCATGTTCCCGGCGGGGTCACGGAAGGCGCAGTCCCGCACGCCGTAGGGCTGGTCGACCGGTTCCTGGACGACGTCGGCGCCGGTGGCCTGCAGCTTCTCGAACGTCGAGTCGAGGTCCGGGGTGGCCAGCAGGACCGCCGCGAAGGTGCCCTTGGCCATCATCTCGGTGACGACGCGACGCTCCTCGTCGGTGGTCCCGGGGTCGGCCGCAGGCGGTGCCAGCACGATCGAGGTGTTCGACTGGCCGGGCGGGCCGACGGTGATCCAGCGCATGTCGCCGTAGCCGACGTCGAGGCGGACCTCGAAACCGAGGGCGTCGCGGTAGAAGCCCAGAGCGGCCTCCGCGTCGTCGTGCGGGAGGAAGCTGGAGTGGATGCTGATATCCATGCCGGTCACGCTAGGACCGGCGCGGTGTCCCGGACTTCTCGATTCCTGACCGGTCTGCCCGCCTGCTTGGCCAGGCACGACGGGATGCCATCGGTCTCGTGGGCCACCGTCTGCCTGTAGACGCTCGGGGGCATGCCGACGAGCTCGCTGAACCGGGTGCTGAAGGTCCCCAGCGACGAGCATCCGACGGCGAAGCAGATCTCGGTGACGGACAGGTCGCCGCGGCGCAGCAGCGCCATCGCGCGTTCGATGCGGCGGGTCATGAGGTAGCTGTAGGGCGACTCGCCGTAGGCGCGGCGGAACTCCCGGGACAGGTGGCCGGCCGACATGTGCTCGCCGCGCGCCAGCGCCTCGACGTCGAGCGGTTCGGCGTACTCGCGGTCCATCCGGTCGCGGACGCGGCGCAGCCGCACGAGGTCACGCAGATGCTGGTGTGCCGCGGCGGGCCTGCTGGTCACGAGCGAATCGTGCCACGCGGCGGACCGGGCCGGAACCGGCGACGGCGCAGGACGCCGTCGCCGTCGCGACGGTTGCGTAGGCTGACGGTCACCTAGGCTGGAACGGAACGACGTCAGGAAGGTGGGCCCGTGAGCTCTCGCCCGCACACCGACCGGCCGCACCTGCGGTGACGGCCTGATGCTGGTCATCTTCGGCCTGTCCCACAAAGAACGGCCGCTGGGCCTGATCGCGCTCGGCTGCCCGGCCTGCGGGCATCCCGGTCCGCTGTCCCTGGTGCATCGCCGGACCCGGTTCACGCTGTTCTTCGTGCCCGTCCTGCCGCTGCGCAGCCGCCTCGAGACGCGATGCCCGAACTGCGGGACGGCGCGGGCGATCGCTCGCGACGAGGCCCGGCGTCTCGGCGCCGACGTGCGCTCCTGACGTTCCGGGTTCGTTCGTGCAAATGCGAACGCCGCTACCGGCCGGGCAGGCACATCACGGCAGGATGGAGCGCAGTTGGCGTCGGCTGTTGATTCCGAGCTTGGCGTAGGCGCGGTGCAGGTGGTTGTGCACGGTGCGTTCGGAGACGACCACCGCCTCGGCGATGTCACGGTTGCTCAGCCCGCGTGCGGCGAGCGTGGCGATCTCCCGTTCTCGGGGGGTGAGCGGCAGCGGCTCGCCGGCGAGCGCGAGGGCCGGTGTGTGGCCTCCTTCGCAGAGGGCCGCGAGCTCGCGCGAGCGTTCCGAAGCGGCCGCGGCGCCGGCTCTCCGACCGGCTCGGCGGTGAGCATCGCAGGCCTGCGCGGCGGCCTCGGCCGCGTGCAGGTTCGCCCCCAGGCCGGAGAGCTCCGTCGCCACCTCGCTCAGGTCGCAGCCGTCGCCGACGGCGAGCGCCCGTGCGTGCCGCGCGTAGATCGCGCCGAACCTGCCCTGATCTCTGGCGGCGAACCGGTCGAGGCGCTCGAGCACCGGCTTCGGGGAGCCGAGCCGGACGAGGTCATGGCAGGCCTTGGCCTCGTACAGGTGGGCTCGACGCCGGGCGAGGGCGTCGGCGCTGTCCAGGGAGAGACGACGGGCCGTCGTGAGCTCCCCGCGGGCGACCGCGGCCCAGACGCGGCCACGCTCCCTGTTACAGAGCAGCGCGGTCCCGGGGATCAAGGTGTCTGCTCGGGTCAGGGCGGCGTCCACCGCGTCGTGGTCTCCCGCGAGCGCCGCTGCTTCGGCGAGGAACGTGAGCGCGTAGGCCACGCCATAGCGACCCAGGGTCGGTGAGCGCGCTTCGATGAGGGCGGCGGACTCCTGGAGCCATCGCCGGGCCGTGGCCACCTGGCCGCGGGCCAGGGCCAGCTGACCGAGCGCGAGTGCCCACTGCCCCTGCGGGGTTTCGGCGTGGAGTTCGAGTGCCTGCCGATAGCCCTCGTGGGCGAGCCGGCCGGCGGGCTCGAGACGACCGGCGTGCAGATGCGCCAGGCAACGGCTCAGCTGGAGGCGCTGCTCCGCACCGAACGAGACGTCGCCGTGGGCCTGCCCGAGGTAGTCCAGGGCGCCCTCGACCACCGTCCCGGCGTCGTCGGTCTGCCCGGAGAACGCTCGGGCGATCGTGGCGATCACGGCGACGTCGGCGTATGTGCGAGCACTGACGTGGGAGCGGGAGAGGACGTCGCTGGAGAGGTCGACGGCCTCCCCGACGCGGCCGGCGTTGAATCGGAACTCCGCTTCGAGCGCGTCGAGCTCGCTGCACAAATCCGACCCGGGCTCCGGCGCCCCGCACAGCGCGTGGGCGCCCACGCCTTCGCGTGCCTCGCCGACGACACGTTCGGCCTCGGCCGACCGGTTCAGCCCGAAGTAGAGGTTGCTGGCGCGAACCGCCGCGACCCGGCATCGCTGCTCGGGACCTGCGGTTCGCAGGTCCACCTCGCCGAGCAACGCATCGGCTTCCTCGGCACGGCCCAGCCATCGCAGCGCGTCGACCCGGAGCAGGCGTGCCGGCAGCCCCCCGCCGGCCTCCTCCGCGGCCCGCGCCAGCCGCTCGGCCGTGTCGCGGTCGTAGAGGGCTCCGTCCTCGCGGGCCGCCCGCATCAGCAGCTCCGGGTCGGCGGTCTGCCCACCTTCCAGACTCCAGAGCGCGAGGCGCAGCACGTCCCCACGCCGGCGCGCGCCCGAGGCGGCCACGGAGGCGGCCAGCTGCCGGTAGATCGCCCGCGCCCGCAGCGGCGTGATCGCTGCCCGGACGGCCTCCTCGTACAGCGGATGGACCAGCCGGACCTGTTGGCGCCGCCCGCTGGGACTCGCCACGACCAACCCCTCGCGTTCGGCTGCGGTGACGACCTCGGCAGGAATCATCGCCTCCACGTCGGCCGCACCCAGCGGTTCCCCGAGGGCGAGCAGTTCGGTCGCGGCGTAGACGTCGGGGTGCAGGCGGGAGAGGCGATCGCGGACCAGTTCCGGGAGGGATTGCGCGCTCACCCACAGCCCGCTGAGGCACCACAGGCCCGCGCTGCGGGTCAAGCGGCCTTCGGCCAGGGCGGTGTCGACCAGCTCGGTGAGAAGCAACGGGTTGCCGCCCGAGAGGGCGGTCAGGCGGTGCACGACGGATCCGCTGACCGGACCGTCCAGGACGCGGCGCACCGCGGCGCCCACCTCGTTTGCCGACAGGGGGGCCAACGCCAGCTCTTCAAGAACGTGATCCTTGCCCAGCCGTCGCACGGCGTCCGGCCCGGGCTCGCCGTCACGCGTCGTGGCGAGTACGAACACCGGTGAGGCCGTCGCGAGGTGATGCACCAGAGCGGCCGACGCCTCGTCGAGCAGGTGCACGTCGTCGACCGCCACCACGACCCGGCAGGGATGACCGCGAGCGACGAGATCGCGGGCGGTGCGCCGCAACAGGTCCGACCACCCGAAGACCTCGTGGACACGCTCGGGCAGCAGATGGTTCAGGGCTGCGAGCGGCATACTCGCCGCAGCGCGCGTCGCCGTGGCTCGGCGCACCGAGAACCTCGCTGCAGGCACCCGAGTCAGGGCTTCTTCCACCAACCGGGTCTTGCCTGCCCCGCCGGCCCGGTCACGACCAGCCCTCGCGCATCCGGCCGGCTCATCGCCGCTCGGATGCGCCCCAGCTCGTCCTGCCTGCCCACCAACGTCCACGCGGGCGACATCGCGCGAGTTTACGGCCGTCCGTGAGCAGCCGGGATCCGCAGAACTGAGCATTCGACTGCTCATGACGCCCGCGCCGGGTGTCGCCGAACCTGTCCTCGAGGGTGTGGGAACCACCCGCCCCGCTGGGACAGGACGGGCGTCATGACTGTTGATCAGGGCAAGGTCGAGGAGGCGCTGTTCGCCACGGTGGGTGACATGGCTGCGGCGGTATCCATGGCCGCCGCGCTGGTCGGGCACAAGGCGGGCCTGTATCAGGCCATGGCCGGGGCCGGCCCGATGAGCTCCGGAACGCTCGCCGAGGTCACCGGGACCCGGGAGCGCTACGTGCGCGAGTGGCTGAACAACCAGGCCGCCGGTGGTTACGTCGACTACGACCCCGACGCCGGTACCTACACCATGTCCGACGAGCGGGCGATGATCCTGGCCGACCCGGACAGTCCCGTGTACCTGGCCGGCGGGTTCGACCTGCTCGCGGCCATCTTCGCCGGCGCCGACCGCATCGAGGAGGCGTTCACCACCGGGGAGGGCGTGGGCTGGCACGAGCACCACCCGCGCCTGTTCGCGGGCACCGAGGCGTTCTTCCGCCCCGGCTATCGCGCCCACCTGGTCACCGAGTGGATCCCCGCCCTGGACGAGGTCGAGCAGAAGCTGTCCGCAGGCGCCCGGGTGGCCGACGTCGGCTGCGGGCACGGCGCCTCGACGATCGTGATGGCCCAGGCCTTCCCGAACTCGGTGTTCCTCGGGGTCGACTACCACGAGGCCTCGATCAAGGCCGCTCGCAAGAACGCCGCCCAGGTAGGGGTCGCCGACCGGGTCAGGTTCGAGGTCGCCGACGCAGCGGGCCTGCCCGGCAGCGGCTACGCCCTGGTGTGCTTCTTCGATGCCCTGCACGACATGGGCGATCCTGTGGGCGCGGCCCGGCAGGCCCACCAGGCTCTCGACCCCGACGGCACCGTGCTGCTGGTCGAACCGGCCGCCGGCGACCGGGTCGAGGACAACCTCAATCCGATCGGCCGGATGTACTACGGGGCGTCACTCTTCCTGTGCACCCCCCACTCGCTGTCCCAGCCGGTGGGCCTCGGGCTCGGCGCCCAGGCCGGCCCGGCCCGCATGGGTGAGGTCATGGCCGAAGCCGGGTTCACCCGGTTCCGCCACGCCGCGGAGACACCCGTCAACATCGTGCTCGAGGCCCGGCCGTGATCGGCGGCGTGGGCGCGGCCGACCGGGCAGATCGAACGACTATCGCGAGAACAGATCTCCGTTCAGGTAGGTGTCCCAATCCTGCGATTTAAGACCGTGCTCGCCGGACCGAAGATGGTAACTCATCGCCGGGCCACGGAATGCCGTATCGGTGGTCGGCTTCCATTTCGGCGAGGGAAGCCCGGTGCCGCCCAGCCCGTACAATTCATAGACCCTGGAGGCCGCGACGTACGACAGGAACTCACCCTCCGGGTCGGCATTCGTGTCGCCCGCCGCGCTTCCGACGACCACTCGACGTGGCGCAACGAGCCCCAGCAGTTGGTGTTGGTCGACCGGCAGTGAACTCACATCGTCGCCGTATTCCTTGTAGGTCTGCGGGAACCAGTGCGGAAAAGAACTGTTGACGCGTTCGACCGTTTCGGCACCGACGCCGCCGTCCCCACGACGGGCCGGTTTGGTGCCGGTCGACCCCGAATTGTTCGTGATGACCGCCGCGAAACGCGTGTCCTGGGCCCCGGCCCACAACGACGCCTTACCGCCCCGCGAATGACCGATGACGGCCACCTTCTCCGGGTCGATGTCGGGATCGGTCTGCAGGTAGTCCATGGCCCGGCTGGCTCCCCACGCCCAGGCGCTGATGGTCCGGCCGGCGTCGTCGGGCAGTTCCTGGTCGGACGGGTGGAACAGGTCGATCATCTTGCTGCGGTAGCTCTCGCTGTCGTCGGGCGCGATCTGCTCGGCGTCGAGGGAGGCGAACGCGTAGCCGGCGTCGGTGATCTTCGAGACCGGTGCGTAGTCCGAGGACCCGCCCGGGTCGTCGGGCACCGAACCGCGATGGTCGATCATCAGGAAGGTCCCGCGCGGCTTGGCGCCGGTTTTCGGGACGAACAGCTTCAGGGGGAAGCTGCCGGACCCTTCCGGGCCGGTGACGTTGATCGTGACGGTCTTGCGCGTGACACCTCCGACCTCGGCCGGGGCCACGTCGAAGGTCTGCTCGGTCGGCTCCGGCAGGCTCTGCCCGTAGACGTGCTCCCGGAACTGGGCCAGCAGTTCACCACGGCGGGTGCTTTCCCACATCTCCGGACTCCCTACCGGACCGCCGTTGGTGAACCGTAAGGGGTCCGGATAGGCGGCACCGTCGATCGAGATCGTCGGGCCGACAGAATCGTTCTCCGCGGACGATCCGGAAGCCGTCTCCCGGAAAGCGGACCCACTGTCACCGAAAACGCTCTCGCCCGAAGCGGTGACGACACCTCCGCCCGACCTGTTCGCGACATCCCCTTGCGGCGCGAATCCGCCACCGGCGACCAGAACCGCCACGACAACCAGCCATGCCGTCTTGCTCGTGACGACGGCATGCAGTCGGTCGGAACGGCGCGGGCAGATCGAGGTACGCATTTGCCGGAACGGTACCCAGCGACCGTCGTGCTGCAACCGATCGTTGCCAGGACACAGCGAACGGGTGACACCGTCACCTTTCGTTCGAGTGACGACTCCGCCCCTCCGCTGCACCGACCGCAATCAGAATGCCGGTCGTGGTCGAGATGGCACCTCGATCGTGACAGGACCGCACGGAGCCCCGATACTCTCGAGCATGCCCCGGCTCGGCCATGTGATCCTCTACGCCTCGAACCTCGACGCCTCGGTGCGCTTCTACCGCGATGTCCTCGGGCTGACCCACCGCTTCACCGATGCCGGCTACGCCGAGTTCGACACCGGCGGTGCGCGGCTCGCGCTCTACGAGCGCCGTCGCGCCGAGTGGCTGACCGGCCGGCCGGTGAGCCCCGGTCCCGCGGGGGAGGTCGTCCTCCTCGTCGACGACGTTGACGCCACCGCAGACGAGATTCGCCGGCGCGGCGCGACAGTGCTCTCTCCACCTGCAGACCGGCCATGGGGCCACCGCACGCTCCACGTCGCCGACCCGGACGGGTTCGTCGTCGAGTTCGCCCAGCAGATCCCGCGCACCCGATCCCGCTCTCCGGCCAAGTGAGTGCTCGCCTCCCGCGCACCGGAACCCCGCAACGCATCCGCCCGATCACGGCTGCGCGCCATGATCTCGACGCCGTCGTAGGTCACCGAGGACACCGCAAGTCCCGAACCACGGTCGACGAGCAGGCTGGCGCTGCAGAACCCGTCGTAGGTCCGATCGACCAACATCGACAGGCCACGTAGCCGTCGATCCCCCGCAGCGTGGGCATCACCTCGTCACGCACGTGCACGATGCCCGCGTCGATCGAGTCCGGGTGGGCAAGGACCGTGGTGACAACCACTCCCTTGACGCCGCCGCGGGCGTCAAGGGAGTGGCTCCTTCATCGCATCAGGCTCGCCGGGCCCGTGGCACCCCGGATGCCGCCCGCCGCGGCCGGCCGGTCAGCCGAGGAGTCGACCCATCACGGTGATCTCCGACTGCTGCGCGTCGATGATCTCCTGGGCGAGTGCCCTCGCCTGCGGGTCGACCCCGTCGGCGAGCTCGGTCTGCGCCATCTGCACCGCGCCCTCGTGGTGGGCGATCATCATCTCGAGGAACATCCGGTCGAAGGCGGCACCCGTCGACTGCTCGAGCCGGCGCATCTGGTCCCCGGTCATCATCCCGGCCATCCCGCCGTGCCCCATGCCGCCGTGCCCCATCCCGCCGGGCTCGGGGGCACCCCAGGCGGCGAGGAACCCGCGCATCTGCGCGATCTCCGGGGCCTGGGCCTGCTCGATCGCCGCCGCGAGCCGGCGAACCTCGTCGCTGCCCGCCCGGCCGGTGGCCAGCGCCGACATCTCGACCGCCTGCCGGTGGTGCGGGATCATGCCCTGCGCGAAGGCGATGTCGGCGTCGTTGTGCTCGGCCGAGACCTGTGCGCCCGGTGCGGCCGCGCTGGTGGGGGCGACCGGCGCGGGACTCGTGGCGGTCCCGGAGGTGTCCGCACCGCCGCAGGCGGTCAGGACCAGGACAGCGGTCAGCGCCGTGGCGGCGGACGCCACGTTCTTGATCTTCATAGTGAGTTCTGGCTCCCGTGTCGGAACGTGTGATCTTCCCGATTCCGGCGCTCTCCCGCGCCGGGGGCCGATCAGTTCCGCAGCACGCAGAGCTGGGCGAGACGCCTGGGCACCGGCGGCGGCCGCGCCGCCGGCATGCCGCCCGTCCACCGCCGCACCGGCGTGGACGACCCGGGGAGCGAGAGACGGCCGAGGAACAACCACGCCGACAGCAGCGCGACACCGACCGCGGCCAGGACCGCCAGGCACAGGTGCATCAGGTGGGAGGCACCGTCGTCGTGGTGGTCGTCGTGGCCGGCCGGCGCCCCGTGCTCGCCCGCACCGCCTGCGGGCACCACCGGGCCGTGCTGCGGGGTGGCGTGCTCGACCGGGATCCTCGCGACCGTCGGTGACGTGGCCGTCGTCGGCGCCGGGACGACGAGTGCGTGCATCCCCACCAGACCGAGCAGAACGGGCAGGACGAGCACCAGCAGGAGCCGCCCGTTTCGACCGTTCCGCACGCACCGCACGCTACCGGCGAACCGGTGCCCGCCGATCATGTGGTCGCTCCGAAGGCGGCCAGGACCACGCCACCGCCCACGCCGAGCAGCAGTGACACCGCGGCGGCGCCGAGCGCGGTTCCCCGCGCCCAGGGGCGAACCCGGGTCACCGGTCCCTCGTGGTCGGGCTCCGGGTCGCGGAACGCGGGCGCGACCCAGCGCAGGTAGTAGAACAGCGACGCGACGCTGTTGAGCACGGCGAGCACGACCAGCCAGGGCAGACCGCCGTTCACGCCCGCCGTGAACACGACGAGCTTGCCGAGGAACACCGCGGTGGGCGGTGTCCCGACCAGGCCGAGCAGGGCGACGGCGAGCGCCACCGCGAGCAGCGGGTCCCGGCGGAACAGCCCCCGGTGGCCGTCGAGGGTGCGCTGCGCGGTGGCCGCGACGACGGCGAACGCCGCGACGTTGGTGACGGCATAGGCGGCGAGGTAGAACAGCAGCGCCGGCTGGGCGAGCGGGGCCCTCCCGGCGACCGCGACCGCCATCAGCAGGTAGCCGACCTGCGAGACCGTCGAGTAGCCGAGCAGCCGCAGCACCGACGTCTGGGCGAACGCCGCCAGGTTGCCGAGCGTCATGCTGGCCGCGGCCAGGATCGCGACGACCAGCGGCCAGTCGACGATCCCGGAGGGGATCGCCGTGTCCAGCAGCCGGTAGATGGCGACCAGCGCACCGATCTTCGGCAACGTCGTGAGGGCTGCGGCGACCGCCGGCGGCGTGCCGTCGGCGACGTCGGGTACCCAGAAGTGCGCGGGGACCGCGCCGGCCTTGAACGCCAGCCCGGCGAGGACGGCCACGAGCCCGACCGCGGCGGCGCCGCCCGGGCCGCGGGTGATCCCGTCGGCGACGGCGTCGTAGCCGGTCGCGCCGGCCACGCCGAACAGCAGCGTCACCCCGGCCACCGTGGTCACCCCGGCGAGCGCACCGGCCAGGTAGTACTTCAGCGCCGCCTCGGGCGCGCTGCCCTGCTTGGACCAGCCGGCCAGCGCGTAGAGCGGGACGCTCGCGAGCAGGAAGGCCGCGAACAGCAGGACCAGATCGCCCGCGCCGCCGAGCAGCATCGAGCCCAGCGCTCCGAGCTGGACGAGCACGACGAACTCGGTCTCCCGCCGGTGCCCGGCGACGGTGTCGCCGCACAGCGTGACCACCAGCAACGTCGCGACCAGCACGATCGCCCGGGTCGCGTGCGTCGCGGTGTCGAGGACGTAGGTCCCGAACACCACCCCGGGTGGCCGGGTCGCGGCGACGGCGGTCGCCGCGAGGCCGACGACGCAGGCGAGCGCGGCCAGCGCCCGGATCGTCCACTGGCGGCGGCGCGGGGTCCAGGCACCGAGCAGCAGCCCGACGACCGCGCCGAGCAGCAGCGCGAGCTCGGGGATCAGGGTCGACGGGTCGCTGTGCACCATCATGGCCGGGTCACCGCGCCACGAGGTCGTTGAGCGTCCGGGCGGCCGGTTCGACCACGTCGAGCACCACCCGCGGCAGCAGGCCGAGGACGGTGGCCAGGACCAGCAGCGCACCGATCGCCAGCAGCTCCCGGGCGTCAAGGTCGGCGAACGGGCGCGGCGTACCGGGGGCGTCCGGCACCCGGACCTCGCCGGAGAGCATCCGCCCCATCGCGACCAGGAACAACGCCGCGGTGAGCAGCACCCCGGTCACCGCGACGACCGTCGGGATCGGCACCGCTCCCAGGGCGCCGGCGAAGATCTGGAACTCGGCGATGAACCCGGAGAACCCGGGAAGGCCGAGCGAGGCGAGCGCGGCGACGGCGAACAGCCCGGCGAACCGCGGCGTGCGGGTCGCGAGCCCGCCGTAGGCGCTCATGTCGTAGGTGTGCCCGCGCTCGTGCAGCGACCCGGCGAGCAGGAACAGCGCCGCGGTGATCAGGCCGTGGCTCACCATCTGGTAGGTCGCGCCCGAGGTGGCGAGCTGGCGGGCCTGCTCGTCACCGGCGGCGACCAGGCCGGCCGCGCCGAGCCCGAGCAGCACGTAGCCCATGTGGTTGACCGAGGTGTAGGCGATCATCCGCTTGAGGTCGGTCTGGGCCAGCGCGACCAGCGCCCCCCAGATCACCGAGATCACCCCGACCACCACGGCGACCAGCGCGAACTGCCGCCAGCTCGCGGGCAGCAGCGGCATCGCGACCCGCACGAAGCCGTAGGTGCCCATCTTCAGCAGGATCCCGGCCAGGATCGCCGACCCGGCCGCGGGCGCCTCGGTGTGCGCGGGCGGGAGCCAGGTGTGGAACGGGAAGACGGGGGTCTTCACCGCCAGGCCGATCCCGATCACCAGCAGCGTCAGCGCGCCGTACACGCCACCGCCGGCGAGCGGGTTCTGCTCGGCCAGCGTCGGGATGTCGAACGTGACCCGCGGCCCGGCGAGGGCGAGCAGGATGAAGCCCAGCAGCAGGGCGAGCGAGCCCAGGAAGGTGTAGAGGAAGAAGGTCAGCGCCGCCCGGCGGGCGGGCGCGCCGGTCCCCCACCCGGCGATCACGAAGTACATGAACACGATCGACAGGTCGAAGAACAGGAAGAACAGGATCAGGTCGAGGGCGACGAACAGTCCCGCGCTGACCGCCTGCAGGGCCAGGAAGAGGATCACGAAGCTCTTCGGACGGTCGATCCCGCGCAGCGTGTAGACCGCCGTCGCGGTGTAGACGACCGCGGTCAGCGCGAGCAGCGGCAGCGAGAGCCCGTCCACGCCGAGGTGGTAGGAGATCCCCGCGCTGGGGATCCACGCGTACCGCTCGACGGAGCCGTACCCGGTCGCGGGCAGGCCCGCCCAGACGACGACGACCAGTCCGAGCTGCGCCAGCCCGGTCGCGACCCAGGCGCCGGCGAACACCCGGGTACCGGATCGGGCCGGGAGCGCCGACAGCACCACCCCGACCAGCGCGGGCAGGAACACGATCAGCGAGAGCACCGGGTCACCTCACGACATCACGAGGACGGCCAGCACCGTGAGCAGGGCGAACCCGACCGATGCCTGCGCGTAGTACTGGTGCAGCTGCCCGGTCTGCGGACGGCGGGCGACCCGGCCGAGCGCACGGGCGCCGTCGGCGATCCCGGCCACGGTCCGGTCGACGGCCCGCTCGCCGTCGGTGTCGGTGCGGCGGGCCAGGGCCACGGCGGCGTGCGCGACGCCCGACGGGACGCGGGCCAGTCCGCGGTCGTCGAGCCGGGCCAGGACGGCGGCCAGTGCCAGCACGGGCCGGACCAGCGTGCGGTGCGCCAGGTCCTCCAGGCCGAGCCACCGGACGAGCGGGCGCGGGACGGGGAAGCGCTCGGCGAACCGCCATGCGACGAGCAGGCCGGCTCCGGCGAGCACCGCGGACAGCACGAGTTCCCAGGCGTGCGGCGCCGGGTCCGGTCGCAGCGGCTCCGGACCCAGCGCCAGGAGGCCTGCGAGCGCAGCCGCGACGGCGAGCCCGCCCACCGTCGCCACGGCCGGCACGGGGGTCCCGGCCCGGTCGCCGCCGGCGTGCGCGGGCGTCCCGGTCCGGTCGCCGGCGGTGGTCGCACCGCCCGGAGCGATCGGCCGCCACACGAACCACAGCGCCCGTCCGCTGTAGAGCGCCGAGGTCCACCCGGCGGCCAGGCCGACCACGTACAGGGCCGGCGAGGCATCCAGCGCAGCGGCCAGCACCGCGTCCTTACCGACCCACAGCCCGAGCGGCGGCAGCCCGGCCAGGCTGAGCGCCCCCACGGTGAAGGCGACACCGATGGCGGGGTGCCGGCGGGCGGCTCCGCGCAGCCCATCGCTCAGGCTGCGGGTGCCGAGCGCGGCGAGCCACAGGCCGGCGACCAGGAACAGCAGGCTCTTCGCCGCGCCGTGCGCGACGGTCTGCAGCGCTCCGGCCGGCGTGGCCACGGTCCCGGCGGCCAGCACGATGAACCCGATCTGGGAACAGGTGGAGGCGGCGAGCAGCTGCTTGAGGTCGTCCTGGACGGCGGCGACCAGGCCGAGCAGCAGCGCGGTCGCCACGCCGACCCACGCCACGAGCGGGGCCGCCCAGCCGGCGGCGTCCAGCGCCGGGGCCGTCCGCAGCAGCAGGTAGCCACCGGCCGCGACCATCGTCGCGGAGTGCAGCAGCGCCGAGGTCGGGCTCGGGCCGCGCATCGCCCCGGACAGCCAGAAGCTGAACGGCAGCTGCGCGGACTTCCCGAGCGCGGCGGCGACGACACCCGCGACCGCGACGTGCAGCCAGCCGCCGTCGAGCACGGCCAGGTCGGTCAACGCCATCGCGCCCGCCCCGCCCGCCAGAAGTGCCCCGGCCGCGACGTAGAGGCCCAGGTCGGCGGTGCGCGTGGTCAGGAACGCGACCGTGCCGGCCCGTGCGGCCGCCCGGTCGTCGATCCGGTAACCGATCAGCGCCCAGCTGGTCGCGCCCATGACCTCCCAGGCCATGAGCAGCGGCGGCAACGTCGTCGCGGTGACGGTGGCCAGCATCGCGCCGGCGAAGAGCAGCATCAGGCCGTGGAACCGGCCGGTCCGCAGGTCGGCCTCGGCGGCGCCGACGACGAGCGCCGCGAGCAGCACCGCCGCGACGAGGACGCCCAGCACCGCCGACAACCCGTCGACGGCGAACCCGGCCCGGACGCCGGCCAGCAACGCCACGTCGGACGCGGGCCGGGTCACCGCGGCGGCCACGGCGACGGCGAGGGTGACCGCGGCCGTCCCGACGCCGGCCGCGGTCGCGCCGCGGGGCGGGCGGGCCAGCAGGAGTACCGCCCCGGCGACGGTGGGCAGGCCGACGAGCGCGACGAGCAGCACGGGCTCAGCCCTCCAGCTCGGCGGCGGCGTCGGTCATGTCGATCTGCTTGGCGCGGTAGATCGCGGTCACGACGGCGAAGCCCATCGCCATCTCGATCGCCATCGCGGTCACGACGGCGACCACGATCACCTGGCCGTCGGACGACGCCGGGGCGAGGAAGTACCAGAACGCGGCCGCGGCCAGGATGATCCCGTTGATCATCAGCTCCAGGCCCATCATCAGCATCACGATCGACTGCTGGGTCAGCGCGCCGAACAGCCCGATGCAGAACAGCGCGGCGGCGACGAGCAGGAACGCCTCGAGGATCATCGGCCGGCTCCCCCTCCGGCCGGATCGTCGGCATGCTCGGCGTCCAGGTCGTCGCCGAGGCGGTCGTAGCGACCGCGTCCGGTGGCCAGGACGACGGTGGCGACGATCGTGGCGAACAACGTCACCCCGAGCGTCATCATCGTCAGCATGTGCCCGCCCATGAGCGCCTCCCCCAGTGCGAGGGTCGGATCCGGCGGCGGCACGCCGCGCCGCTGCGGCCAGTCCGCGGCGACGATCCCGACGGCCAGTCCGGCGAACACGAGACCCGAGATGACCGCCGCACCGCGGGTGTTGTGGAACATCGACATCGGCATGAGCCCGCCCGGGTTCATCATGAACATGACCATGAAGACCGCCATGATCACCATCTCGATGATCATCATCAGGGCGATGACGGTGCCCAGGTAGGCGAGCCCGGTCATCAGCACCAGTGCGGCGACGGCGAGGAACGACACCAGCAGCGCGAACGTCGCGCGCGCCATCGAGTCGACGACGAAGACCAGCACGCCGGAGATGATCGCCAGCACGGCCAGCACGCAGAACACGACGACGGTCATCTAGAACCCTCCCCTTGCCAGCACGACCAGCGCGACGACGAGTGCCTGCACGATCGTCAGCGGCAACAGCACGATCCAGGAGATCTCGGCCCACCGGTCCGTCCGGATCGTCGGGAGCCGGTGGCGCAGCCAGACCAGCAGGGCGAGCACCGCGACCGTCTTGAGCAACACCCAGGCCCACGCGGGCAGCCACGGCCCGTGGCCACCACCGAGGAACAGCGGGACCGCCACCGCCGCGGCGGCGACGAGCAGCAGCCGGCGCCCGCCTTCGAACAGCAGCCGGTCGACGCCGGACAGCTCCGCGGCCGCGCCGCCCGCGGCGTCCCGGGCGACCGGGGCGTCGAACGGGCCCCAGAAGGCCATCGCGGCGGCGCTGAGCAGGTAGGCGACGAAGGCGGCCGGCATCAGGACGACGAACCACAGGTCCGCCTGGGCGTCGACGATGTCGGTGATCCGCAGGCTGCCCGCGGCGAGTGCCGCGGTGATGATCGCGAACATGTGCGGGAGCTCGTAGGACAGCCCCTGGGCGACGAACCGGTACCCCCCGATCATCGACAACGCGCCGTTGGGCCCCCACCCGACCAGCCACACCGCGGCCCACGCGACGACCTCCATCGCGTTGAACCAGACGACGCCGACCGACAGATCGGCCACCGGACGCTCGCCGAGCGGGACAACGGCCGCCGCCAGCACCGCGGCGACGATCAGCGCGACGATGCCCGCCCACCGCAACGTGCCGTCGGCGGCCAGGGTGCCGCGCCGCTGGGTAACCAGGAGCCGCGCCGTGGCGCGGACCGGCTCGACAGCGGCCGACCCGGCCCCGGCCGGGCGTCCGGCCGCCCGGGCGCCCAGTGCGACGTCGAGCGCCGCGAGGAGCCACACGGCGCCGACCATCAGCAGCGGGAGCAGCACCGTCGACGCGCTCACCGGCCGTCCTCCTGCCCGTCACCCACGCCGGCCACGGACACGGCGCCATCGACGTCCGGGTCCAGCGCCGCGACCAGCAGCCGGGCCGCGGCGAGCTCCGCTCCCGCGAGACGGGCGCCGAGATCGGCCGGGCCCGGACGGTGCAGCTCGTCGACCGCCGCACCGGCGCCGTACGCGTCGAGCCGGGCCAGGCGCTGTTCCAGCAGGCCGGCCACGTCGGCTCCGTGACCGTCGCCGATCCGGCGCAGCATCAGACGCAGCACGCGGGACCGGCGGACCGTGCGGAGCAGGCTCGCGAGGTCCGCGGCCGGGTCACCGGCCCGGATCCGGTCCCGCAGGTCCCGCGCCCGCGCGGCCGGGCCCGGCCAGCCCGCGACGGCGAGCACGCGCGCCACGACGTCGAGGTCCCGCACTGCCCTGGGGACCGGAGCCGCGAGGACCGGAGCCGTCGCAGGGGGGCGTGGCCCCGTGGCGTCGAGCAGACGGGCCTCGGCCGCGGTGACCACGTCGCCCTGCAGCTCGACGTCGACCACCAGGCCGGCCGGCCAGTCCGGGAGCACCGGACCGAGCGGGAGACGGAGGACGTCGAGGGCCAGGCCGTCGCGGTCCTCGGCGACATCGGCCATGGACAGGCCCCCGGGCAGGGACATGTCCATGTGGTCATCGTGGTGGTGCCCGCCGGAGGCGGCCTCGTCGGTGTGGTCGGTGCCGTCGGTGTGGCCGGTGCCGTCGGTGTGGTCGGTGCCGTCGGTGTGGTCCTGCCCGCCGTGCTCGTCGTGCGATCCGGCGTCGGTCACGTCGGCAGCGGTGACTGCGGCGGTCGCCTCCTCCCGCGCCCGTCGCGGGTCGGCCAGGCTCCCCGGGACGCGGTCGAGCACGACCTCGATATCGGCGGCCGTGCTGCCGTCGTCGAGATCGACCCGGATACGGGGCGCGGGTATCCGGCGCCAGACGTTCCCGACCACCCCGTCCAGCTCGGGCCCCGGCGTCCCGGCGACGAGGAGCACATCGGCATCGGCGGGACCCGTCGCCTCCGGCCATCCGCGGTGTGCGACGGCGTGCTCGGCGTCCATCCGCAGCCCGGGGCGACCGGGTACGGGGACGAGCAGGACGTGCGGCACCCGGGCGGCGAACCGCAGGAGCGTGGCGGTCAGGTCCATCGCAGAGCCCCCTCCCGCCACGCGTAGACGACCCCGGCGAGCAGGAGGGCGAGGAACAGGAACATCTCCACGACCACGCCGGTCCCCATCGTGGCCACGACGAGCGTCCACGGGTACATGAAGATCATCTCCATGTCGAAGGCGAGGAAGACCATCGTCACCGCGTACCAGCGGACGTGGAACCGCGAGACCGCGTGCTCGACCGGCGGCAGCCCGCCCAGGTGCGGAAGCCGCTCCCCGACGACCGGGCCGACCCGGACCAGCCGGGACGCTCCGACGATCACCGCCACGCCCGCCAGAACCACCCCAACGAGGATCGCCGGCGGAACGAACTCCTCCACCTCGCACCCCCTGAACAGCCGGAACGGGTGCGTACCTTACCCCCGTAGCGCATACGGCGCGCGCTGGTGGCGACTTGATACACCTACCCCCTAGGGGTATGGTCGGGGGCGACCGAGGAGGTGGCGATGCAACACGGCTACGCCGACAACAAGAGTGCACACATCAAGCGGATGCGCCGGATCGAGGGCCAGGTCCGCGGGATCAACAAGATGATCGAGTCGGACCAGTACTGCATCGACATCCTGACCCAGGTCTCGGCGGTCAACAAGGCGCTCGAGGCCGTCGCGCTCGGCCTGCTCGACGAGCACCTCAAGCACTGCGTCGCCGACGCCGCCGGCCAGGGCGGGGAGGTCGCCGACCAGAAGATCCAGGAGGCCAGCGCCGCGATCGCGCGCCTGGTCCGTTCCTGAGCCGGTCCCCCGCTCCCGGGGTCGAACCCGCCCGCGCCCGACGCGCGGGCCGTCGGCGCCGGGTCCGAGCCCCACATCCGGAGCCCGCCACCCGGCTCGGGTCACGGTGTTCGACGCCGTCCACCCGGACCAGGTCCGATCGAAGGACCGATCCATGACCACCACCGCACCGCTACAGGTCGAGCTCGCCATCGGCGGCATGACCTGTGCCTCCTGCGCGAACCGCATCGAGCGCAAGCTCAACAGGCTCGACGGCGTCAGCGCCACCGTCAACTACGCCACCGAGAAGGCGACGGTGTCCGCCCCCGACGGGATCGGCACCGCTCAGCTGGTCGCCACCGTCGAGTCCGCCGGGTACACCGCGACGCCGCCGACCCCGGCGACCGACGCCGACGATCGTGGCGACGACGACGGCACCGAGGAGACCGGCGCGCTCCGCGCACTCCGGCAGCGGCTTCTCGTCTCCGCGCTGCTGGCCCTGCCGGTGGTCGTCCTGGCGATGGTCCCGCCGCTGCAGTTCACCCACTGGCAGTGGCTCTCGCTGGTGCTCGCCGCACCGGTGTGGGCCTGGGGCGGTGCCCCGTTCCACCGCACCGCCTGGACCAACCTGCGCCACGGCGCGGCCACTATGGACACGCTCATCTCCATGGGGACGACCGCCGCGATGGCCTGGTCGGTCTACGCCCTGTTCCTCGGCACGGCCGGCATGCCGGGCATGACGCACCCCTTCGAGCTGTCGGTCTCCCGGACCGACGGCGCCGGGAACATCTACCTCGAGGTCGTCGCCGGGGTCATCACGTTCATCCTCGCCGGGCGTTACTTCGAGGCGCGGTCCAAGCGACGCGCCGGTGCCGCGTTGCGCGCGCTGCTCGATCTGGGCGCCAAGGACGTGCTGGTGATCCGCAACGGCGCCGAGGTCCGCATCCCGACCTCCGCGCTCGCGGTCGGCGACCGGTTCGTCGTCAAGCCCGGCGAGAAGATCGCCGCAGACGGCGAGGTCGTCGAGGGCCGCTCCGCCGTCGACACCTCCATGCTGACCGGCGAGTCCGTGCCGGTGGAGGTGCAGGTCGGCGACTCTGTCGTCGGTGCCACCATCAACGCCGGCGGACGGCTCGTCGCGCGGGCGACCGGCGTCGGTTCGGACACCCAGCTCGCCCAGATGGCGAAGCTGGTCGAGGACGCCCAGACCGGCAAGGCCGCCGTCCAGCGCCTGGCCGACCGCATCTCCGGTGTGTTCGTGCCGATCGTCATCGTCATCGCCGCGGCGACGCTCGCGGTCTGGCTCGCCGCCGGCGCCGGCGCGACCGCCGCGTTCACCGCCGCCGTCGCCGTCCTGATCATCGCCTGCCCCTGCGCGCTCGGCCTCGCGACGCCGACCGCGTTGCTCGTCGGTACCGGCCGCGGCGCCCGGATGGGCATCCTGATCAAGGGCCCGGAGGTGCTGGAGTCGACCCGCAAGGTCGACACCGTCGTCCTCGACAAGACCGGCACGGTGACCACCGGGAAGATGGCCCTCGCCGGGGTGCACGCGGGCGACGGTGTCGACGAACGGACCGCGCTGCGACTGGCCGGGGCGCTGGAGAAGGCCTCCGAGCACCCGATCGCCGCGGCGATCGCCGACGGCGCGACCGAGCGCACCGGTAGCCTGCCGCCCGTCGAGGACTTCACCAATCACGAGGGCCTCGGCGTCGCGGGCACGGTCGACGGCCACGCCGTCCTCGTCGGCCGGCCACGGCTGCTCGAGCAGTGGTCGGTCCCGCTGACCGGCGCGCTCGCCGACGCCGCAGCAGCCGAGGCCGCGCAGGGACGCACGGCCGTCGCGGTCGCGTGGGACGGCGCGGCCCGGGCCGTGCTCGTCGTCGCCGACACGATCAAGGGCAGCTCCGCCGGGGCGGTCGCCGGGTTCCGCGGGCTCGGGCTGACGCCGGTCCTGCTCACCGGGGACAACCGGGCCGTCGCCGAGTCGGTGGCCACCGACGTCGGGATCGAGGTCGGCCCGGACACGGTCATCGCCGACGTCATGCCGGCCGACAAGCTGGCCGTGATCGAGCGGCTGCAGGGTGAGGGCAAGGTCGTCGCGATGGTCGGCGACGGCGTCAACGACGCCGCCGCGCTCGCCCGGGCCGACCTCGGGCTGGCCATGGGCACCGGCACCGACGTCGCCATCGCGGCCTCCGACATCACCCTGGTCCGCGGCGACCTGCGTGCCGCCGTCGACGCCGTCCGCCTGTCGCGCAGGACCCTCGGCACCATCAAGGGCAACCTGTTCTGGGCGTTCGCCTACAACATCGCAGCGATCCCACTGGCAGCGGCCGGGCTGCTCAACCCGATGCTGGCGGGCGCCGCCATGGCCTTCAGCTCGGTGTTCGTGGTCGGCAACAGCCTGCGGCTGCGCCGCCTCCGCGGCCACGCCGGCTGACCGGACCGGTCCCGGTGGCGGCTACTGCTCGGTCCAGGTGCAGCCGGGCGAGCCTGCTGGACTCGACGATCCTCATCGACTTCCTTCGCGGGCGCCCCGCGGTGCAGCACGTCCGGTCCTTGCAGGATCGTGGCGACGACCCGTGCACGACCGGCATCAACGTCGAAGAGATCGTCCGTGGGCTTCGCGCGAGCGAGATGACATCGGCGCACCAGCTCTTCGACGGTCTCGAGCTGATCTCCATCGATGCCGTCGACGGCTGGAAGGCGGGAACGTGGAGACGCGAGTTCACCGGCCGCGACCTGCACTCCGCCCGCCAGTACCCGGCCATCGTCGACGCCCTCCGCGCCGCCGACGCCGAGCGATGGGCACACGGGGGCCAGCGAGACGCTCGTACCGTGGCATCGACGCACGCGGAGGCTTCATGACCGGACGGCCCACGATCTACGACGTCGCCGAGACGGCGGGGGTCTCTCCGTCCACCGTCTCACGGGCACTCGCCCGCCCTGGCGAGGTCAGTGCGGTCACGGCGGAGCGGGTTCGGAGCGCGGCCGAGACCCTCGATTACCGGACGTCGTCGATCGGCGCTCCCCGATCGTCGAGCTCGACCGGCATAGTGCTGCTGGTCACCTCGGACGTCACCAATCCGTTCGTGTTCGAACTGATCCACGGCGCGGAGGACGTCGCGTTCGCATCGGGCCTCGCGGTCGCGGTGGCGGACTCGCGGGAGTCCGGCCCTCGCGAACGGACACTCGTCGAACGGGCCATGTCCCGGATCGACGCCGTGGTCCTCGTCAGCTCACGGCTGCCGGACTCGGCGATCCGCATGATCGCGAAGCAACGCCCGACGGTGGTGCTGAACCGCGCGGTGCGCGACGTCGCGAGCGTCTCGACGGACTACCGCGGCGCAGCCGCGGAGGCGGTGCGGTACCTCCGCGAACTCGGCCACGACTCGGTCGACTATCTCGCGGGGCCCGCCGCCTCCTGGGCCGACGGGGCGCGCTGGCGAACGCTGCTGGGGGCGGCACGTGACGGTGGACTCCGCCTGCGCCGGACGGGTCCCGTGCTGCCGACGGTCGAGGGCGGAATCGGCTTCGCCGAGAAGCTGCGCGGGTCGCCGCCGACCGCGGTCATCGCCTTCAACGACCAGATCGCCGTCGGACTGGCCCACGGCATGGCCGCGGCCGGTGTCCGTGTGCCGGCCGATCTCAGCGTCCTGGGTTTCGACGACACGACACTCGCTCGGCTCGTCGTCCCGCGTCTGACGACCATCGCCACGCCGCTGCGCCGCATGGGTGGCAGCGCGATCTCGACCACCGTCGACCTCCTCGCGGGCCGGACGAGCTCGGTGCGAGGCTCGACCGAGATGCCCGCCGACCTGATCGTTCGTGAGTCGACCGGACCGCGCAGGACGCACGTCACGCCGGAACCTTCCCGACCCGACTGAACCGCGCAGCGCAAGATCTGGCAACGCGTCGTCACGACGACGCGGCGCGAGCCACAGTGCAGGTGTTCGGACGCGTTCGAGATGTGAGGGGGCCGGCGGTGGTCGCGACGACCGGGACCCGCCTGACGCGCGGGATCGGCGGTGCCCGCCCGGCCGCGCCGGTGCGGATGGTCCACCTCGGACTCGGCAACTTCTTCCGCGCTCACCAGGCCTGGTACACCGACCACACACCGGACCGGGACGCGTGGGGCATCGCGGCGTTCAGCGGTCGCAGCCCCGACCTCGCACGGTCACTGCAGGCACAGGACGGTCTCTACACGCTGGCCGCGCTCGGCCCCGACGGCCCGGCCGTCGAGGTCGTGTCCAGCCTCTCCGCCTGCCTGCCCGCCACCGACCACCCGGCATTCCTGCGACTGCTGGGCGACGCGCGCGTGCAGGTCCTGACGCTGACCGTGACCGAGTCCGGCTACCGGCGCGGCCGGGACGGGTCCCTCGACACGGCCGACCCGGCCGTCGCCGGGGACCTGGAGAAGCTACGGCACTCGCCGTGCTCCCCCGTCTCCACGGTGCCCGCCCGGGTGCTGGCGGGCCTCGCCGCACGCCGGGCCGCCGGCGCGGGTCCGTGCACCGTTCTTTCCTGTGACAACGTGGACGGCAACGGCCAGGTCCTGGCCCGCGTGGTGCGTGACGCGGCCGGGGCGGTCGCCCCCTCCCTCGCCTCGTGGATCGAGGAGCACGTCGCCTTCCCGTCGTCCGTGGTCGACCGGATCACCCCGCGCCCGGTCGAGAGCGATCTCGAGACGGTGCGTGCCGCCACCGGCGTGCCGGATCCGGCAGCGGTGGTGACCGAGCCCTACAGCGAGTGGATCCTTCAGGACGACTTCCGCGCCGAGCGGCCCCGGTGGGAGGACGCCGGGGCGCGGTTCGTCCCGGACGTCACCGCGTACGAGCGCCGGAAACTGCTGATGCTCAACGGGGCGCACTCGCTGCTCGCCTACCTCGCGCCCCTGCGCGGGCACACGACGGTCGCCGGGGCGATCGCCGATCCGGTGGTGCGGGGCCGGGTCGAGGACTGGTGGGACCTGGCCCGGCGGCACGTCCCGCTCACCGACGACGAGCTCGCCCGCTACCGCGCCGAGCTGGCCGACCGGTTCGCCAACACGGGCATCCGGCACCTGCTGAGCCAGATCGCCACCGACGGATCGCAGAAGCTCCCGGTCCGGGTCCTGCCGGTCCTGCGGGCCGAGCGCGAGGCCGGGCGGCTGCCGCTCGCCGCCGTGCGGACGCTGGCTGCCTGGTTGCTGTCGCTGCGCGCGGGCGAGGTCGCCGACCCGATGGCCGGGGAGCTCACCGACGTCGCGCGCGGCCCGCTGCACGACGCCGCGGTCCGGGTGCTGGGACTGCTGGACCCCGATCTGGCGGCCGACCGTGTGGTCGCCGCCGCCGTCGCGAACGAGGCGTGGACACTCCAGGGGTGACGGTGGAGCGGCCCGGGCGCACGGCGTGGATCGACGCAGGTGCCGGCATCGCCGGGGACATGCTGCTCGGCGCCCTGCTGGACGCCGGCGCGGACCCCGGCGCCGTGCGGCGTCAGGTCGCGGCGGTGGTCCCGGACGAGGTGGAGATCGAGGTCGGGACGGTGTGGCGCGCACGCCTGCGGGCGACACGCGCCGTCGTCCGCAGCACCGCCGAGGAGCACCCGCACCGCTCGTGGGCCGACATCCGCAGGCTGCTCGGCGGGAGCACGCTGCCGCAGCCCGTGCGGGACGCCACCCTGGCGGTGTTCGGCCTGCTGGCCGACGCCGAGGCCAGGGTGCACGGAGTACCGGTCGACGACGTCGGATTCCACGAGGTCGGGGCCTGGGACTCGATCACCGACGTCGTCGGGGCCTGCGCGGCCGCCGCCGACCTGGGGCTGACCGAGATCGTCGCGGGGCCGGTCGCGCTCGGGTCCGGCCGGGTCCGCACCGAGCACGGCGACCTGCCGGTGCCGGTGCCGGCGGTGCTGGAGCTGTCCGCCGGCTGGCCGGTGTCCGCCGGCGGCGAGGGCGAGCTGGCCACCCCGACCGGCATGGCGCTGCTGCGCGGCCTCGCCGGGCGGTCCGGGCCGATGCCCGCGATGACCGTCGACCGGGCCGGCTACGGCGCAGGCGGCCGGGACGTCGAGGGCCGCCCGAATGTGGTGCGGGTGGTGCTCGGCGCCCCGGACCGGTCTCCGGCGGCCCCGGCGACCGAGGAGCTGGTCGTCCTGGACACCAATGTCGACGACATGGACCCGCGGGTGTGGCCGGGCGTGCTCCGGGAGCTGCTCGACCGCGGGGCCGCGGACGCGTGGCTCACCCCGATCCTGATGAAGAAGGGGCGCCCGGCCCACACCCTGCACGTGCTGGCCCGCCCCGACCTCGCCGGGACGCTGCGGGCGTTCGTGCTGCGCGCGACGTCGACGCTCGGGGTGCGCCAGACGACCGTCACCCGGCACGCGCTCGACCGGACCTGGACCCAGGTCGCCGTCGAGTCGGCCCCGATCCGGATCAAGCTGGGCGTCGAGGACGGCAGGATCGTGCACGCCGCTCCGGAGTACGAGGACGTGGCGGCGCTCGCGGCGGACCGCGATCTGCCGGTCCGGCAGGTGCTGGAGGCCGCCGTCGCGGCGGCCGCGGCGGCCGGCCTGCATCCGGGCACCCCGGCCCCGGCCGGCTGATCCGAAGATCAGCTGGGGGGCGGGCGCGTCAGGCCGGGGCCGCGATCTGTGCGGCGAGGTGCCCGGCGCCGTAACCGTTGTCGATGTTGACGACCGCGACGCCGGGCGCGCAGGCGTTGAGCATGGTCAGCAGGGCGGCCACCCCGCCGAACGACGCGCCGTAGCCGACGGAGGTGGGGACCGCGACCACCGGCGCCGAGATCAGCCCGGCGACGACCGTCGGGAGCGCGCCGTCCATACCGGCGGCCACGACGACCGCCCGCGCGGCTCGCAGCGTGTCCAGGTGCGCGAGCAGCCGGTGCAGACCGGCCACGCCGACGTCGGCGATCAGCTCGGTCCCGCGCCCGAGATGGGTGGCGGTGACGACCGCCTCGCGGGCGACGGGCAGGTCGGAGGTCCCCGCGGCGAGCACGACGACCGGCCCGCCCGCGGGTGCCGGTGGTTCAGCGGGCCAGGCGAGCATCCGGGCGTCCTGGACGTGCCGCGCGTCCGGTGCCACCTCCCGCACGGCCGCCGCGTGCCCGTCGGAGGCCCGGGTGAACAACGTCCGCGCGCCGCGGAAGACGAGCTCGCGCGCGATCTCCCGGACCTGCCCGGCGGTCTTGCCCTCGCAGAACACGGCCTCGCCGTGCCCGCGGCGGCGCTCCCGGCCGAGGTCCAGCCGGGCGAAGTCGCCCACCGGCACGGTGGGCTCGTCGCCGGCTCCGGTCACCGCGCGGACACCAGCGGGAGGGTGAACGCGCCGGACTGCAGCCCGGCGAGGTCGACGGTGACGAACCGGAACCCCGCCTCCCGCACGGCGGCCAGGACCTCGGCGCGGCGCGGTCCCAACGCCGTCACGATCGCGTCCTCGGGCAGCTCGATCCGGGCCACCTCGCCGTGGTGACGGACCCGCACGTCGTCGAACCCGAGCGCGCGCACCGCCCGCTCGGCCCGCTCGATCTGCGCCATCTTGTCCGCGGTGACCTGCTCGAAGTGCGGGATGCGGGAGGCGAGGCAGGGGGCCGCGGGCTTGTCGGCGTTCGGCAGGCCCATCGCCCGGGCGATCCGGCGCACCGCCTGCTTGTCGAGAGCCGCGTCGGCCAGCGGGCGCAGGACGCCGTGCTCGGTCGCCGCCCGGGCCCCGGGCCGGTCGGTCCGGCGGGTGTCATCGAGGTTCTCGCCGTAGGCCACGGCGTCGAGGTCGTGCCGGTCGAGGACCGTCTCGTCGACGGCGGTGAACAGGGTGTCCCGGCAGGCGTAGCAGCGGTCCGGGCCGTTCGCCCGGTAGTCGGGCCGGTCGAGCTCGGTGGTCTCGATCTCGACGACCTCGACCCCGGCGACGGCGGCGACCCGGTGGGCGCCTGCTCGCTCGTCGGCGGCCAGGCTCGCCGACACCCCGACGAGCGCGAGGACCCGGCCCGGCCCGAGCGCCGCGGCGGCGAGGGCGAGCAGCGTGGACGAGTCGACGCCACCGGAGAGCGCGACCCCGACCCTGCGGACGCCGCGCAGCTCGTCCAGCACGCGGTCGGCGGCCGCCCGGTCGGCGTCGTCGAGGGCGTCGTACCACCCGCCGGTCACCGTCTCGTCCGTCATCCTCGCTCCTCACCCCGACGCCGCGGCGTCAGGTCGCCGTCCGCTCTCCGGAACCGTCCGCGGCCGCGGCCTGCCGGGCGCGGGTCTCCTCGACCATCGTCGCAAACGTCTGCTCGGTCAGCGGGTACCGCAGGAACAGCAGCACCCCGATGCCGATGAAGGCGGCCGGGAGCAGCCCGGCGGTCACCGCGATCCAGGTCAGCGCGGAGTCGGGCTGGGCCGGGGCGTTCGCCACGTACCCGCCGACGCCGATGCCGTAGGCCGCGGCGGCGCCGCCGATCGCCTGGCCGAGCTTGCGGGTGAAGGAGAACACCGCGTAGGTGGTGCCCTCGGTCCGCACCCCGGTCCGCCACTCGCCGTACTCGACGGTGTCGGCCTCGAGCGCCCACATCAGCGTGTTGACGCCGGCGACCGACACGCCGAGCAGGGCGAACCCGACGAGCGGGACCACCGGCAACGACGCCGGGCCGGCGGTGATGACGGCGCCACCGACGACGCCGACCAGGCCGAACCCGATGAAGCCGCGCTTCTTGCCGATCGAGCGGACCACCCGCGGGATGAACGGGGCGACGGCGAAGATCGCGCCGGAGCTCAGGATCGTGAGCAGGATGATGTAGTTCGCGTTCTGCAGCACGTCTCGCGCGTAGTACGCCTGCACGGTCTGCATCGTGAACATGCCGCAGAGGAACGCCAGCGACGACAGGCACAGGACGACCAGCGGCCGGTTCCGGCGCAGCGTCGCCAGGCTCTGCCGCAGGCTGACCTTCGGCACCTCGCGGTGGACCTGCTCGCGGGCGGTGCGGAACAGGAACAGGTAGAGCAGCACGCCGGCCACCGCGAAGATCCCGGTCGTGACCAGCAGGGACTGCTGGAACCCCTCCGGGTCGCCCTGGAACCGCTTGATCTGCGGGGCGACGACCACCGCCAGGACGATCATCGTCGTCGCGGTGCCGATCATGCGGAAGCTCGCGAGCCTGCCGCGCTCCTCCGGCACCTGGGACATGGCCGAGGCCAGCGACCCGTACGGGATGTTGACCAGGCTGTACACCAGCCCGAGCACGCCGTAGGTGAGGTAGGCCAGCAGCAGGGCGGTACCGCCCTCGGCGAGGGCCGGCACCGAGAACGTCGCCACCGACAGCAGCATCAGCGGCACCGCGCCGAACAGGAAGAACGGCCGGAACTTGCCGAACCGGGTCATCGTGCTGTCGACGACGCGGCCGGCGACGACGTCGGCGAAGGCGTCCCAGATCCGGATGACCAGGAACAGCGTCCCCGCCGCGGCGGCGGAGATCCCGACGACGTCGGTGTAGTAGACGAGCAGGAACATCGAGGTCATCGAGAACGCGAGGTTGTTGGCCGCGTCCCCGGCGGCGTATCCGAGATACTGCGGTGCCCGCAGCGAGGCTGCCTCGGCTTCGACGGTGAAGCTCACGTGGGTCTCCGAGTGGGTTGCGCGCCCACGGGGCGCTGGGAGGGATCAGCTGTCGGAGCGCCAGCGGCGACGCAGGGCGAAAGCGGCGTTCTTCGGCCGCCGGTCCCGGGTGAACGCGCCCTTCTTGTTCCCGCCGACGCGCATGATCCCGGCGGTGGTGGCGAAGTCGGCGAAGTTCCAGACGTGCTCGCCGACCACGGCGTCGTGCCGGTCGAACACCCGGTGGTTCATGTCCAGGTAGGCGACCTGGTACTCCTCGGTCCACGGCTCGGAGCCGATCGAGTGCATCCCGGGCACGGTGTCGGCGCCGTACTCGGTGACGATGATCGGCTTTCCCTCGCCGGACCACGCGGCCAGCTCGGCGTCCCAGGCGAGCTCGGCGGCCTCGAGGTCGCCGGTGTGGACGTACCAACCGTAGTAGCGGTTGAGCATCAGGACGTCGGCGAACTGTGACACCCGGCACTTTCCGTGCGGCGCGAGCATGACGTTGACGAAACCCGCCGGTCGGGTCGGGTCGGCCTCCTTCACCACCCGGAACAGCGGCTCGAAGTACTTCTCGGCACCCTCGGTGTCCGACTCGGGCTCGTTCGCGATCGACCACAGCACCACCGAGGGGTGGTTCTTGTCCCGCGCGACGAGCTCGCGGATGGCCTGGGCGTGCACCTCGCGGGTCGCGTCGTTGATCGTATCCGCGGAGTAGGTCTCGTAGCCCTGGCTGCCGAAGATCCCGCCGCCGAGGCCCATGTTCAGCCCGACCGCGGCGGTCTCGTCGATCACGACGATGCCGTGCCGGTCGGCGTGGTCGAGCACCTCCTCCGAGTACGGGTAGTGCGAGGTGCGCAGCGAGTTGGCACCGATCCAGCGCAACAGCCCGAAGTCCTGCACCAGCAGGGCGTCGTTGTGGCCCTTGCCGATCCCGGCGTGGTCCTCGTGCATGCCGAACCCGGTGAATGCGAACGGCTCACCGTTGATCAGGAACTCGGTGCCCCGCACCTCGACGGTGCGCACGCCGACCGGCTGGTGGTAGCTGTCCACGACCGCACCGGAGGAGTCCACGAGCTGGATCTCGAGGTCGTAGAGATACCCGTCGCCAGGTGCCCACGGATGCACGTCCTCGACGACGATCGTGCCCTCGGCCCCGTCGGCGGACCCCGCGGGCCGGCCCTCGGCGTCGGTGAGCTCGGTGTGGACGGTCAGCCCATCGGCGCCGACGGCCGCCACGGTGTAGCCGACCGTGCCGGTCGCACCGTCGAGCCCGGTGACGACGGTGACGTCGTCGACGTAGGTGGTCGGGGTCGCCGACAGCCAGACGGTGCGGTGCAGGCCGGCGTAGTTGAAGAAGTCGTGCCAGTAGCGCTGCTTCGGCCCGGTCGCGGTGTCCTCGACGACTCCCGGCGGGATCGTCCGGAAGCTCAGGCGGTTGTCGACGCAGGCGCTGATCCGGACCTCGTCGCCCGGGCGGACGAGCCCGGTCACGTCGGCCTCGAACGGGGTGTAACCGCCCTCGTGCGACACGACCTCGGTCTCCCCGACCCAGACGGTGGCCCGGTGGGTGGCCGACTCGAAGTGCAGCACGATGCGCTGCCCGTCCCAGCCGCGCGGGACCCGCACGGTGCGCTGGTACCAGACGTCGCCCGAGTACCGGGTCACGGACTCGTCGGCGAGCAGGTCGTTGTAGCTGGCCGGCACGGCCATCTCGACGGAGTCCCGCAACCGATCCGCGAACCAGCGCTCCGTCCGCCCGGCTGAGGCCGGGTCCGTCCGGAACGACCAGAGGCCGTTCAGCGACTTGCGCTCGCGGGTTCGCGTGTCCTGGGGGCGAAGCACTTCGTGACTCCCTCGTCATGGCGGTGCGGCAACGGCTCGGCGTCATTCAGGCAACCGGCGGGCGGTCCCGGCAATGCGTTGCCAGGAGTTGCGGCCGCTAGGCTCGCCGGTCGTGAGCGGCCGCCCGACCATCTACGACGTCGCTCGGGCAGCGGGCGTGGCGCCGTCGACCGTGTCGCGGGCGTTGACCCGCCCCGGCCGGGTCAGCGCGCACACCGCCGAGCTCGTCCGGCGGGTCGCGGCCGAGGTCGGGTACACCGCGCCGCGCGGGGTCACGCCGCCGGAGTCCGGGTCGGTGGTCGCGCTGGTGATGTCGGACATCACCAACCCGCACGTCTCCGACATCGTCCGCGGGGCGGAGCAGCAGGCCGCCGACCACGGCTACACCATGCTGCTGTGCGACACCCGGGAGTCCGCGGACCGGGAGGCGGACGTGCTGCGCCGCATCCTGCCGGTCGTCGACGGCGTCGTCCTGGCGAGCTCGCGGCTGACCGACGACGAGGTGAGCGCCGTCGCCCGCGCTCGACCGACCGTCGTGCTCAACCGCTCGCCGGCCGACGTCCCGCACATCGTGCTGGACCACGCCCGGGGCGCGTTGCTGGCGGTCGAGCACCTGCACGGGCTCGGCCACCGCCGGATCGGCTACCTCCCCGGACCGGCGACCTCGCCGGTCGAGGGCGAGCGCGGTGCCGGCCTCGACCGGGCGGCGCGGTCGCTCGGCGTCGAGCTCGTCCGCCTCGCCACGGCGAGCCCCACCCTGGACGGCGGAGCCCGCCTCGCCGCCGACGTCGTCGCGGCCCGGGTCGGCGCGGTCGTCGCGTACAACGACCTGCTCGCGATCGGCGTCCTGCAGGAGCTCGTGCTGCGCGGGGTGCGGGTCCCCGGCGAGGTCGGCGTCGTCGGGTTCGACAACATCCCGCTCGGGCGGCTGGTCCGGCCGCAGCTGACCTCGGTGGAGGCACCGCTGCGGACCCTGGGCGAGTCCGCCATGCGCAACCTGCTGCAGCGGCTGGCGTCACCGGACCCGACGACGGTCCGCAGCGCCCGGCTGCCGGTCCGGCTGGTGGCGCGCGAGTCCACCGGCACCGCGGCCGGTCAGGCAGGCCGGCGCAACCGGTAGAGGATCTCCCCCGCCGGCTCCACGACCAGGGTCTCCGGGTCGGCGCGCGCGGCTTCCAGATCGATCCCGGCGGGATCGGCCCAGCCGAGGTTCACACCCTCGACCGTCGCTCGCGGGATACCGGTCGCCAACGTGACCCGTACCCGCAACCGCTCACCGCCGACGGGGTCATAGGTCCCGGCCCCGCGCAGGTGGGTCGAGTGCGCGAGAACCCCCCAGTGGACGTGCCGGAACCGCTCCCACTGCGCGGTGAAGTAGTCCCGACAGTGGTAGCCGATCTCCTCGATCTCCGGATGGGTCTCCGAGACCGTGCTGATGCCGGGCGCGTAGATCACCACCTCACCGCCGTCGGCGACGACGGGTTCGAGCTTGTAGAAGCCCTTGGCCGCGGTCCAGATGTCCTCGTACTTGGCAGGCATCACCGAGACCACCCGACGCACCGGGTGGTCCAGGTAGCGGACGTGGGTCTGCGCGGAGACCTCGGCGGCCGCGGCCCATGCCTGCTCCGGTGACCCGAACGCCATCGCGTGCAGATCCACGGCGCCGGACCGCACCACCAGGCACAGGGCGTGGCGCTCGGTCGGAATCATCCCGGCGGCCTCGTCGATCAGTGCCCGGACCGGGGTGATCCCCCGGGTACCGATGATCTCGACACTCGAGATCAGCGCACCGAGCCAGTGGGACAGATCGATGATCTCCGGACCGGCCACACCGGGGAAGAAGTACTTGTTGCCGCCCGAGAACCCCACCACCTCGTGCGGGAACACCGGCCCGACCACCAGCGCCAGGTCGGCCTCGGCCACGTGCCGGTTCACCCGGACGTCGACCGGGTCACCCAGCCGGCCCTCGGACAGCTCCCGGACCCGGTCGCCGGGAATCACGCCGACCGACACCAGGCTGTCCGGGTCCCACCACTCGTGGTTGAGCACCGTCATACCGGGATAGACCCGGTCCGGGCCGTCGGCGTCGTAGCCGAGGTGGGTGGCGAGCCGGGCGTCGGCCATCGGCTGGTGCGTACCGAGCGCGACCAGCACGACCAGCCGCCGGGCGCGGCCGGCCAGCGAGCGGTGGATGCGTTCGATCAGCAGGGGCAGCGGACAGCTGCGCGTCCCGTCGGGGACGACGACGCACACCGACCGCCCTTCCACCGGCAGCCGGCCGAGCTGGTCGTCCACGAAGCCACGCACCTCGTCGGGTTCGAGGACCGTCTCGGCCGATCCGGTCATCGGGACCTGCAGCGTCGGGATCGCCATGTGGCCACGCTCGTCGGCTCCGGCGAACGTCGCAAGGTCTGCCGCAAGCCGTGGCAACCACTTGCCCGGTGTCCCGAGTGACGTCGATCCTGCGCATCATGCCTGCGCTGCAGCCTCATCCGGACCGCCTGTTCCCGCCCGACCCGGTCACCCGCCGGATCGCCCGCGAGCTGCACCACTCGGTCCGGGACCTGCCGATCGTCTCGCCGCACGGTCATGTCGATCCGCGGTGGCTCGCCGAGGACACCCCGTTCAGCGACCCCACCTCGCTGCTGATCAGCCCGGACCACTACGTGACCCGGTTGCTGCACGCCTCGGGGATCCCGCTCGAGCACCTCGGTGTGGGCGCCCGGGCGCCCCTGGACGAGGGCGCCGCGCGCAAGGCATGGCGCGCGTTCTGCGAGCTGTGGCCGGTCTACCGCGGCACCCCGGTGCAGTACTGGTTCGAGGTCGAGCTAAGCGAGATCTTCGGCGTCCGCGAGCGTCCCTCGGCGGACAACGCCGACGCGCTGTACGACCACATCTCGGCCGCCCTGACGACACCGGAGTTCCGGCCGCGCGCCCTGTTCCGCCGATTCGGGATCGAGGTGCTGGCGACCACCGACGACCCCGCGGACGACCTGCGACCACACCGCGCGCTGCGCGACGACCCGTCCTGGGCCGGACGGGTGATCCCCACCTTCCGGCCGGACCGCTATCTCGAGCCCGCCGCCGACGACTGGCCCGCAGCCGTCGCCGCGCTCGGGGCGGCCGCCGACACCGACACCGCCGACTACCGGGGCTACCTCGAGGCGCTGCGCCGGCGCCGCCGGTACTTCATCGACAACGGCGCGACCTCGGCCGACCACAGCCACGCCGACGTCCGGACCGATCCGCTCGAGGAGGCGGTCGCCGCCGACATCTATCGTCGGGCGCTGCGCGGGGACGCCTCGGCCGCGGAAGCGACGGCCTTCCGCAGGCACATGCTGACCGAGATGGCGGCGATGTCGGCCGAGGACGGCCTGGTCATGACCCTGCACCCAGGGATCCTGCGCAACCACCACGGTCCGACCTTCGAACGCTTCGGTCCGGACCGCGGGCACGACATCCCGACCGGCATCGAGCTGACCGAGGCCCTCCGCCCGCTCCTGCAGCGCTTCGGCACCACCCCCGGGTTCCACCTCGTGGTCTTCACGACCGACGAGACGGTGTTCTCCCGCCAGCTCGCCCCGCTGGCCGGGTTCTACCCGTCGGTCTACATCGGAGCCCCGTGGTGGTTCCTCGACGCCCCGGACGCGATCGCGCGCTGGCGCTCTGCAGTCACCGAGACCGCCGGTTTCAGCCGGACGTCCGGCTTCATCGACGACACCCGCGCCTTCTGCTCGATCCCGGCCCGGCACGACATGTCCCGCCGGCTCGACGCCGCGCATCTCGCCGACCTCGTCGTCCGGCACCGACTCGGCGAGGACGAGGCGGCGGACACCCTGCATTCCCTGGTGTCGGAGAATCCCCGGAACGTGTTCAAGCTCTGACCCGCCCGGTCCCGCTCCGATGCCGTGCTGACCCCCTTCTACCTGCGGTATGGCGGCGTCGGGAGGCAGCTCATCGCCGGCGTCGTCAGCCTCCTGAGAGCAGGCCGAGCTGCGTGGGCAACCACAGCGACAGCTGCGGGACGAAGACGACCACGGCCAGCACCACGACCAATGCGACGAGGAACGGCACGAGGCGTCGGATGACCGGCTCGATCCGTTGCTCACCGACGCGGGAGGCGATGAACAGCACTGTCAAGTCCCGGGTTTGGTAGAGGCTCGGTTCTCACGCTCCGGCGGGTTGCCGGGCGGCCTCGGTGGCGGCGTGTAGGGCTTCGTGCTCCACGGGTGGGATCAGGCCGAGCTCGCCGTGGAGGCGG